>NZ_QVLZ01000051.1:0-47736 GCF_003435205.1 Bacteroides sp. AF32-8BH | reverse complement strand
AGAAGACAGTTGAAATAAAAAAGAGATTACCACCAAATTTGACGAAGAACCTTTTATTGTTACGCTCTTTGGGGGAATACTGGCGGGAATTGTAGTTACGATTCTTGTCGTGTATCTGATAAATGAACTAATGGACACCCCAAAGTGGTTGATTGGATTGATGGGACTTTTTCTTCTCTTCTTTCTTTCCTTTCAGTTTACGGCAATTATTGGTGCCGGAAAAGTAAAAGGAGTAGTTGAAGACATTACTGGCCTAAGTAATACTGTTAGTGGAAAGGTCGATTGGAATAATATTGAAACGACCTATCCTGTTTTAAAACCTTATCTTGATAAAGTCGGAACGAAAGTGGACGAAGTATCAGATCAGAAAACCTCGGCGCTTTCTCTTATTAATAGCATCATCAATGGCTTTATGTGGCGACGTGCGGCATGGGCATTAGGCGGAGTAATGATATGTTTCGTGGTGGCTGCCTTGCCAGCATTGACAGGAAATGGTCGTAATCGACAGGGACAACGAGGGGCATCAGCTTCTACCCGTCATCGGACTACGCAGCATACGAGCCGTTCGCATCGTCCGCGGCGCAGATAAAGATTATAAGAAAACAATTATAAATACTAAATGATATTATGGAAACATTAGACCCGAAAAGTCCTAACCACATCTTGGTTGGTGTAGGCGGTACAGGCGGTAAAGTACTGAAGGCCATTCGTAAACGCATTTATCAGGAATTTCCCAATGATGAAGAACGAGACAAACTGTCTATCGGTTTTGTATATGTCGATTCTACGCGTGAGATGATGACGCCGGGTGATCCTTCTTTCCGTGTGATGGGGAAGGATGCTTCGTTTACGGAAAGTGAGTTTGTGGATATTAAGTCGGTGGACTTGAAACAGATTCTGGATAATGTATCCAATTATCCCGGATTGAAGACTATTGTGAAGAATGGTGCTTCAATGAAGAATACGTTGGGGGAAGTGGGGCAAGCTGCCGGACAGAAACGTCGTGCAGGACGAATTCTTTTTGCTGCAAATTGCAACAAGTATCTTTCTGCTTTGAAGGGGCAGTACAATAAAGTGAAATCTCTGACCAACAAAGATGAGGTTAATATTCATATTTTTACTGGTTTGGCCGGTGGTACGGGATCAGGTGCTATTATTGATGTTGTTGCTCAAACCCGTGCACAAGAGACTTATAAGCATGCTAACATTATGGTTTATGCCATGGTGCCTGAATTGGATATTCCTACCGGATGTCAGGCCGGACGCTACCATCAGAATGGTTATGCTGCATTGAAAGAGTTGAGTGCGCTGAATATCGGACGTTTTGTTCCTTCGGACGTTATTCGTGGGGAAGAGAAGATAGAGTTGGACTTTACTCCTAATAAGCAGTTCGGTTTGATGCTTTACTCTAATGTGAATGAAAATGGCGTGGTAGTCAATTCGTTTACAGAATTGCCACAGTTGTTGGCGGATACCGTTTATTTCCGTCTGTTTCTGGAAGAGAAGCATGGTACGACTGATGACCTTCTGCGTTCTTTCAGCTTGGAGAATATCAATGACTTTTGTGTGGAGTACAGCGAAAAGTCGAAAGGGACGGATAAGGAACGTGCCCGTACGAAAGCAATCAATACATTCGGTATCAAACGCATTATTTATCCCGAAAAACGAATACTGGAACATATCACTTATACTGTAGGTGAACGTGTTCTCTGGCAAATGCAATATAATAACTTCAAGGATGATTTCGGCTTTGTGCAGGAATCGGTTCGTAAGGATTATCGTGAGTTGTATATCAATGACAAGAACTTGCGCGACTGGTTGCTGGATGATAGTCATTTGATGTTGGAAGAGAAGATATTCGATACAGATAAGTATTGCAGTAAGATAGAAAATTTCTGGAGTGATATTACCAACAGCTATTCTTATGATGATGCCAAAGCGGTAGACCCGGAACCATTGAGATTCCTTGAAAGTATCTGTGCGGATACGTATAAGAATGCTTTCCGTAATAAACAGGGAGTAGAAGTTTACTATCAGGACAAGAGCAACGACCAGTTGTTGAAGGAACAGGCACAATATATTATTGAACGTATAGAGAAGAATCTATATACAAAATGGTATGAGGGCACCCTTTCCTTGGAGGATTTGCTGAATATCTGTGATACTGTATTGACTTACATAAAAGACCGCAAAGAGAAGATCGAAACTGATATTGCCGGAGTGGATGAAAAGATCAAGGTGAATGAGGACGATGCGGATGCTAACAATTACGACTATAATCACTTGTCGTTGTTGCAGCGTGCTACCGGACGTTCCCCCCGTCTCTACTCCGATCATCAGATGATAATGAAAGATCTCTATACGTTGCGTACCCAACGTGTTGCTTATGAATTTGAAGGTAAGTTGCTGGGTAAGTTACGTGCTGCGTTCGAAGAATTCAGTGCTGAAGTAAGTCAGTTCATCGGTGTGTTGCTGGTGTCAATGGATGCTGCAGAAAAACGTATTGCCGACCGTAATAAGAACACCAAAGGAATAGCCGATTTGTCGAGTGCTATTGTAGAAGTCAGTGAAGATGAGAAAATGCTCAAGCTCGAACAGGCATTGATCCTGGATAAGAACCAACAGGAAACCTGGTCGGGAAACATCCGTAAGGCTATTACAGGCAACCGTAATTATGCCCACTTCAGCGAGCTGGCTGCCACTACTTCCGAAGATGCTATCTTTGATATATTCGATACGGAGTTGAGTCCGAAGATTCGTGAAAAACACGATCAGGATTATCAGAACGACAAGATTTTAGGGCTGAACGTGCTGCAACAGTTGCAAAAGGTACTGCTTACGGATACAGATATTCGTAACTTCGCTTCTACAGTCATCAATCAGAGCGGTACATTCCTGAAACTGGATGACGGGCAACTTTCGAAAGCGTTGAATAATAACGAAAACCCGGTATCTCATCCCGAATCAATCAATCGCAAGACAATCTTGATTTCGATGCCGACTGATGAAGGAAACGATTCGCTCAAAGCATTCTCTAATAAACTGAAAGCCGCATTACAAGGTGCTTTCGGAAATGCTACGCCGGGAAGTACAATCAACTTCAATACTTCCAGTGATCGGATGAATGAAATAACGGTTATTTCCATCCGGTATTGTTTCCCGATGCGTGCTATCGCCTGGTTGCCTTCTTATGATCGTGCGTATAACGATATGGTGAATAATAAAAATGAATTGGCTGCTAAAGAAGCCCGTATCTTGCTTCACAGCGAAGGTGACGGTACGGAATTGCCGGACCTGATGGGAGAAAAGAAGGTATCGCCGAAAGACTTTATCCCTTATTTCTTCGTGGCTGCTGCAAACAATATTCTTGCTGTGCGTGAAAACGAACGGGAAGAAAAGGGTTGGTGTATTGTCACTGCCGACGAATGGGGAGCTGAAATGGTAACCCTTATCGCATCCCAGTTTACAGAACTCCTGACCAGCGAAGACCTGACGGAAGAAGTGTTGGATACTATCAAAGAAAAGGTAGATGAAGTATTGAAGAACCCGGATTTGAAGATGAGTGACCGTGCTGCTATGGTAGAAGGTGTGAAGGTAGTGATGCGCGATTATGTAAGTAAGGAGTGCTCCAGTCCTACATCACCCAAGTATCAGCAATACAGCGCTGAAGCAAAGAAAGCATTGGAAATAATTAATAAGAAATAAAAATTATGGCAAGACCTAGTGAACGCGACAGATACAAATATGGTATCTGCACCAATCGTGACAAGAATGGAGAAGGAACCCCTTGTCCTAAATGTGAAAGTAAAGAAGTACAGAAAGTAAGAGCCGGACAAGACTTCGTATGCGAAGAGTGTAAAGAACCGTTGCGTATGGTTCCGCCTCCTAAAGAAGGCCCTAACAAAAAGTTGATTGGCGGTATTGTCGCAGCTGTTGTAATCCTTGGTGGTGTGGGCATTGGAATCGCTCTTAGCGGTGGAGAGAAAGGAAGCGACCCGATTGGCGGAACAAACCCGGGCTCTGTTGAAGTGGTTAATCAACCACAGGAAGAAGTTGAAATGGAAGCTGAAACAGACGGTTCGGATACCAAAGAACAGGTAGAAGTCGTTGTTTCTGATAAGAGCAATGCAGGAGGGAGCAATAACAGCCGAACAGGCGGTATCGTAACGAAAGACCTCGGTTATGCAGTTTACAAAGGACGTATGAAGAATGGCCTGATGAATGATGAAAATGGAGTATTGACATTTAAGACAACCCATGTTATAGAACCGCGCGACGTGAAGAAGCGTGAAGCTAATGCAGGTGAAAAAGTGGTCGGTATCTTTGAAGACGGTCACCTAGTTACCGGTACGTGGTATAAGAGCGATGGAAACAAAGAGGTAATCATTCCGTAATGAGGAATCCGTCTACTCAAATAGTCTACATAGTTCTTTTGCTGTTCCCGCTTTCGGTGTGGGGACAGCAAACAGGAAAATGGGGAAATGGGAAACTACGTCAGACGGTTGTTTCCATTTCCTCCGATGTTCCTTTTGCTACGGCAGCTTACGATTTTACAGAACGGTATCTGACCCAATTGCAAAAGATGTCCGTTGCCGAGCGAAAATCGCAGATGGAGCGTGATAACGTATGGATTACACAAGGGAGTATGGATCTTCTGAATCTCATCAACGAGCAGACATCGATGAACTTTTCCGAGAAGGAAAACCGTTACATCGTATCTCTTATCAATGAGTCTTTCCTTTTGATCGAACTCTCTTTTCCGGCTTCATGCCAATTGCTGACCGGGAAGAATCTGAAGGAGCTGGAAGCCGACTTTGTGAAAGGATTATCTTCTTATAGCTACACTCCATCCTCTTCGCAACCCGTGCGGAAGGAACTTAAAAAGTTGGCGGGAGACTATTATGTGAAAACGGGAGATACCTATTATATTGAAGAAATCAACGGGAATCTTTATTTCGAGGAAAAGGAACGCGCCCTTCGTCCGGTGTTCAGCATGGATCATCCTGCCGAGAGCGTATTTAATCTATTTCTTAGTGAAGACACTCCTGGCAATGTCTCCATCCGCATGACCGTACGCCAATATGGACTGAAAAGAGAACAGATGGAAATTCCCGTCCGTTCATGGATATCCTATATGCGTAATCAGGGCTGCGCTCTCTACGTAGGCGTTGAAGCGTTGGAAACCAATACGGTAAAGGTATATGTCTTTGCGGTGAATACTGTGTTGAAGTATAATCATGTGATGAATGTGGAAATTCCCAACTCCCTCCTAAGCGAAGAGAAAGGGACGGTAGAAGGCGATATAACCTTGTTTGTCCCCACCCACAATATCTCGTCACTTTTTGAAGAACTTAATTGGGTAAATACTACCCCAAAAAGGCAAATTAAAGTAAAATGAAGAAGATAATTACTTTGTTATTGTTTTGCGGAGCATATTGCAGCCTGATGGCACAGAGTGAAGCCGAAACAAAGGCGCAGATCAATAAGATCAAGCGTTCGCAGTCCTATCTTTCTGCCGAGGCTACCATGCCTACTGAAGAAGAAGCCATTCAGCAAGCCAAAGAACTGTTAGTCAGTGAAATCAATGATTGGGTAGCCAGTAAACGGAAAAGCGGTGAAGTGAAACAAGTTGTTTTGCAAGACATCAATACCTGTACCCAGCGAATGGATATGAAGCGTGGAGTGAGAACTCGCGCGTTTGTATACGTAAAGAAAAATGAGATTGTCCTCATTTATGGTGAAGGACAAATCATGTTGAGTGAAGAGGAAAAAGGAGCCGATTTGCAACCCTTGTCTGAAATATCGGAACCGATCAAGATAGAGTCCGCCAAGAAGTCTACAAAAGATGAGAAAATGGTTTCGACGGTGGAAAAGATCAATCCCGAACAAGAGAGTCTGAATCAGGTTCTTGCGGCAAAAACGATGACGGAGATGAAGCAGGTTTTTGCTTCGCTTAAAGAACAGGATCGGATCTCGTATGGCGTATATGCCCCTGAAACAGTGGCAGAACAATGTTATCTGTTGTTCTATACCCGTACGGGTGAGGTAAAAGGAGTGGTGAAGAAGAATGACAAAGAGCTGAATGACGTCCGGACGAAAGAGGCTACGGATATTGCTGTCTTTAGCGGTTGCGGAGCTTATTGGTTCATTCTTAAATAACAAACATAAGTAGAAAGAGAAGAAGATGAAAAGTATAATTTTGAGTTGGGCATTGGTAGCAGTTTGTACACTGATGACTCTACCTGTGCAAGCCCAGGATGCTGTGAAACTGGAAATTGCTGACGGTTTATATGATGCCGGCTTAAAGGCAAAGATGGAAAAGTCTACCAGCGCATTGCTGACAGAAATCAATAAAGCATTTAAAGAAAACAGAGCATTGAATCTGGTATCTTTAGGACTGACCGATACGGCAGAACGCGGATTGAGCGCGCTATGGGAGAATACACATTTCTATTGTGATGATTCGGAAGTCGTGCAATCCTGTATCCGTAACGGAAACGGGTATCAGGTTCGCCAGATCCCTCTAATGATTAAGCCTGTGGGCGAGACACTGGATGATGAATATCAGGAAGCTGTGATTAACTATGACGCAAGCGGAAACATCACACGTTTCAATTTTACACTAAGCACTACTGTTTATCAGAATGTGATGAAGAAAGGTAAAACAGTGACCGAGATTGCCCGTCGCCAGGAAATCCTTTCCTACGTAGAGCAGTTCCGTACAGCTTACAACGAACAGGATATTCTATTTCTGGATAATATCTTCAGCGAAGATGCATTGATTATCACAGGTTCGGTGACCGAAGTCAAGAAAACTGATGGCACAGGAATTACTTATAATAAAGTGACTTACAAGAAACAAGGCAAGCAGGAATATATCAACAACCTGAAAAAAAGTTTTCGTGCAAACAAGTGGATCAATGTCCGCTTCGACGATGTGAAGGTTGTAAAACACCCTAACCCGAAGATGGAAGGTTTCTACGGAGTAACCGTTCATCAACTTTATGCCAACAGCAGTGGCTATAAAGATGACGGTTATCTGTTTATGTTGTGGGATTTCCGCGATAAGGATCAGGTACAGATTCATGTGCGTACCTGGCAGCCTCGTTGGATGAATGATAAT
This sequence comes from Bacteroides sp. AF32-8BH, assembly GCF_003435205.1. Lineage (NCBI taxonomy): Bacteria > Pseudomonadati > Bacteroidota > Bacteroidia > Bacteroidales > Bacteroidaceae > Bacteroides > Bacteroides sp. AF32-8BH. The sequence continues at coordinate 40,613 of NZ_QVLZ01000051.1, read as the reverse complement.
CACACGGAAGAAATAGCCCAGGAAGATATTTTCACTCCCGGTGATTTCGTAATTGATTTATAATTGTAAAAGTACGATGAAACGAATCTATCATATTCTATTATTACTAAGCTGTGCGTTAGTGATAGGGATGAAGGCGAATGCGCAAAGAGTTTTCTTTGTGGAACCCAAAGAAGACCCCTCCATTACAGCCGGTCCCAATCAGGTGAAGATTATCATCCATTCTAATAGCGACAAGCTGGCGATGACTCATAATATGGGAGAGGAAAAAGGAGTAAGAACCACGAATGACGACGGGACTTACCGCTATACCATTAATTATAGTTTTCCCGAAGATTATGAGGATAATTTCATAAAATCCACTTTTTTGGTCCGGCTACCCGTCGGACAGAAAGACTTTATGCTTGTTTTGCGGAAAGGGAAAGGCTATGTGGGGACGTTCAATGAGAACTTCATAACGATTGAAAAGAACAATGACGGACTCTTCCCGCAGTCGAAGGCTGCCAAAGTCACGTTCCTGTCTGCCATGAAAAAGCTGGATATAGAGTGTAACGGCAAGTTGTGTTTTTCCGACGGACAGGCTGTTCCGGTGGCCGATGTCAACTTCTCTTCTTCCGTGAAGCAGGAAGGCGGTGAATTGAACGCTTATATCATAGAATTCATGTTGGATGAAGAGAAAAAGACACCGACATTCATCAAACGCCCTGTATTCAAAATCAAGGTAGGAGCTTCCAATGCCATTGATGTAGACCTCGGAGGTGACTTGGAATTTAAAAAGTCATATAGCTATACCATTGTCAGCAACGTGAAGATTGTTGAAAAAGAAGCTTCGTTTGACGAACTCCTCGCCAAAGCTCAAACCAAAGAGAAAGAAGCCGATTTCTTTGCTGCCGCCAATGCTTATCAGGATGCCCGTAGCCATGAAAACTGCCCTGTGGATAAACGAGGTGAACTGGAAGCTCAACTGGGGAAGATGAACTCTGCCCGTAAGTTCCTTTTTTATGCGGAGAAATTCGAGAGACAGGGAGCAAGAGTGGAACGCAAAGAAGGGTTTACGGCCGATAGCGTATTCATCTACTATCGCGGAGCGATCCGTAGCTATAAGAAAGTGCTGGAATATGCCCCCGGTACAACTGAATTTGAACGTCGTGCAGAAGAACTGGATGAAAAACTGAAAGCCCACCCGATGAACAGCAAGGTGACAACAGTCACTGTGAAATATCAGGAAATAATCGGCAGACACCCGAATGGTGGCGGGATACCGATCTATGCTTCCAATACTCCCGATAACCCGAAACCCAATAGTGATGACAAACCTCTGGGCACTACCCGGGGCGATGGTTCATTCCGTGTCGTTTTCAAGGATACGCCTCCTCCTTACCTCTACTTCTATGGCGATAAGAAATCATACAAGATAGATAGCACGACAACTGAAATAGTTTTCTAATCAAATCTACTATAAATTAAACATTTAAACTTTGCAATCATGAGAAACAAACATCTGTTATTAGTTTTCGTGGCTATGTTAGGATTAGCTTTTGTGTATCCGACGTCTTTGAGCGCCCAGAAAGACAAGAAGAAAAAAGAGAAAAAAGAACTCATCTGGGAACTGCCCGAACCATCGGGAGATCCAACCATTGATGGGTATCTGCTGTCTTGTGACACCTTGTATCATAAGATTTCAACTTATAGAGACAGCCTTTTTCACTACAAATATCAGGAGGCTTCTTTCTCCGTAGGAGGAAAAAACTATCTTTTCAAATGTATGATTGATTCCGTAAACAATCAGTTCTTGAGTTACGGTATGGGACGTTGGCAGGTAGCACAAGGTATTATGACAGGGGCTGAAATAATTCTCGATGCCACCAGTCTTAGTCTGAATACAGCTTCTGCCGCCCTTGCTCTTCCAAATCTGAAGTTGAAGGCACTAAAATATTTCAAACCAGTCAAGGACTTGGGGCCTCATGTGATCGGTATGGGGTTGAAAGAAATTCCCGCCATCAAGAAAGAGTGTCAGAACACTATGCGTAAGTATGGCAATGCAAAGAAAGCAGCTATCCTTCCTGAAAACATCGACCCGGCTGTTCGCGAACACCTGATGGCTGAACTGGGAATCGACGCAAATACTTTTGAAAAATGGTATTACAAATATATTTTCGTCAATGAAGATATACAGGAAGCTGCCGAAGGAACTGAAAACCAAGTAGTGGAAAAGACGGAAGAAGAAAAAGACGCAGGCAACAAACTGACCGATTACAAGAACTTCGGTGTAGCCGATTTGCCGGAAGGACAGGCTGAACCGTCGGCAGAAGAAGAAATGAACTTATTGAGTTAATCGAAACCGGACTTGTTCTTATACAACTTCTGACCTAAAGAACAGTTTTTGAAATACGAATGGCGCAGTAATGTGGACAAAATCTGAAATCCACCTTACCTGCGTCATTCTTTTTATTTGTTACCTTTATTGAAAACTGCTGTAATCGTGATTCATTTATCGTATGATTTGTTTATATTTGCCTTGATTAAACTTGAATATTATGGAACAACAAGCCAATTATATCCGTCGTATCGAGATACACGGACTATGGGAACGCTTTAATATAGGATGGGATTTGCGTCCCGATGTGAACATCCTCTCCGGCATCAACGGAGTGGGGAAGACTACCATTCTGAACCGTTCGGTGGGATACCTCGAAGAACTTTCCGGTGAAATGAAAAGTGACGAGAAGAACGGAGTGCGTCTCTTTTTCGACAATCCCCAGGCAACCTATATTCCTTATGACGTCATCCGGAGCTACGACCGCCCCCTGATTATGGGTGACTTCACAGCCCGCATGGCCGACAAGAATGTAAAGTCTGAACTGGACTGGCAGCTTTATCTCTTGCAACGCCGTTACCTCGATTATCAGGTCAACATTGGTAATAAGATGATTGAAATGCTTTCCAGCATTGATGAAGAAGAGCGTCGTAAAGCAGCTACATTATCTGTAGCCAAACGTCGTTTTCAGGATATGATTGACGAACTGTTCAGCTATACACGCAAAAAGATAGACCGGAAACGGAACGATATCGCTTTCTATCAGGATGGCGAACTATTATTCCCTTATAAACTGTCGTCCGGTGAAAAGCAAATGCTGGTTATCCTGCTGACCGTACTCGTGCAGGACAACAGCCATTGTGTATTGTTTATGGATGAGCCGGAAGCCTCCCTTCATATAGAATGGCAGCAGAAACTGATTGCTATGATACGTGAACTGAATCCGAATGTGCAGATTATCCTGACTACCCATTCGCCTGCCGTCATTATGGAAGGCTGGCTGGATGCCGTGACAGAAGTAAGCGATATATCTACCACCGTAGGGCACAAGCTCGACAAGGATTCTTCCAACTGTAATTTGTAATTCGTAACCTGTAATAGAACAAATGGCAACTTCACTACGAGATAATCTGACTTCTTCTTATTTCAATGCCGCCCATAAGCTTTATCCGAAGAAAGCCCGCCGACGTATCATCGCTTACGTAGAAAGCTATGACGACATCGCTTTCTGGCGCACATTGCTTGAAGAGTTTGAAGACGACGAACACTATTTCCAAGTGATGCTTCCTTCGGCCACCTCCCTGGCAAAAGGAAAAAAGATGGTACTCATGAACACGCTGAATACAGCCGAATTGGGGAGAAGTCTGATTGCCTGTGTGGACAGTGACTATGATTTCCTGTTGCAGGGAGCTACCAATACCTCCCGTAAAATCAACCGGAGCAGGTATATTTTTCAGACTTATACCTATGCTATTGAAAACTATCATTGTTTTGCCGAAAGCCTTCACGAAGTATGTGTGCAGGCTACGTTGAATGACCGTTCCATTTTAGATTTCAACTTCTACCTGAAGAAGTACTCCGAGATTGTATATCCGCTTTTCCTCTGGAACGTATGGTTCTATCGCCAACGGGATACTTACACCTTCCCCATGTACGATTTCCATACCTATACTTCTTTGCGTGAGATCAATCTCCGGCATCCGGAGAAGAGCTTGGAATCTCTTCAACAACGGGTTAATCAGAAGTTGGCAGAGTTGAAAAAGAAATTCCCCCATAACATCAATCAGGTGAATGGATTGCGGACTGAATTTAAGGAACTGGGCTTGGTGCCGGAAACTACTTACTTGTATATGCAGGGACACCATGTGATGGATAATGTGGTAATGAAACTACTGATTCCGGTCTGCACCGTATTGCGCCGTGAACGGGAACAGGAAATCAAGCGGCTGGCCGAACACAATGAACAGTTCAGAAACGAACTGACTTGTTATCAGAACAGCCAGGTGAACGTAGAAATCATGCTCAAGAAGAATGTAGCCTACAAAAGACTCTTCCATTATGATTGGCTACGGCAGGATATCAGTGAATATTTGGAAGAAGGAAAGAATAAAGAAGAAAAGAAACAGAGATCATAAATAAAAGAAAAACTAAAAAAGAGAGAGACGATTGCTTATGAAAGAAGTAAAAGAAGTGGTTGATACAGTGAGTGTGGCATTGGCAAACGGGCAACCGGAAGAAGCAGGTAATGTGGTGATGCAAGAAGTGAATCATGCTTTGCTCTCGATGGGAGTGGATGAAGCTATGGCTGATAAGATTGATAACTTTATCATCTTATTGTTTATTATTGGAATAGCATTACTGGCCAATCTGATTTGCCGCAAGATTATTCTGCGTACCGTGGCTAAATTGGTGAGACAGACAAAAGCTACTTGGGATGATATTGTATTTAATGATAAAGTAATGGTGAACATCAGCAGGATGGTGGCGCCTATATTGATTTATATATCTATTCCTATTGCTTTTCCCGAACATGCAGACTCTGCTTTGCTTGATTTTCTTCGAAGACTTTGCATGATTTATATCCTTGCAGTCTTTCTTCGCTTCGTCAGTGCTTTGTTCACGGCTGTGTATCTGGTATATAGCGCGCGTGAGCAATATAAAGACAAACCTTTGAAGGGGCTTTTGCAGACAGCGCAAGTCATTCTCTTCTTTATAGGAGCTATCATCATTATCAGTATTCTGATAAAGCAGAGTCCGGTGGTGTTGCTGACCGGATTGGGAGCTTCCGCTGCGGTTCTGATGTTAGTTTTCAAGGACAGTATCATGGGATTTGTCTCCGGCATCCAGCTTTCCGCCAATAATATGCTGAAGGTGGGCGATTGGATCACGATGCCGAAATATGGTGCGGACGGTACAGTGATAGAAGTAACATTGAATACCGTAAAAGTACGTAACTTCGACAATACTATCACCACCATTCCTCCTTACTTGTTGATTAGTGATTCTTTCCAAAACTGGCAGGGAATGCAGGAATCCGGCGGACGTCGTGTGAAACGCTCTATCAATATAGATATGACTAGTGTGCATTTCTGTACGCCGGAGATGTTGGCAAAATACCGGAAGATACAACTGTTGAAAGACTATGTGGATGAAACGGAAAAGGTAGTGGAAGAATATAATAAGGAACATCATATCGACAACTCTGTGTTAGTGAATGGACGCCGGCAAACAAACTTGGGAGTTTTCCGTGCCTATCTGACTAACTATCTGAAGAATCTGCCTACCGTCAATCAAGACCTGACCTGCATGGTACGTCAGCTTCAGCCTACTGAAACCGGTATCCCATTGGAACTTTATTTCTTTTCTGCCAATAAAGTATGGGTTGCCTACGAAGGCATACAGGCAGATGTTTTCGATCATGTGCTTGCCATTATTCCCGAATTCGACTTGCGTGTCTTCCAAAACCCGTCGGGGGCAGACCTGCATCGGATAGGGGTAAAGATAGAAAACTAATCAAACGATAAAACGCTTATAAATTGTAATTACTATGACTACACCGTTATCCAACCAGATTATCCGTGAAATCACTCCTTTATCAGATAAGGATTGCTTTTACATTGCGGAGCGTTATAAAACGGAATTCACTTATCCTATACACAACCACTCCGAGTTTGAATTGAACTTCACCGAAAAGGCTGCCGGAGTAAGGCGGATTGTAGGAGACTCTTCCGAAGTGATAGGTGATTATGATTTGGTGTTGATAACAGGAAAAGACTTGGAGCACGTCTGGGAACAGAACGAGTGCCGTTCGAAAGAGATACGGGAGATTACGATTCAGTTTTCTTCCGATCTTTTCTTCAAGAGCTTTATCAATAAGAATCAGTTCGACTCTATCCGCCGGATGCTGGATAAAGCACAAAAAGGGCTTTGTTTCCCGATGTCCGCCATACTCAAAATATATCCGTTGCTGGATACGCTTGCTTCAGAGAAGCAAGGATTTTATGCGGTCATTAAATTTATGACGATCTTGTATGAACTTTCTCTCTTTGAGGAAGAGGCACGTACCTTGTCCAGTTCGTCTTTTGCCAAGATAGATATTCATTCGGACAGCCGGCGTGTGCAGAAAGTGCAGGAGTACATCAATACACATTATCAGGAAGAAATACGTCTGGGGCAGTTGGCCGATATGGTGGGGATGACGGATGTGTCATTCAGCCGCTTCTTCAAGCTGCGTACAGGCAAGAATCTTTCCGATTATATCATTGATATTCGGCTGGGCTTTGCTTCCCGGTTGTTGGTAGATTCTACAATGTCTATTGCCGAGATTTGTTATGAGTGCGGTTTTAATAACCTTTCCAATTTCAACCGGATCTTCAAGAAGAAAAAGAGTTGTTCGCCTAAAGAGTTTCGCGAGAACTACCGGAAGAAAAAGAAACTGATTTAGTGTATTCATCCTTATGAACTAATTCGCCGAATACGGAGAATTAGGTTTCGATATGCATAAAATTAATAGTCAGACGATTAATTTTATGCATAATGAGAGATAAAAGAGTGAAGTTCCGGTCTTAAATTTGCTTATAAACAAGTTAAACTAATAGCGTAACTGATTGATAATACATACGTTTGTAACATCTTGTCATCATCTTGCAATGACTCTTTCAATAGATTGTATTTATTTCGTCTTATAGTTGTAATGCTCACCCTCTATCTTTGCCGACGTAATTAAAACGTAGAGCAAAGTTAGATGAAAAAACTATTTCTTATCCGATTTTCAGTGGTAGCCTTTTTTTGCCTGTTGTGTGTACTTCCTGCATTGGCTGCCAATATCAAGATTAAAGGAGCTGTGAAAGACAAACTATCCAAGGAACCTTTGATAGGAGCTACGATACGTTTGCTCGGAACTCAAGCCGGAGCAGTGACCGATATGGAGGGTAATTTTGAATTGAACAGCATGGGCGTTCTGGAAGGTATGTATGATATTGAGATTAAATATGTAGGCTACAAAACGGAAGTACGCCGTAAAGTACGTGTGGAGAATGGAAAACTGGTGATACTGAATTTGGAGTTGGAAACCGATGCACAGGAACTTGCCGATGTGGTGGTTGTAGCTAAGAAGAATAGGGAAAATGAGAATATGCTGTTGCTCGAACAGCAAAAAGCAGTCATTGCCGTACAATCTGTTGGTGTCAGGGAGCTTTCCCGCAAAGGTGTTTCGGATGCAGAAGGTGCTGTGACGAAAGTTGCCGGAGTGTCTAAACAAGACGGAGTGAAAAATGTCTTTATCCGTGGATTGGGTGACCGGTACAATGCAACTACTTTTAATGGATTTGCTCTTCCTTCCGAAGATCCGGAATATAAGAATATCTCTCTTGATTTCTTCGGTACGGATATTATTCAGTCCGTAGGCGTAAATAAAGCATTCAACGCGGGAGGCAGCAGCGATGTCGGAGGGGCAACCATTGATATTGTATCCAAAGAACTAATTGGTAGCGGTAATCTGGGATTCGGCATTTCCGGTGGCTTGAATACACAAACGGTAGCAGCCGATTTTCTGAAACAGGATGGAGTGAACTTCATGGGCTTTGCCAATCGTACCGAACCTGCCGATGAAAACTCATGGAACTTCAGAAATAAGTTAGATCCTTCCGCTCAACATTTCCAAATAAACCGGAGTTACAGTATTTCCGGAGGTAAACGATTCTATGTCGGAAAAGACAGAAATCCGCTTTCTTTCTTCCTGACCGCCGGACATACGACGGATTATCAGTATACGGATGAAATCATACGTAATACAACTACCAGCGGTACGGTCTACAAAGATATGAATGGAAAGAAGTATGCGGAGAATATCAGTCAGCTGGCACTTGCCAATGTGGATTTCGATATGCAGAACCGTCATCACATCAGTTATAATTTGATGATGATTCATGCCAATACCCAGTCGGTGGGTGATTACAACGGCAAGAACTCGATTTTTAGTGACGACTATGAAAGTCTCGGATTCACCCGTCGCCAACAAACAAATGACAATATGCTGATCGTTAACCAACTGATGACTAACTGGGGATTGACCAAATCATTAAGTCTCGATGCAGGTGCTTCCTATAATATGGTGAAAGGGTATGAACCGGATCGTCGTATCAATAACCTGACTAAAGCGGAAGACGGCTATACGTTGCTAAGGGGCAACTCACAACAGCGCTACTTCTCAACTTTAGATGAAGACGACTTGAATGTAAAAGCAGGCTTGGTCTATCGTCTGAAAGATAATATAGAAGAGATTTCGAATGTCCGTTTCGGATATACAGGCCGATTCGTAGATGATAACTTCAAAGCTACAGAGTATAACCTGACCGTAGGACATGTTTCTAGCATTTCTTCTTTGGACGACTTCTCGCTTGACGATTATTATAATCAGGAAAACTTTGCTTCCGACTGGTTCAAGATACAAAAGAACCTAGATGAATATACCGTGAAAAAGAATATCCATTCCGCTTATGCCGAGGCTACCTACCAGTTTACTCCCCGTTGGATTGTGAATCTGGGAATGAAATACGACAAAGTAGATATTGAAGTGGATTACAATGTGAATCGTGGAGGCTCTAAAGGAAACAATACCATCCAAAAAGATTATTTCCTGCCCAGCTTGAATCTCAAATACAATCTGAATGATAAAAACTCGCTTCGTCTGGGAGCTAGTAAAACATATACGCTTCCGCAGGCAAAGGAAATATCTCCTTACCGTTATGTCGGCGTGAACTTCAACAGTCAGGGTAACCCCAATCTGAAACCTTCGGATCATTATAACCTTGATCTGAAGTGGGACTTTAATCCCACTCCGACCGAGTTGATTTCTCTCACAGCTTTCTATAAATTGATTAAGAATCCAATATCCCGCATCGAAGTGGCAAGCGCCGGAGGTTATCTTTCTTATGAGAATATAGCGGATAAGGCAACCGTGGCAGGAGTGGAAGTAGAAATACGTAAGAATCTGTTTGTCCGTCCGGTGAGTAATGCTGCGCACGGAATGAATAAACTCTCTTTGGGATTGAATGGCTCTTATATCTACACGAATGCAAAAATGCCTTTGGCAACGGTTACCACCGGCTCGCAACTGGAAGGAGCTGCACCGTGGATTGTCAATTTCGACCTCTCGCATAACTTCACGAAAGGAGAACGCAGTTTTGTCAATACATTGGTACTTAATTATGTGAGTGATAAGATATATACCATTGGCACACAGGGTTATCAGGATATGATGGAGAAGGGAGTACTGACACTGGATTTTGTGTCCCAAGCCAAACTGAACAAGCATCTTTCGCTTAACCTGAAAGCCCGCAACTTGTTGAATCCCTCTTCTAAGTTAAGCCGCAAAGCGAACGAAAACGGGGAAAAGGTGATACTGAATGATTATAAGAAAGGAATAAATATAAGCCTGGGAGTGTCGTGTACATTCTAAGCCGGGTGATGAAATAAGATTATTAACTAATAATGAAAGCAAAATGAAAAGATTGTTTGTGAACTTTATGACGTTTGCCGTTATGGCAACAGCACTTACATTGACTGCATGTAGCAGTGATAGTGACGGAGACGGTGATGGTAACGGAGATGGTGGAAACAACGGTGGGACCGGTAGCTCTATTGTTGTGGGCGAAAATATCCTGTCCGGCACGCTGACCGGAGAACAGACACTGGAAGCTAAGGAATATATTCTGAACGGAACGGTAGTCATTGAAAATGGAGGCCGTCTGAATATCCCTGCCGGAACAACGATTAAGGCTCGCGAAGGTTTCAGCAGTTATCTGCTGGTAGCACAGGGCGGTAAACTTTATGCTGACGGTACAGCTGATAAACCGATTGTTTTCACTGCCAATTCAACAACCCCTACATCCGGCTATTGGGGAGGAATCATTATCAATGGTAAAGCTCCGATTTCCGGTTCGAACGCCAATAAGAGTGATACAGGTCTGACGGAAATCGACAACAACTATAAATACGGTGGTAATGTCGATAATGACAATTCCGGTTCACTGACTTATGTGAAAATCTGCTATGCCGGTGCCCGCTCTACTGCCGATATCGAGCACAACGGATTGACACTGAACGGTGTTGGAAACGGTACCAAGATTGAGAATATCTACATTCTTGAGAGCGCGGATGATGCCGTCGAATTCTTTGGCGGTACGGTGAATGTAACCAACTTGTTGGCTGTGAACCCGGATGATGACATGTTCGACTTCACTCAAGGATATTCCGGTAAATTGAAAAACTGCTATGGCGTTTGGGAAAGCGGTTATACCAGTACGGAAGCAGATCCGCGCGGCATTGAAGCAGATGGTAACTTGGATGGTGACTATTCGGATCATTTACGTCAGTCGGATTTTACGGTTGAAAATATGACAATCGTAAATAATGCTGCCAATACAACGGATAATGTAGACCGTATGCAAGATGTGATTAAAATCCGTCGTGGAGCAAAAGCTACGATCACCAATGCCCTTGTCAAAGGTTCAGGCGGTACAATCGATTTGATTGATATGAATGACAATAAAGGTACAGGAAATGCTGCTTCCAGCATCAGCATCACCCATACATTGAACTTTAAGAATAAGCTGAACGGTACATTGAATACATTTACCGAGCCAACTACGAATACAGGTGCAGATGCATCCCTGTTCACTTGGAGCGGATATAATTTCTCTTCCTTATAAATAAGATATAGAGTAGCAAAGTGTATCTTTTTTAATAGGAGGTATGGGAGAATTTGTAACAAACAGATTCTCCCATATTCTATTTATTTGTTTTCGTAATCTTCTTTTAGCTTTTTTATTTGCTCCTTTATGGTATCAGTGATTACCTTTTTCGTATATTTGTCAACCTATTATTTTACAACGATACAAAATATGCAAACAGACAACGAGCGATACAAAAAAATGGCTTCTCTTGCACAAATCGGATGGTGGGAAGTAGATTTAACGGCAGGATGTTATTTATGTTCCGATTATCTTTCTGATCTTTTGGGATTGGACGGCGACACCATCTCTACTTCGGATTTTCTAAACCTGATACGTGAAGATTATCGCAAGCAGATTGCTCAGGAGTTCCGGGCAAATTCTTCTATCCATAAGGACTTTTACGAACAAACTTTCCCGATTCATTCAAAATATGGTGAGGTTTGGCTGCATACCCGTCTGGCTTTTCGTGAGAAGGGTACGGGTGTTGATGGAGGTGATAAGTCCTTCGGAATAATCCAGCGCGTTGAGGCTCCCAAGGAGGAAGATCAAAGGGATGCATTAAGGCGTGTGAATGATTTGCTTTGTCGTCAGAATTTTGTTTCGCAATCGTTGCTTCGTTTCCTACGTGATGAGGCAGTAGAATCTTGTATCGCAGATATTTTAAGAGATATTCTGAATCTTTATAATGGAAAAGGTCGTGTTTATATTTTTGAATACGATGAAATTTATGCCCATCATAGTTGTATCTACGAAGTTGTTTCTGAAGGAGTATCGGCAGAGATAGACAATCTGCAGGACATGCCTGCCAGTGAGTCAAAATGGTGGAGTGAACAGATATTATCGGGCAAGCCGATTATTTTAAATACACTGGAGCAGTTATTAGAAGAGGCTCCTGATGAATATCAGATTCTTGTAGTTCAGGGAATCAAATCGTTAATGGTGACTCCTTTGATGACAGGCGACCGCGTTTGGGGATATATGGGGATTGATTTGGTTGAGACCTACCATGACTGGAGTAATGAAGATTTTCAATGGTTCTCCTCATTGGGAAATATTATAAATATCTGTATCGAGTTGCGTAAAACTAAGGACAAGGTAATCCGTGAACAGACTTTCCTAAATAATCTGTTTCATTTTATGCCGATGGGATATATACGTATGTCCATTATCCGTGACGAGAATAATAAACCTTGCGATTATCGGGTGACGGATGCGAATGAGGTCAGTTCAACCTTTTTCGGGCTTCCTTTGGAGTCGTATATTGGTTCTTTGGCATCTGAAAAGCATCCTGACTATCTCCAAAAACTTAATTTTCTGGAAGAGATACTGGATAGTAATTCTTATAGGGAGAAAGATGAATATTTTCCAAGAACGGAACGGTATACGCATTGGGTTATTTATTCTCCCGGAAAAGATGAAATAGTCGGTTTGTTCCTCGATTCTACAGGATCGGTACAAGCTAACCGGGCATTGGACCGTAGCGAGAAGCTCTTTCAGAACATATTTGCTAATATTCCGGCAGGAGTAGAGATCTACGATAAGGATGGCTATTTGATAGACCTGAATAATAAGGATTTGGAGATATTCGGTGTAGTGAATAAGTCGGATGTGATCGGAGTTAACTTCTTTGATAATCCGAATGTGCCGCAGAACATACGTGATCGTGTACGGAATGAAGATTTAGTAGATTTCAGACTTAATTATTCTTTTGAGCAAGCAGGAGGATATTATGAGACAAGCCGTTCTAATGTGATAGAACTATATTCGAAGGTTAGTAAACTATATGATAATGAGGGCAACTTCAGCGGATATATTTTAATAAGCATTGACAATACGGAGCGTATTGATGCAATGAACCGTATTCGTGATTTTGAGAATTTCTTCTTGATGATATCCGATTATGCAAAAGTAGGATATGCTAAATTGAATCTCTTGAACCGCAAAGGTTATGCTATAAAACAGTGGTATAAGAATTTAGGTGAGGAGGAAGATATTCCTTTGAGTGAGGTGGTAGCAGTTTATAGCCAAATGCATCCCGAAGACCGTAAGCGTTTCCTTGATTTTTATGATGGAGTCAGAGACGGAAAAAGGAGGCATTTCCAAGGGGAGATGCGTATTCGTCGTCCCGGAACGAAGAACGAATGGAATTGGGTCAGCAGTAATGTGATGGTCACCAATTATAAACCGGAAGAAAATGAAATAGAAATCATCGGTATCAATTATGACATTACAGAATTGAAGGAGACTGAAGCCGAATTGATTCAGGCACGTGATAAAGCAGAGATGATGGATCGTTTGAAAAGTGCTTTCCTTGCCAATATGAGTCATGAAATCCGTACGCCGCTGAATGCCATTGTCGGTTTCTCCGATTTGCTGGTAGAAACTGAAGAGCTGGCAGAACGTCAGGAGTATATTAAGATTGTACGTGAGAATAATGAACTTTTGTTGCAATTAATTTCAGATATACTCGATTTGTCAAAGATTGAAGCGGGTACATTTGAGTTTACTAACGGAGATGTAGATGTAAATCTGTTATGTGAGGATATTGTCCGCTCTATGGGGATGAAAGCGAAAGAAGAGGTGGAACTGGTGTTTGATGATCATCTTCCGGTTTGTCATGTCATTAGTGACCGTAACCGTATACATCAGGTGATCTCTAACTTTGTTAACAATGCAATGAAGTTTACCTCTGAAGGTAGTATTCATGTGGGATATAAACTAAAAGATGGCGAATTGGAATTCTATGTTGAAGATACAGGCATCGGTATTGAAAAAGAGCAGTTGCCACATATCTTTGAGCGTTTTGTGAAGCTTAATTCTTTTGTACACGGTACAGGATTGGGACTTTCTATCTGTCAGAGCATCGTTGAACAATTAGGTGGGCGGATTGGCGTTGATTCTGAAAAAGGAAAAGGATCAAGGTTTTGGTTTACTATTCCCGGAGTGATCGTGACGGAAGAGATGAACTGTGCCCGGTAGAGTGGTAATAAGGCAGGTGAATATCTTCCTTCCTCATTAATAAAAGCGGCTTTTATATAGAAGAAACGGTCTTGGTTTTGATGTCGATTGATACTGACATGAAACCAAGACCGTTTCTTTGGTGAAAAGGTGTAGTCCGTTTAAATTCCGAACGACAGTTTATCGATAGATTGATATACGATACTTGCAATACCCAGTCCGATGATACCCAATGTGCAAAGTGCTAGTCCCCATTTTGTGCAACGATCGCTGCGGAAAGTAGGAATCGGGTTGTCGGAAGGAGTGATGTACATTGCTTTTACAATCAATAGATAGTAATACAACGAAATCACTGTATTTACCAATGCGATGAATACCAGCAAGTGGAAACCTGCATCGAAAGCAGCCATGAAGATAAAAAACTTAGAGAAGAATCCGGCAAACGGAGGGATGCCTGCCAATGAGAACAGAGACAGAGTCATCAAGAGAGCGATTTTAGGATTCGTTTTATAAAGTCCTGCGTAATCTTCGAGCGTGAATTTCTGACTGCGTAATGCCACGATAGTGATAACGGCAAATACTCCGAGGTTGGCGGCAGCGTACACTAATACATAATATACCAATGCCGTCATGCCTTGTGCTGTGCCTCCGATAACGCCTAACATAATATATCCCGCTTGCGAAATACTGGAGAACGCCATCAAACGTTTCAGGTTTTGCTGACGGACAGCAAATATATTTGCAATAGTGATAGAAGCGATGGTTACCCAATAAAGTACTTCCTGCCAGTCATTAATCATTGGAGCGAATACTTTGATAAGGACAGCCAATAAAACAAATGCTGCCGATCCTTTTGATATAACACTCAAATAAGCGGTAACTGTACTCGGAGCGCCTTCGTAAACGTCTGCTGTCCATAAGTGGAACGGAACCAGTGACAACTTGAATGCCATTCCTGTGAAGAAGAATATAAATGCCATGATCTGTAACGGATTTCCGTCGATATGGGCAGGGAGGTCATCGAAATAAAGAGTCCCGGCAGAACCATAGATCATGGACAGACCAAACAACAGCAATGCACTGGAGAAAAGAGCTGTCAGAATGTATTTGGCACCTGCTTCGGCAGAGTTGTGACGGTATTTATCGAAGGCAATCAATGCTGCCATCGGAATAGAAGCTGTTTCAAGACCGATGAAGAACATCAGGAAATGTCCGGCGGAAATCATGAGATACATACCAAACAAGGTAGAGAGTGTAAGCACATAGAATTCTCCTTGTTTGAATGAAGTGTCTTCTCTTTTCATCCACTCGTGCGCCATCAGGAAAACAATCAGTGTACCGACATTCAGGATCGATTTAACAACTGTGTGCATCGGTACATAGTGATACATACCACCGAATGCATCGGTAGCAGTTCCCGGAATCAAGTTGATAGCCGTATGGATAGCCATCAGAATAACGGGCAACATAGTGTTCAGGCGTGCTTTCCCACTATTTTTGTGTGCATCCGGACTCATGAAGAGGTCAGCTAGAAATAGCAGCAGTAAGACAGCTATGAGCGACAGCTCTTCTCGCATATTTAGAAATTGTGAATAATCCATCTTGTTTATTTATGAATTAAGAATTATGATTTATGAGTTAGGGGATTAGTTGTGAGACAACCGGTAATACGCTTTCACCAATCATGTGGCTAACCCAGAAAGGAGCCATACCTAGTCCGGCAACGCAAACGATGAGGCAGATAACGGCTACACGTTCGTCCCAAGTTGCGTCGGTCAGTTCGAGGTGATGTTTGTTGGTGCAGGTTCCGTATAGAATCTTACCTACCAGGCGCAGGATGTAGACTGCGGTAATCACAATCGAAGAGCAGGCGATGATGGTCAGTGTGCGGTGAAATACGTCGTTGTTCTGGAAAGAGCCGACGAAGATGGTCATTTCAGCAATGAAACCGCTTAATCCCGGCAGACCGAGGTTGGCAAGACCGGCAATCACATAACATACACTAAGGAACGGCATAATTTTCATTAAACCGGCAAGTTCGCGAACGTCACGTGTGTGTGTACGTCCATATATCATACCGATCAGAGCAAAGAACAAGGCTGTCATTAATCCGTGTGAAAGCATTTGAAGGATTGCTCCTGTTGCTGCTGTCTGGTTTAGCATCAGAATGGCGAAAAGAACCAGTCCGCAGTGAGATACGGATGAATAAGCATTGATATATTTCAAGTCGGTCTGTACGCAAGCGGAGAAGGCTCCGTAGACTACAGAGATACCTGTCAGTATCAGGAATATCCAGGAAAGTTCGTTGGCTGCTTCCGGCATCAGATACATGGCGATACGGAAACATCCGTAACCTCCCAGTTTCATCAATACTCCGGCATGAAGCATGGATACGGCAGTCGGGGCAGAAGCGTGACCGTCAGGACTCCATGTGTGGAACGGGAAAAGGGCGCCCAATACACCGAAGCCGAGGAAAGTCAGCGGGAACCAGATGCATTGCTGTGCAAAAGGTATGTTGTGCAACTGTGCAATTTCGAGAAGGTTCATGGTGGTTGCTCCCGAGCCGAAATAGATTCCGAGAATACCGATCAATAGGAAAGCGGAACCGCCCATCAACATAAGGGTCAGTTTCATGGCTGCATATTCTTTACGTCCTGATCCCCATACACCAATCAGCAGGTACATCGGTATCAACGCAATTTCATAGAACATGAACATGGTGAACAAATCGACGGATATAAAGAATCCGAATACTCCCATAGACAACAGGGTGAACCAGAGGAAATATTCTTTCGTCAGCGGTTGCAGGCGCCAGGAAGCGAATGTACCGGTGAATACGATGACAGCAGACAATAACAACATGGCTACCGAAATTCCGTCAACACCTACTGAATAAGATATGTGAAGCGGGGCATACCAAAGCGTATCTGCACGGAAAAGCATTTCTGCCGTATTTCCGGCGCTACGCTCTCCCAGATACAGGAATGTAAGTACGACGGAGGCAATCAGAAGTGCCGATGCGCCAGTAACCATAACCCCCCGGATGGCTTTGATTCCTCGTGCTGCCCAAAGTCCGGCCAGCATCAATAAGGGGATAAGTACGAATATGGATAAGAAATTCATCTTTATGATTTACTATTTAAAGATTTACTATTTACTATTTAGAGAATCAGCAGTAGGATAAGTGCCAATGCACCGCAAAGGAACACATACGCATATTGTTGTACCTGACCGCTCTGCAAACCACGAATCTCGTCGCTTGTTGTATTGGTGGCCCATGCCAGGAAGTCAAAGAATCCATCCACTACATGACGGTCGAACCATGCGATAGGAGTAGAGATGCAGCGGAAGATAATCTTATGCGTAATAAACTGGTAGATATCATCAATATAGAAGCGATTATAGGCTGCCTTGTGCAGACCTTTGAATCGTTTTGCCAACGAATCAGCAACAGGCTGTTTGGCATTCTTGTACATCCATGTAGCGATTGCAATCGAAATAATCGCAATAACAACGCTCGTAATAGCTACTGACGGATCGAGATGGATAGAATAAGATTCACCATTCGAACTGATGAAGTGTCCGAAAGGAATAAATCCTGCTCCACAAGTTACAACTGCCAGGAACATCAGCGGGAAAGTCATAGCCAACGGACTCTCATGTGGGCGGCAAGGTGCCGCTTCCAAGTTTCCGTGCGGCGTGTTATGTTCCGAATGGGAACCTGCCCGGGGCGGCTCGCTCCCCCAAAAAATACCGTAGTAAAGGCGGAACATATAGAAAGCTGTCATTGCAGCGATGACTGTCATCACCCATCCCATTACAGGGCTGTATTGGAAACAAGCAGCCAGAATTTCATCCTTCGAGAAGAAGCCCGAGAACGGAGGAATACCGGCAATAGCCAGACAAGCAATCAGGAATGTCCAGTGAGTGATCGGCATATATTTGCGTAAACCTCCCATAGCGGACATTTCATTAGAATGTACGGCATGGATAATGCTACCTGCACCGAGGAAGAGTAATGCCTTAAACATGGCATGTGTGAAAAGGTGGAACATGGAAGCCATGTAGCCCAAACCTCCTTCGTGCGGATTCATGGAAGTACAAACACCCAGAGCTACCATCATGAAGCCAATCTGTGAAATGGTAGAGAAAGCCAGTACACGTTTGATGTCTGATTGTACGCAAGCCACACTTGCCGCGTAGAATGCTGTAAATGCACCTACCCAAGCAACCATGTGCAGCGTATTCGGTGCGTATGTAATGAAAAGTGGGAACATACGTGCCACCAGATATACACCGGCAACTACCATGGTAGCCGCATGAATCAATGCGCTGACCGGAGTAGGACCTTCCATTGCATCCGGCAACCAGATATGCAACGGGAACATGGCACTTTTACCGGCACCACCGACAAACATCAGTCCGAGAGCCAACGGAAGCATAGAAGCTCCACCGCTTATCAAGGATACTGTATCCGGAGTGAAGCCGAATGTACCACCGTAATATCCGTAAATCAGGATACCGATCAGGAAGCCCAAGTCAGCAAAGCGAGTAACAATAAACGCTTTCTTGGAAGCAGCAATGGCAGCCGGTTTTGTATAATAAAAACCGATTAGCAGGTAAGAACTTACCCCCACCAGCTCCCAAAAAAGGTACATCTGGAAGATGTTGGTTGCAACGACCAATCCCAGCATAGACATGGTAAACAGGGATAGGAAAGCGTAATAGCGTTGAAAACCGACTTCTCCTTTCATGTAACCGAAAGAGTAGATATGTACCATCAGTGACACTGTAGAGATGACGATCAACATCATTACCGATATAGGATCGAGCAAGATGCCCAAATCGAAGTGTAAAGTCTCTGTAAAAGGAAGCCACGTGAAGTTGTAAGGCATCAGTGTGGCGAATGTTCCGTCTTCCAGTCGTGGAGCGGAGAAATATTGGATAGCTGTAACGTAGGATAGTACTGCTACTGCTCCCAGTATCAGCGTACCGATTGTACCCGCTGTCCGGTGGGACATCCATTTACCTCCGATTCCCAATATGAGAAAGGAGAAGAAAGGAAGAAGGAGTATTAGAATTGTTAGTTCCATACAGTTTTATTTAATTACTTGAGTTATTATTATTAATTTTTGGTCTTATAGCTGATAATCACTATACTCGGACCTTCTGTTTGGTTTCCCGGTGTGAAACTAGTTGTTCCTCGGTGAGAAACACTTTGTTTCTCGGTGTGAAACGAAGTGTTTCAAGGGATGAAACACCTTGTTCCTGGGAATGAAACAAATCACCACTTCAACTCGTCCAGGTTGCGCACCTGAATGCTTCGAAGATTACGATAAATGTTAATCATGATGGCGATAGCTATTGCAGTTTCCGCAGCCGAGATGGCGATGGAAAAGAGTGCAAAGAAATAACCCTCCATTCCCCCCGGAAAAAGGAAACGATTGAATACGGCGAAGTTGATGTCCGTAGCATTCAGCATTAACTCTACAGAAATCAGGATAGCCAGTGTATTTCGGCGGGTAAAGAATCCATAGATTCCTGCAAACATCATGATGGTAGAAACTACCAGGTAATATTCCATGTGTATCATATTCGAACTCTATTTTGATAGTTAATACTTAAAATTCCTATCTCTTACGTGCAATCATGATGCCACCGATGATACACGCCAGCAATAATATGCTGACAGCTTCGAAAGGCAATACATAACCGTATTTGTCACTACTTAATAAAGCGTTCCCGATAGCATGAATGCTAATTTCTTGCGGGGCCAAATTAGCTGTCTGCATGAAATCGTGCTTCAGTGTGATAAACAGGATAATGGCCAAACCGGCAATCATAGTGAAGAGTCCGGCTAAGACTTTACTTCGTTTTGCTTTCTCGGCCCGGTCGCCTTCTCCACTGGTCAATAGGATGGAGAATACATAAAGAACGACGATACCACCGGCATAAACCATAATCTGAACGGAACCCAGAAAGGTGTAACCCAGCAAAAAATAGATGCCGGCCGTGCCGAAGAGCACGAAGAGCAGGTAGGTGGCCGAGCGTACGATACGTTGGGTAGTCACCGTCATGATGGACATAGCAATAATAAATGCTGCCAAAAAGTAGAATACTACTGTTTCAAGTGTTGATCCCATATCTAAACTTCTTTTTTCTTTTCTATTACTTTACTACCGTCGTGGTTCAACTTCAGGACAAGTTTCGTCCGGTCGAAGACTGCATGTTCGAAGTTCTGGTCGAACGTGATGGCATCGTGCGGACAAGCATTGACACAGAGCTGGCAGAACATACAGGCACCCAAATCATATTCATAGGTTGCCAGAATTTTCTTCTTCTTTCCATCTTCTGTTTCGACGGTTTCGCTGGTCACTTTGATTGTATCGTTCGGACAGGCCATTTGACACAATCCGCAAGCTACACAGCGATGTTCATTATTCTCATTGTGGGGCATATTCAGCGTACCACGAAAACGGTCGAACATTTTCAGCTCTTTCCGGTTTTCGGGATATTGCTCGGTCACTTTCTTACGGAAGTATACCTTGATGCTGGTTTTCATACCCGTTGCCAGTGTACTGATGCCATGCACCAGACCACCTAAGTACGTATATTTTTTATCTTTATATTCCATAATTTTCATTTATCAAAAGTGGAAGCCGAAAGCTACGCAGCATGCCATTAATAATAGATTTACCATAGAAATTGGAACCAGGTATTTCCATTCCAGATTCAAGATCTGGTCGATACGCAAGCGTGGGAAAGTCCATTTGATCCACATCAGAAGGAATACCACAAAGAATGCTTTGGCGAAGAACCAGATAAAGCCCGGAATATAATCCATTACAGTGTTAAATCCATCCAAACCAACAATGTGCAGCGGCATCCATCCTCCCAGGAAGATGGTGGCGGCAACACTGGCTACGATAAACAGATTCAAGTATTCTGCCAGATAGAAGAAACCGAAACCCATACCGGAGTATTCAGTATGATATCCGGCTGTCAGCTCACTTTCCGCTTCGGGAAGGTCGAACGGGCCACGGTTACATTCTGCATTTCCGGCAATCAGATAGATGATGAAAGCAATGACCGCAGGAATATGTCCCTTGAAGATGAACCAACCATCAGCTTGTCCTTCTACGATTTCAGAAAATTGCATGGTTCCCGTCAGCACTACCATTGTCATGATACTCATACCAACCGAAAGTTCATAACTGATAATCTGTGCACCGCTTCGCATGGCACCGATCAAAGAGAATTTGTTGTTACTACCCCAACCGGCCAGCAAGATACCGACAACTCCAATGCTGGAAGCTGCCAACAGGAAGAACACGCCCACATTAAAGTCCAGAATCGCCGCACCTTTATTAAAAGGAATACAAGCGAAAGTCAGGAATGAAGCGATAATCACCATGAATGGAGCAAGATTGTAAAGGAAATGGTCGGCACCCTTCGGCATGAAGATTTCTTTGGTCAGCATTTTGAGCACGTCGCAGACCACTTGGATAGAACCCCATTTACCAACACGGTTCGGTCCAAGACGACACTGGAAGAAACCGCAGACCTTACGCTCCATGTAGATCAATATGATAGCCAGGATGGCATACAGTGCTACGAGGCACACGCCGACAGCTACACATTCTATAAAGATGGCTAATCCCTCCGGCATAATGGAGAGCAGTAGCTCATGTATCCAGTTTGTTACTATACTAAAGTCGAACATATATTTTTAATAATTAAGTATTATCTGTCAATATCCGGAACGACATAATCTATTGTTCCGCCAATAGCAATTAAGTCTGCAATCTTTGTTCCCCGGCAAATGGTGTCAATTGCAGCAACAAGCGGCAATCCCGTAGCACGGTAGTGCAGGCGGTAAGGCGTTTTGTCACCCTGACTTTCCAGGAAGACACCAAATTCACCACGACTTCCTTCTACTGCTGCATAGTAACTGCCTTCCGGAACACGGATGATAGGTTTCATCTTCTCCTGATAAGGTCCCTCGGGAATATTGTCTATTAATTGCTCAATGATGTTCAGACTTTCCATGATCTCATCCATACGCACCAGGTAACGGGCAAAGCAGTCACCTTCCGTATAAACGATTTCTTTGAAATCGACTTTGTCATATACACCGTATGGCATTCGTTTACGTACGTCACACGCCCATCCTGATGCACGGCCTGTACCTCCGGTACAACCGAAAGAGATGGCATCTTCACGGCTTAACACACCGACGCCTTTCATACGGCTCTGTGCGATGATGTTACCCGTGAATATATCGTGATATTCGTGGATAATTCCTCTCATATATGGAATGAACTCTTTTACTCGTTTGACGAAGTTAGGATGAAGATCAGCCTGTACACCGCCAATCGTATTGTAGTTCATAATCAGACGTCCGCCGCAAGTTTCTTCAAAGATATCGAGAATTTTCTCGCGGTCACGGAATCCATAAAAGAATGCTGTCAACGCTCCTAAGTCCATAGCAAGACAAGAGTAGAACAGCAAGTGAGAATCGATACGTTGCAACTCGTCCATTATGGTACGGATGTACTGTACGCGTTCACTGACCTCAATGCCCATGGCTTTTTCAATGCACATACACAATGCATGGCGGTTCTGATGCGCGCCCAAATAGTCCAGACGGTCTGTCAAAGCCAATGTTTGAGGGTAAGTGAGGCTTTCATTCATTTTCTCGATGCCTCGGTGGATATACCCGCAGTTCGCATCAATCTTACGAATAATTTCACCTTCCAGAGAAACACGGAAGCGCATTACACCATGGGTAGCAGGGTGTTGCGGACCGATGTTGACTACATATTCTTCTTCGCCGAACAGTTTCGTCTCTTTGTTCTTGATGGTTCCGTCCGGGTTCAGTTCTATTTCTTGCGTCGTATCAAACGTCTCTTCATTGGTCATGCACAGTGGGTTATCCTTTTCCGGATCGTTATCTTTACGCATTGGATAACCGATCCAATCGTTGCGCAGGTAGAGCCGGCGCATATCAGGATGACCGACAAAGGTGATGCCATAAAAATCAAAAACTTCACGTTCGTAGAAGTCGGCTATCTTCCAGATGTCGCTGACAGACGGAATTTCCGGTAGCTCGCGGTTGGTTGTCGCTGTTTTTAGTGCTATCCGTTCGCCTGTAATGGTAGATTCCAGATGGTAGACTACGCCTAAACCGCGGAGTTTTTCCGGAGCGTCTTTCTCATCGGCTACTCCCCAGTCCATACCGGTGAGGCTTTCGAGAAAGTCCATCTGTTTTTCATTTCGCAAGCGCAGCATCTCGTCGTGTAACGCTGCAGGAGCTATAAATTGTATTTCTTGCATAAATCAAATTAAATTAAGAATGAAAAATTAAGAATGAAAAATCTGCCGGGATGTTGCATGCGAATTCTTCATTCATCATTCATCATTCTTCATTTCTTAAATAATCCGGTTTCTTCTCTTTTCTGTTTACTCCACCAAAGAACTTTTCTATTTTCACTTTGCGTTGCAATTGTATCATGCCATAATAGAATGCTTCAGGACGTGGCGGGCATCCGGGAATATATACATCTACCGGAAGAATCTTGTCCACTCCGTTCACTACGTGATAGGACTTCTTGAAAGGACCTCCGCTGACAGCGCATCCGCCTACGGCAACCACATACTTCGGATCGGGCATCTGGTCGTAAAGTCGTTTCAGTACCGGAGCCATTTTATTGGTGATTGTTCCGCATACCATAATCATATCAGCCTGACGCGGACTGGCACGTGCTACCTCAAACCCAAAGCGGGCCATGTCATAACGCGCGGCACCCAGTGCCATAAATTCGATACCACAACAACTGGTTGCAAAGGTAAGCGGCCACAGTGAATTGCTGCGCCCCCAGTTGATAAAGTCGTCAAGTACTCCGAGGGCAACATTGGCTCCTCCAGCATTAAGTTCTTTGACCAACTTTTCCAATGATTCATTGTCGATAAACTCATCATACGGAATAGATTTTATTTTTGGCTTTTTGGTTATTTCCATTCCAAAGCTCCTTTCCTCCAGGCATAAGCAAGACCTAGAACTAAAATGATAAAGAAGAAGAGAACACTAATAAGTCCCTGTGGTCCCATGTCACGCATAACTACCGCCCACGGAAACAGAAAAGCTGTTTCGACATCGAACATAAGGAATAAGATGGCAAACAAGTAGTAGCCTACACGGAACTGCATCCATGATTTACCACGTGTCGGTATACCACATTCATAAGCCTCAAACTTTTGCAGGTTGTATGAACGGGGAGAGATAGCACGCGAGAGGGCTATTACTACACCGACAAAAGCAAGCGCTGTCAGTAAAACAACAACTAAAAATGTAAAATTCATAATTCAATAGCTGTTTAGATTGAATATTATATAGAAATAAGCAATTAGTCTATTCGCCCTATGGAGAATAAAACCAACTGTAATAAATGACGAGCAAAAGAGTCTACTGTACTGTAGGCTAAATGACAATCTTTCTCAACCCATATATATAATAGGAGATAGGATCGTAATAGTATGTAGGAGAATGGGATGAGACAGGGTAAGGTGGACTTTGATGTTTGTAATGGTCACAGAAATAAGCGATTAACAAAAACATGCTTTTATCTGTCGGAACATGTGCGACGTCTGTATGACTCATATCACAGGTTTGAGTCGTATAAAGATTATAAAGACGTTCCAAAGCATCCTGAATCGGACGATCTTGTGATACATAGCATTTCTCCTGCCGATAAGTCGGGGAGGAAACTTTGCACATATCTTCCATTGCTCCGTTAGTTGCGCAATGGATGAGCAAAGCCAACACTAAAAGTAGTCCGAATTTTAAGCTTTGTTTCATCTTTCTCCTTTAACGGCTGCAAATATAGAACTAATATTTATACTTTTTGCAAAGTCCGTATGGCAAAAAAGCTTTTTTTAACTCCATATCTTTTAGATTCATTTTTTAGTCAGCATGGTTTCACAAATATCATTTAGAATGGGGTAATTTCTCCATCTTCATTTGTTAAAAGATGCAATAAAAAGAATGATTTACGCTCTTTTTTGCGAATTACACAAAGAAAATACATTTTTTTGCAGATTAAGAAAGAATACATGATTATGAAACGCACACTTTGGTTTATATTTTTCCTTCTAAACTCCTTGTTTTACCTCTATGCAGATAGTGAGAATGATTCTTTGTTGAAGGTGTTAGACAAAGTGATTTCTGAACGTTTGATATATACCCAGAAAAAAGAAGCTACCATAAAAGAATTAAAGAAAAAGAAGGTTGGCCTTAATTCGTTGGAGGATATATATAATTTAAATAAAGAGATTATCCATCAATATGAGACTTTTGTCTGTGACTCGGCAGAACAATACATTCATGAAAATATTGATATAGCAAAAACGATCGGTAATAAAGAATATCTTTTGGAAGAGCAGCTCCGGTTGGCTTTTGTCTATTCCTTATCCGGTTTGTTTATTCAAGCAAATGATATTTTTAAGTCGATAAAATGTGCGGATTTACCCGATCATTTGAAAGCTTTGTATTGCTGGAATCGTATACGTTATTATGAAAATCTCATTAAATACACGGACGATGTACGGTTTTCAAACGAGTATATATCGGAAAAAGAGGCTTATCGGGATACTGTGATGAGCATCTTATTTGACCAGTCGGATGAATATAGAAAAGAAAAAGCTGTGAAGCTTCAAGATAAGGGAAGTACCAAAGAGGCTCTTCTGATTTTGACAGAGATATATGATAAACAAGAGCCGGCATCTCATGGATATGCTATGATGGCTATGGGGCTTGCCAGGGCTTATCGGTTGATTGGGAATTATGCACTGGAAGAAAAGTTTCTAATGCTGGCTGCTATGACAGATACAAAACTGGCTGTCAAAGAGAATGAGGCATTATTGACATTGGCAGTTAATTTATATCATAAAGGAGATATAGATAGGGCTTATAACTATATTAAAGTAGCGTTGGATGATGCCATCTTTTATAATTCTCGTTTTAAGAATACAGTAATTGCCCGCATCCATCCGATTATTGAAAATACATACTTGATCCGGTTGGAAAAACAAAAGCAGAACCTCCGTTTCTATATATTTCTGACTAGCTTGTTTGTGGTAGCTCTTGCTATCACCCTGTATTTTACATATAAACAAACAAAAATTGTATCCCGGGCTAAACGGCATCTTAAAGCTATGAATGAGGAACTGGTCGGGCTGAATAAGAATCTCGACGAAGCTAATCTGATCAAGGAAAAATATGTGGGGTATTTTATGAATCAATGTGCCGTTTATATTAATAAACTCGATGAGTACAGGAAGAATGTGAACAGGAAAATCAAGACCGGACAGATTGATGATTTATATAAGTCATCCTCCCGACCTTTTGAAAAGGAACTTGAAGAACTTTATCATAACTTTGATAAAGCGTTCCTTAATTTGTATCCTAACTTTGTGGAAAAGTTCAATTCTTTGTTGAAACCGGAGGAGCGTTATAAACTGGAAAAGGACCAACTGAATACAGAATTACGCATATTTGCATTGATACGGTTAGGAATTACCGATGTTGGACAGATTGCTGTATTTTTGCATTATTCTGTGCAGACAATCTATAATTATAAGAGTAAAGTGAAGAGAATGTCGACTCTTGATAGTAATATCTTTGAGGAGGAGGTAAAAAAGCTTGGTTCTTTGTCTCAAAAATGATTCTATCCGGTTTACCAAAACTAAAAAATGAAATCTTTTTAAAGTGTTGATTATTAGATTTATATACACATATTAATCTCTAAAACGTTTACTTTCCCGCCTACTTCCATTAAGAAGTAGGCTTTTTTCATCTCTATATTTGCATCACAAGATTTTTGATAACTGAATACTAATCTAAAGAAACACACAACTATGAGTTTTTCAGAATTGTATCTTATTTATTATCCCAAACTAGTTCGGTTTGCAAAAGAATTTGTGATGTCGGAAGAGGAGGCTGAGAACATAACACAAGATGTGTTTACAGACTTATGGGAAAAGAGAGAGTCAATGAATCATATTGAGAATATGAATGCTTATCTTTTCAGGCTTGTAAGAAACAAATGTTTGGATTATTTAAAGCATAAAGTATTCGAGCAAAAGTATGTCGAGAATGTGAAGGCTTCTTTTGAGATTGAGTTGAATCTGAAATTGCAATCTTTGGATCGTTTTGATGTATATGATATATCAGAAAGAAATCAGATGGAGAACCTGATACGGGATGCTATCAATAGTTTGCCTAAAAGATGTCGTGACATATTTTTGTTAAGTCGCATGGAAGGATTGAAGTATAGGGAAATATCCGAACGTTTGGGCATTTCGGTAAATACAGTGGAATGTCAGATGGGAATAGCACTAAAAAAGTTGAGAGCAAAACTCAATGTGACATTGGCTGCATAACTTTTTAATGAATTTATCGGTATTTTTTAGGGGTATTTATTGAGATAATCGTTCTTTGATAAAAAAGGACTGTGTATATGGAGAATTGTCTGAATAAATATTTTGCGGATGAATTTACTTCTGATGAAAAAACAGAGTTTCTCATAGAAGTGGAAAACAACGAAAGGCTGAAGGAAGAATTTATAGAAAATCAGAATTTGCTGGCACTCGTTGATTGGATATCTCCGGAATATGAAAATAATAAAGAAGTTGTCCAACATAAATTATATGAATTTATGCGTAGAATGGAGCAACACAAAGATAAATAGCTTTAGGATACTATGAGTAAAATTTATATCATATTACTGACTGTTTTCTTTTATGCAAATGTTTATTCTCAACAAGCTTATTTTGTTGATGGGTATCATGGCGGGATATATGGACATTATCCGGTAAAGTGGAAAACTCAATTTATTGTGGATCAGCTGGCTATGCATCCGGACTGGCGGATTTGTATGGAGATAGAGCCTGAAACATGGGATACAGTCAGAGTACAGACTCCGGAGGCTTATTTGCGTTTTAAAGAGATGGCTACTAGTAATCAGGTAGAGTTTACGAATCCTACTTATGCACAGCCTTATTGCTATAATATCTCGGGAGAGAGTATAATAAGACAGTTTCAATATGGTATTGCTAAAATAAACAAACATTTTCCGGAGGTAGATTTTGTAACCTATTCGGTAGAAGAACCTTGCTTCACAAGTTGCTTGCCACAAATCCTTAAACAATTCGGCTTTAAATATGCTGTATTAAAATGTCCCAACACCTGTTGGGGAGGGTATACTGCTGCTTATGGCGGAGAATTGGTTAATTGGGTGGGACCGGACGGGACTGCAATATTGACTGTTCCCAGATATGCTTGTGAAAAACTGGAGCCGGGATCAACTTGGCAGACAACTGCTTGGGGAAATTCGGATGCTTATTTAAAAGATTGCCGTAACGCAGGTATCAAGCATCCTGTTGGTATGTGTTTTCAGGATGCGGGATGGAAAAACGGCCCATGGCTGGGAAGTGGAAAGAACACAAAAAATAACTCTATATATATGACATGGAGAGATTATATTGAAAATGTCTCCATCGGAAAAACGGATGATAATTGGTCTTTTTCACAGGAAGATATACATGTGAATCTTATGTGGGGAAGTCAGGTTTTGCAAAAAATAGCGCAAGAAGTACGCGTTTCAGAAAATAGAATTGTCATGGCAGAGAAAATGTCTGTAATGGCTTATCTGGAAAATAAATATATTTGTCGACAGGCAGATATGGATGAGGCTTGGCGTACACTGATGTTGGCACAACATCATGATTCATGGATTGTGCCTTATAATGGACTGAATAGGAAAGGAACATGGGCTGATCAGATTAAGCGATGGACAGACAGTACCAATCATCTTGCAGATGGAATTATTGAGGCATCTATGCGGAGCTTTAATGAAAAGTTTATTCCGCAAAATAATGCTCAACAGCAATATATACGTGTTTTTAATACATTAGGAATGAGAAGAAAGGAAATCGTAAGTGTTCTTCTGCCTACGGAATTTGAAAATGCGGATTTAAGTGTTTATGACTGGAAAGGTAAAGATATAGGTTGTTTGGTAGAAAATGGAGGTAAAGAGATAAGATTATTTTTTGAGGCAGAGATTCCTCCCTTTGGTTATTCCACGTATTGTATAAAAAAGAAAGAAGCCGGTAAGAAAGAGGCTTCGGAGAGTAGATTCGTTTTGGAAGGTAATAAGGTGAATAAACAGGAATACGTGGTTGAAAATGATATGTATAAAATTGTTTTTGACTTATCAAAGGGAGGAACCATAAAAAGCCTGATAGCTAAAAAAGAAGGGAATAAGGATTTTGCAGGTAAAACGGAGAAATATGCCTTAGGGGAGCTACGAGGCTTTTTTTATGAAGAAGGTAAATTTCGTTCTTCTATAGAGACTCCGGCCAAGCTGACAGTAGTAAGGGATAATGTATATGAGCAAAAAATTAAGATAGAGGGTGAGATTGCTTCCCATCCGTTTACACAAGTAATCACTCTCACTAAAGGAACGAGACGGATCGATTTTGATTTGACGGTTGACTGGAAAAAGAATGTAGGTATTGGTGAATATAAAGAGGAACGTTGGCGTGATAATCGTCGAGCTTATTGTGACGATCGGTTTAAACTAAGTGTATTATTCCCGACTGATTTACATGCTCCCCGCGTTTACAAAAATGCACCGTTTGACGTATGCGAAAGCAAACTGACTGATACTTTCTTTGGTTCTTGGGATCAAATTAAACATAATATTATACTTCATTGGGTTGACTTGGCTGAACAGGAAGGCGACTATGCTCTGGCTTTATTATCAGATCATACTACTTCTTATTCTTATGGAGAGGACTATCCATTAGGACTGACTGCTCAATATTCGGGTGGAGGACTTTGGGGACCTGATTATAAAATAACACACCCTTTGAGGATGAAGTATGCAATTATACCTCATCGTGGCAAATGGGACAAAGCATCAATCGCAGATGATAGCGATTGTTGGAATGAACCATTGCTGCATTCTTGCTATCCAGTGGCAAAACCGGAATCGAAATCATTTATTGATTTACAGAATACTGGTTATCAAGTGAGTGCTCTTCAAATGAAAGATGGAAAGGTACTATTGCGCCTGTTCAATTCTGAAGGGGACGAAAAATTACAAAAGGTTACCATTGACATGCCATTATCCGGAGTGGAGGAAGTTGATTTGAATGGACAATGTATCGAAAGAAAGAAGATAAAAACACGTGCAGGTAAATCGGAAATGATGATTTCAATGCCTCGGTTTGGTATTAAGACTTTCGTTCTTAGTTTGACTTAAAATAATTAGATTATTGTTATGTATAAAGCGACTGCTAATCTTTTAATTGTTTGCTTTTTGTGTTGGATGACGGGTTGCTCATCAACCAATACCGTATCGGAAGATTGGGTTCCGACCGATTATGTAAACCCGTTTATTGGTGCCAGTACTAGTGTAGGGGCTGCCGGTGTTTATCACGGATTAGGTAAAACTTTTCCCGGAGCTACGACTCCGTATGGTATGGTACAGGTTAGTCCTAATACAATAACGGGAGGTGATAACGGTTCCGGATACAGTGATGAACATAAGACAATCGAAGGATTTGCCTTTACCCAGATGAGTGGTGTGGGATGGTTTGGTGATTTGGGCAATTTTCTTGTGATGCCTACAACTGGTGAATTATATAAAGTGGCAGGTAAAGAGAATAATGATAGTATAAAAGGATATCGTTCGGCTTATAACAAAGCCACTGAAACGGCTAAGGCCGGATATTATTCGGTAGAATTGACTGATTATCATATCAAAGTAGAAAGTAGCGCGACACCACACTGTGGAATTTTACATTTTACTTATCCTTCTAGTGACCAATCGCGTATTCAGATTGATTTAGCTCGTAGAGTAGGGGGAACATCTACTTCACAGTATATTAAAGTTGTAGATGATTACACTATTCAAGGATGGATGAAGTGCACACCTGATGGTGGTGGATGGGGTAATGGTGAAGGAAAAGCCGATTATACCGTTTATTATTATGCACAATTTAGTAAACCTTTGACTAATTATGGCTTTTGGAGTGCAGATATTCCCGAACATTGGGTTCGGAAACGTGATGAAGTAGTGAGTATTCCTTATTTGACTCGTGTATCACAAGCTCCGGTTATAAAAGACAAGAAAGAACTGACGGGTAAACATCTGGGCTTTTTTACTGAATTTCCAACGAAGGAGGGAGAGACTGTAGAGATGAAAGTTGGTATCTCTTTTGTTGATATGGAGGGTGCTGCAAATAACTTTGAACAAGAAATAGCCTCTAAAAATTTTGGACAAGTAAAGCAGGAAGCCACTGAATTGTGGAATAAAGAACTTAATCGTGTCCGGATATCCGGTGGTACGGATGATGAAAAAACGATATTCTATACTGCCATGTATCATACGATGATTGATCCTCGTATCTATACAGATGTAGACGGACGTTATGTAGGTGGTGATTATAAAATACATACGGCTGACAGCACTTTTACAAAACGTACTATATTCAGCGGATGGGATGTATTTCGTAGTCAGTTTCCTTTGCAGACTATAATTAATCCGCGTTTAGTAAGTGA
This sequence comes from Bacteroides sp. AF32-8BH, assembly GCF_003435205.1. Lineage (NCBI taxonomy): Bacteria > Pseudomonadati > Bacteroidota > Bacteroidia > Bacteroidales > Bacteroidaceae > Bacteroides > Bacteroides sp. AF32-8BH. The sequence continues at coordinate 8,977 of NZ_QVLZ01000051.1, read as the reverse complement.
TGAACTGAACTCATTGATTACTATGGCAGATCAGAGTGGGCGCGAATACTATGAACGTTGGGAATTGCTGAATTCCTATTCCGGCTGTATGTTGGGAAATCCTGCTTTGTCTGTTTTGGCGGATGCTTATATCAAAGGGATTCGTACGTATGATGCAGAGAAAGCATATCGTTATGCCGTTAACACATCCCGTCGTTTTGGTAATGATTCATTGGGGTATGCTCCGGAACCATTGAGTATTTCAACCACTTTGGAGTATGCTTATACTGATTGGTGTATATCTCAATTAGCGAAAGCTATGGGGAAAGAAGACGATGCCAAATGTTTCTATGAAAAGGGACAGGCATATCATTCTATTTTTGATAAAGAAAAGGGGTGGTTCCGTCCCCGTAAAGCAGATGGAACATGGGTAGAATGGCCGGAGAATGCACGTCTTAAAGAATGGTATGGGTGTATAGAAGCAAACTCTTATCAGCAAGGTTGGTTTGTACCTCACGATGTTCCGGGAATGGTGAATTTGATGGGTGGTAAGGAGAAAGTTATTGCGGATTTAACAGATTTCTTTAATAAAACTCCTTCTAATATGCTGTGGAATGAATATTATAACCATGCGAATGAACCTGTGCACTTCGTTCCTTTTTTGTTCAATCAGCTTGAAGTTCCCTGGTATACTCAAAAATGGACACGCTATACATGTGAAAAGGCTTATGCAAACAAAGTTGAAGGAATTGTTGGCAATGAAGATGTAGGTCAGATGTCGGCGTGGTATATGTTGGCTGCTTCCGGTATTCATCCTTCCTGTCCGGGAAATACACGTATGGAGATTACAAGTCCGGTTTTTGATAAAGTAGAGTTCAATCTTGATCCCAGCTATTATACTGGTAAGAAATTCACGGTGATAGCTCATAATAACAGCATAAATAACGTCTATATACAAAAAGCCTTGTTGAACGGTCAGGAATACAATAAATGTTATCTTGATTTTGCGGACATTGCAGCCGGAGGTACATTGGAGCTGTTTATGGGTGATAAACCTAATGTTGAGTGGGGACTTTGATTGAATAACATACTCTAAAACAAATTGTTACTTTAAAATCTTGATAGTATGATGAATAAACTTGGGATTATCATTGTATCGGTTATATTGGCTCTAATCCAGACAGGGTGTGCAGAGCAGAGTACATGGATGTCTTTGAACAGCTCTAATCCTCGGATTATCTGGGAAGTGAAACCCCAGGCAGATTTAGAGAACATAACCGGAGAACAGATTTCTACTCCGGAATTTAAAATGTCCGATTACGTTAAAGGTGTGGTTCCCGGAACTGTTTTTACTGCTTATGTTGAAGCAGGAATCGTTCCTGATCCTAATTATGCCGATAATATTTATAAAGTAGACGAAACGTTTTATAACCGTCCTTTCTGGTATCGTACGGAATTCGAACTCCCGTCTTCTTATTCGGAAGGGAAGCGGGTATGGCTTCATTTCGACAATACGAACCGTTTTGCCGATTTCTATTTTAATGGCGAGAAGATATCAGGAACAAAAACATCTACTAAAGATGTAAGCGGTCACATGTTACGTTCGAAGTTTGATGTAACTAATCTGATAAAGAAATCCGGTAAGAATGTGATAGCTGTTCTGATTACCGATGCCGATCAGAAAAAGACGCGTAAGGCTAAAGACCCGTATGGAGTTGCGTGTAGCCCCAGTTATCTGGCTGGTGCCGGTTGGGACTGGATGCCATACGTACCGGGACGTCTGGCTGGTATCACAGGCAATGCTTATCTTGTGGTAACAGGAGATGTAGTGATGGAAGATCCTTGGGTACGTTCAGAGTTACCGACCTTGCAGAAAGCAGAGCTTTCTGTCTCAACAGATATTAGAAATGCTTCTTCTTCCCCCAAAGATGTCGTTGTATCCGGAGTGATTCAGCCGGGGAATATTTCTTTCTCTAAAGACATTCGGGTAGAAGGAGGAACAACAGCCAGACTATCTATTAACAAAGATGACATAACGCAATTGGTCGTTGACCATCCGAAACTTTGGTGGCCGAATGGTTATGGTGATCCCAATCTTTATACTTGTAAGCTAACTTGTTCTGTAGATGGAAAAGTGTCGGATGTAAAAGAAATGACGTTCGGTATCAAGAAGTATGAGTATAAAATGGTCGATAATGTAGTGGGATATCCTGTTCTTACATTCTTTATCAACGGACAGAAGATCTATCTGAAAGGTGGAAACTGGGGAATGAGCGAATATCTGCTTCGCTGCCAGGGTAAAGAGTATGAAACGAAAATCAGACTTCATAAGGAAATGAATTACAATATGATCCGTCTATGGACAGGGTGTGTTACTGATGATGAGTTTTATGATTATTGTGATAAATATGGGATTATGGTATGGAATGATTTCTGGTTATATGTAGCATACAATGATGTGGCTCAACCGGAAGCATTTAAAGCGAATGCTCTTGATAAAGTCAGACGTCTTAGAAACCATCCTTCCATTGCTATTTGGTGTGGAGCAAATGAAACGCATCCGACAACTGATTTGGATAATTACCTGCGTGAAATGATTGCGAAAGAGGACAATAATGACCGTATGTATAAGTCTTGCTCCAATCAGGATGGACTGTCCGGAAGTGGTTGGTGGGGAAATCAACCTCCAAGACACCATTTTGAAACTTCAGGCAGTAATCTGGCATTTAATACACCGGCTTATCCATACGGTATTGATCACGGTTACGGTATGCGTACAGAAATAGGAACGGCTACTTTCCCGACATTTGAAAGCATCAAAGAGTTTATCCCGGAAAAAGACTGGTGGCCTCTGCCTACTGATGAGCAGTTGAAGAATGATGATGACAATGTATGGAACAAACATTTCTTCGGTAAGGAAGCGTCTAATGCCAACCCGGTTAATTATAAGAATTCAGTGAACACACAGTACGGAGAATCATCCGGATTGGAAGAATTCTGCGAGAAAGCGCAAATGCTGAATCTCGAAGTGATGAAAGGTATGTATGAGGCTTGGAACGATAAGATGTGGAATGATGCAGCCGGACTTCTGATCTGGATGAGCCATCCGGCTTATCCCTCGTTTGTATGGCAGACTTATGACTATTATTATGATCCTACAGGTGCTTATTGGGGAGCAAAAAAGGCTTGTGAACCTTTACATATCCAATGGAATGCTTCCAATAACAATATAAAAGTAATAAATACTACAGCAGAGGACTTGAAAGGTGCAATAGCTAAAGCTGCAATTTACAACTTGAATGGAAAAGAAGTGCCTGCATACGGACAGACAAAACAGGTCGATGTGGCAGCCAGCAACATTGCAGAAGCATTTTCTTTGAACTTTAACCCTTTCAATCTGGCTTATGGAAAGAAGGCTGTAGCTTCTTCTTCAACAGGTGCCTCTAAAAGTGCTTCAATGGTTACTGACGGAGGAGCCGGAAGTCGTTGGGAAAGTGCATACAGTGATCCTCAATGGATATACATTGATCTTGGTAAAGAAGAAAAGATAGAAAAGGTTATTTTGAAATGGGAGGCAGCTTGTGCTAAGAAATACGAACTGCAAGTATCGAATGATGCGCAAGAATGGAAAACCGTTTATGCCAACAAAGATGGAAGAGGTGGTACTGAACAGATTGAATTGGAACCTGTTACAGCACGTTATGTGAAATTGGCAGGCATCAGCCGTGCCACACAGTTTGGATATTCTTTGTTCGAATTCGAAATCTACGGTGAGAAACCAAAAGAGATAGAAGAACTGACTCCGCTTCATTTTATCAAGTTGGAACTGATAGATGCCAAAGGTAATTTAATCTCTGAAAACTTCTATTGGCGGAATGGCGTGAGAGATCTTGACTATACATTGCTGAACACACTTCCGGAAGTTGCTTTGTCTTGCCGATTGGTGGATAAATCGATGTCTGACGGAAGGATGAAGATAGCTGTAAAGAACAATTCCGAGACTGTGGCTTTTGCTAATCGGGTGAGGCTTGTTAATAAGGCTACGCAAAAACGAATACTTCCAATTATTATGTCCGATAATTATGTGACGTTGATGCCGGGCGAAGAAAAGGTTATCACTATGGAGGCGACTCCCGAACTGTTGAAAGGAGGCGTAAGTGTATTGGTGAAACAGTATGGGAAAGCAGAGAAGAATAAGCTGGATATAGCAGATTGATTGTTATACGGTTATCTTTATGGTTTGATTAAAAGAATAAAGAAAATGGCTAATAGACTAAAAATGAGGATACTTTTGTTGTTATCTTTAGTTTATATAAATTGCGATTACTTACAGGCACAAACAACAATACCTCGGTTTGAAGAAGGGGAACGTGTGGTATTTGTAGGAAACAGCATTACTCACGGCGGACATTATCATTCATTTATCTGGTTGTATTACATGACTCGTTTCCCGGATAAACCGATTACTATCATGAATGCCGGAATTGGTGGAGAGAGTGCGTGGGATATGAAGGATCGCTTGGACTATGATGTTTTCAACAGGAAACCAACTTATGTGACTCTAACTTTCGGTATGAATGATACCGGTTATGATATTTACATGAAAGACGATGCAAAAGAACTGTCGAAACAACGGATTGCAAAGTCATTGGAAAGCTATCGGGAAATAGAAGAACGCTTACTGGCTAAAAATAAAATAAAGAAAGTTTTGATTGGTGGTTCTCCTTATGATGAGACTTCCCGGTTTAATAATTTTATATTGCATAATAAGAATAACGCCATTTTAAAAATCATAGATGCCCAACGTACATCGGCTAAAAAGAATGGCTGGGGTTTTGTTGATTTTAACCAACCGATGCGTGAGATAAGCAGAAAGGAGCAGGAGGCAGATTCTACATTTACATTCTGCAGGATAGATAGAATTCATCCGGATAATGACGGACAGATGGTTATGGCCTATTTGTTTCTGAAAGCACAGGGACTGGCTGGGGATGAAGTGTCATCAGTATCTATTGATGCATATCATTCATCTGTAATAACCCATAAGAACTGTAAGATTTCAAAACTAAAAAAGAACGGAGCTGATCTGACTTTTGATTATCTGGCGTATGCTCTTCCTTATCCGCTGGATTCTATTTCTAGAAGTGGCTGGGGAAATAAAAGGTCACAACGCGATGCAATGCAGTTGGTTCCATTTATGGAAGAGTTTAATCAGGAACGTTTTCAGGTAACAAACTTAGAGAAAGGAATGTATCGGTTAACTATAGACAATCAGTTTATTGACAATCTCTCATCCGAAAAGTTGGCGAATGGAGTGAATTTGGCAGATTACCCGAATACTCCCCAATATCAACAAGCTGCGAAAATCATGTATCTGAATGAAGAACGATTTGAAGTGGAGAAACGTTTCAGAGAATACTTGTGGACCGAATATTCATTCCTGAAAAAGGAAGGATTACTGTTTGCTGATGATCAGAAAGCTATTGATAAACTAAAAGAATATTTACCTAAAGATGGTTTTCTTAGGATGAGCTACGACTGGTATATAAAAGCGATGAATCCCGAAATACGGGAGGTTTGGAGTAATTATATGAAGACTATTGTTGAAACAATTTATAAAATCAATAAACCTGTCACTCATAAAGTGAGGCTGGCAAGAGTTGAATAATAATAGAAGATGAATAGAATGAAACGATTGCTATGTTTAGGTTTGATTTGTTATTTCTGTTGTCTGTCGATGATAGTATATGGAAATGAGAAAACTTCGCCTTTCTATTTGGCGGAATTAAAATGTGAGAATCTTATTGATCCTTTGGGGATTGATAATGTAACTCCTCACTTTAGTTGGAAGTTAAAGGGGGACGGCTGGAAAGACGGGCAAACTTATTATGAAATACAGGTAGCTTCGGATAGTATTCTGTTGGTGCAGAATAAAGCTGATTTATGGAATACCGGAAAATTGAAATCCAAAACTTCGGTTATGGTACCTTATCGAGGGAAGACTTTAACTTCTCGTTCTTTGTGTTATTGGCGGGTACGTGTTTGGGATGCTAAAAAACAAGCTTCATCATGGAGTCCTGTTGCCCGTTTTGGAGTTGGCATCTTGGATCAGTCACAGATGCAAGGAGAATATATAGGGGCTTCTGTTGAAGGTGGTAAGATTTGTGCTCCTATTCTTCGCAAAAAAGTGAAACTGACTCAAGGGGAGACTTCTTTCTTGCATGTAAACACGTTAGGTTATCACGAAATTTATATCAATGGGAGAAAGGTTGGGGAGGACGTTCTGACCCCTGCTGTATCACATTTATCTAAACGTTCACTAATTGTTACTTATGATATTACTCCTTATTTAAGAGAAGGAGACAATGATTTGCTTATCTGGCTGGGACAAGGTTGGTATAAAACGACGACTTTCGGAGCAGCTTATGAAGGTCCGCTGGTAAAAGCAGAATTGGATGTGTTGAGAAATGGTAAATGGGAAGTCGTAACGAAGACAGACGGATCATGGTACGGACGTGAAAGTGGCTATTCTGATATAGGTACTTGGCGTGCTTTGCAGTTTGGAGGTGAGAGGGTGGATGGAAGGATTCTTCCGCGAGACCTTTCAACACAGGCTTTAGACAAAATGAAATGGATTCCTGTTGTGAAAGTGAATGTTCCCGATCATATCGCTTCCCCTCAAATGTGTGAGATAAACAAGATACATCAGATTTTGCAGGCTGTTTCTGTAAAGAAGCTGGGTGAAAGTCTCTGGCTGGTAGATATGGGGAAGGTTCAGACCGGATGGTTTGAGATGCAAATGCCTATATTGCCGGCAGGTCATGAAGTTATTATGGAATATAGTGATAATTTGACGAAAGACGGTGAATTTGACAAGCAAGGTGAAAGTGATATTTATATATCTGGTGGTAAGCAAGGAGAATACTTCAGAAATAAATTCAATCATCACGCTTTTCGATATGTGCGCATCTCCAATCTTCCTCAAAAACCGGAAACAGGTGCTATGAAATCTCTGCAGATTTATGGAGATTATAAACAGACCGCAACTTTTGAATGTTCGGATGCCGACTTGAATGCTATTCACCAAATGATTCAGTATACGATGAAATGTCTGACTTTTAGTGGATATATGGTAGACTGTCCGCATTTGGAACGTGCAGGATATGGTGGTGATGGAAACTCCTCAACGATGTCTTTGCAAACGATGTACGATGTAGCCCCTACTTTTGAAAACTGGGTGCAAACATGGGGAGACTCCATGCGTGAAGGAGGAAGTTTACCGCATGTTGGTCCTAATCCGGGTGCCGGTGGCGGCGGTCCGTATTGGTGCGGATTTTTTGTACAAGCTCCCTGGAGAACGTATGTCAACTATAGTGATTCCCGCTTGATTGAGAAGTATTATTCTCAAATGAAAGAGTGGTTTAAGTATGTTGATAAATATACAGTAGATGGTTTGCTGAAACGTTGGCCCGATACCAAATACCGTGACTGGTATTTGGGTGATTGGCTGGCACCCATGGGAGTAGATGCAGGTAATCAGGCTTCAGTGGATTTGGTAAGTAACTGTTTTATCAGCGAATGCTTGAGCACTATGTATAAGACAGCCTTAACATTAGGAAACAAAGAAGAGGCGGAAGAGTTTGCTATTCGTAGAGAAAAACTTAACAAGTTGATTCATCAGACGTTCTACCGTGCAGATGAAGGGATCTATTCTACCGGTTCACAATTGGATATGTGCTATCCTATGTTGGTAGGTGTTGTACCTGATTCTTTGTACAATAAAGTGAAAGAGAATGTCGTTACGATGACCGAAGAAAAATATAAAGGACATATTGCTGTTGGTCTGGTTGGAGTACCTATTTTGACAGAATGGGCTGTTCGGAATAAACAAGTGGATTTCTTCTATCAAATGATGAAGAAACGTGATTATCCCGGTTATCTGTATATGATTGATCATGGTGCGACAGCGACTTGGGAATATTGGAGCGGAGAACGAAGTCGTGTGCACAATTGTTACAATGGAATTGGTACTTGGTTTTATCAGGCTGTAGGAGGAATACGTCTTGACGAGGCTAAACCTGGATATCGTCACTTCTATGTCGATCCTCAAATTCCAAACGGTGTGACCTGGGCAAAAGTAACGAAAGAATCACCTTATGGCACAATTGCTGTTAATTGGAAGTTGAAAGATGATAATCAGTTGAATCTTCAATTGACAGTTCCTGCCGGAACAACGGCTACAGTTTGCATCCCTAATAATGCTGTCTCATGTAAAAAGAATAAGAAGAAAGTGAGCGTTAAGGAGCAGACTGTTGATGTAGAAGCAGGGCATTATGATTTTCTATTTAATTTGAAATAGATACCCTACTAGAGTGTTTTTATGATTTTCATTTCTCATATTCTCATTCATTAATCATAAATAGCAGAAAACTAATAGAATAGACTATGAGAAATGATTTCTAAGACGGCATTTCTCATAGTTTTTCCGTCAAATACCCCGTATTTTACCTTGTTTCTCATACTTGTTGGATTCATTTCTCATAGTGTTTTTCCAATCAACCTATACAAGAATAAAGAAACAACTAGTCAACCATTATCAGGGAAGTACATATTCTCCTTGTCCCATATATTGTGGGAAAGTATTCCCTACCAGTAGGGAAAAGATTCTCTTATTTTGTGGGAATAAATTCTCATAATATTAGGGAACATTTTCCCATAATATATGGGACAATCGGAACTACAGTTTATCTTCAACCAGAAAAAAGGAGAAGTATAGTATTTAACTATGAGAAATACTCTGAAATACTATGAGAATAAGGTGAATTTTAAGCTAAAATAGAAGGTGTATTATGAGAAATGCCGTCTTAGAAAGTATTTCTCATAAGCTATTTATTTGACTATTTGTTGTTTATCAGTCACCTATGAGAATATGAGAAATGAAATTTAAAAATCTGGTTCTTCGTCAAATTTGGTGGTACTTCTTCTATTGTGAATAAAT
>NZ_QVLZ01000050.1:0-49305 GCF_003435205.1 Bacteroides sp. AF32-8BH | reverse complement strand
CGTCACGCCGATGGTACTGCGTAACAGTGGGAGAGTAGGTAGCCGCCGTTTTTGAAGCCCCTTGATTCATTTTGAGTCAAGGGGCTTCTGTCATTTGGTACTTTGCGAAAATTATCAATCTTCAGTCTTCCGGTAAGTCATTGTCGAATAGATCTCCCCGAAGTTTTAGTTTTCTATGAATTTGGTGAAATACCGATAGCTTTTGTTATTTAATCTTGTATTAGTATCCTGTTTGTCGTTTTAAGTATATACATATTTCCAAATGTCTTTTAGATTCCTTATATTTGTTTACCGGCTTGAAAGATTCGGTAAATGTGTCATTTAGTAATAAAAAAGGGGAAAAAGCGGAATAAAATAGGTGTAGGACTGTGATTTTTTTGCAAACAAATCTTTTTCTTTTCTTCTTTCTCTTTTTTATCAAATTGATTTTTGTAAATTTGGCGAGAATCTGACAAAGGACACATAGTTAATATAGTAATAATACTAAATACTCCTGTTAATATGGAAAACAAAATTCAAGAGTTGACCGATAAGATTTATCGTGAAGGCGTGGAAAAAGGAAACGAGGAAGCGCAGAGACTTATCGCGAATGCTCAGGAAGAAGCTAAGAAAATCATTGAGGATGCCCGAAAAGAGGCAGAATCAATTGTAAACTCCTCTCGTAAATCTGCTGATGAGTTAGCAGAAAATACTAAATCAGAGTTAAAACTATTCGCCGGTCAGGCTGTGAATGCGCTCAAATCAGAAATCGCTACAATGGTAACTGATAAGTTGATAACCGCTTCCGTGAAAGATTTCGCTCAGGATAAAGATTACCTGAATGCGTTTATCGTAGCATTGGCATCCAAATGGAGCATAGATGAACCTATCGTCATCTCAACAGCCGATGCGGAATCGCTGAAAGAGTATTTTGCAGCTCATGCAAAAGCTTTATTAGACAAGGGGGTGACCATTCAGCAAGTAAATGGTATCAAAACTCTGTTCACTGTTTCTCCGGCGGACGGTTCGTATAAGGTGAACTTCGGAGAAGAAGAATTCATGAATTACTTCAAAGCGTTCTTGCGTCCTCAATTAGTAGAAATGCTATTTTAAAAGAAGCGACTATGAGTAGTAAGTACTATTACTTGGTAGCAGGTTTGCCGGAACTTTCGCTGGAAGACAGCAAACTGAGCTATACAGTAGCCGATTTTAAAACTGAAATCTACGATGGATTGTCTGCTTCAGACCAGAAGTTGATTGACTTGTTTTATCTGAAGTTTGATAATGCAAATGTGCTGAAACTTCTCAAAGATAAAGAAGCGGAAATCGACAAACGGGGAAACTACTCTGCTGACGAACTCTCTGAATATATTTCTATTCTGAGAGAAGGCGGAGAAATCAGTCCTAAAGAATTTCCGGTCTATCTATCCACTTTTATTACTGATTATCTGAATACTCCGGCTGAAAGTACGGTTTTACACGAGGATCATCTGGCTGCTCTATATTATGGGTATGCGATGAACTGTGGGAATAAGTTCGTTTCTGCCTGGTTTGAATTCAACCTGAACATCAATAATATTCTTGTTGCATTTACTAGCCGTAAATTCAAATGGGATATTGCTTCCAACGTTGTGGGAAATACGGAAGTATGCGAAGCATTGCGTACATCGAGTGCCCGCGATTTCGGATTGTCCGGTGAGGTGGATGTGTTTGAATCGTTAGTGAAAATCAGTGAGATTACAGAACTGGTGGAGCGTGAGAAGAAGTTGGATGCTTTGCGGTGGAATTGGATGGAGGATGCTATTTTCTTCGACTATTTCACTATCGAACGTATTTTCGCTTTCCTGCTGAAGCTGGAAATGATTGAACGGTGGATTTCACTGGATAAGGAAAGAGGTAATCAGTTGTTCAGAAGCATTATCGAATCGCTGAAGAACGAAGTGCAGATTCCTGCAGAATTCAGATAATAAAATAAAAAAAATATATGGCAACAAAAGGAACTGTTAGTGGCGTTATTGCCAACATGGTGACCCTCGTCGTTGACGGACCGGTAGCTCAGAATGAGATTTGTTATATCTCGACCGGTGGTGATAAGTTGATGGCGGAGGTGATTAAGGTTGTAGGTTCACATGTATATGTCCAGGTGTTTGAAAGCACACGTGGACTGAAAGTGGGCGCCGAAGCCGAATTTACAGGACACATGCTTGAGGTGACATTAGGCCCGGGTATGCTATCGAAAAACTATGATGGTCTGCAAAATGACCTCGACAAGATGGATGGAGTTTTCCTGAAAAGAGGACAATATACATATCCGTTGGATAAAGAACGTGTATGGCACTTCGTACCCTTAGCGAATGTAGGTGACAAAGTGCAGGCTTCTGCATGGTTGGGACAGGTGGATGAAAACTTCCAGCCGCTGAAAATTATGGCCCCGTTCACTATGAAAGGAACGGCTACCGTAAAAACAATCATGCCGGAAGGTGATTATAAGATAGAAGATACAATTGCCATCCTGACAGACGAAGAAGGAAATGATATTCCTGTGACTATGATTCAGAGATGGCCCGTGAAACGTGCGATGACGAATTATAAGGAGAAACCGCGTCCTTTCAAATTATTGGAGACTGGTGTACGTGTGATTGATACGCTGAATCCGATTGTGGAAGGTGGTACAGGATTTATCCCCGGTCCGTTCGGTACTGGTAAAACAGTGCTTCAGCACGCTATCTCTAAACAGGCGGAAGCGGATATCGTTATCATTGCGGCTTGTGGTGAACGTGCCAATGAGGTGGTGGAAATCTTTACCGAGTTCCCCGAACTGGTAGACCCGCATACGGGACGTAAGTTGATGGAACGTACTATCATCATTGCGAATACTTCCAACATGCCGGTAGCTGCCCGTGAAGCATCTGTATATACAGCAATGACACTGGCGGAATATTACCGTTCCATGGGATTGAAAGTCTTGTTGATGGCAGATTCTACTTCCCGTTGGGCACAGGCTTTGCGTGAGATGTCCAACCGTATGGAAGAATTGCCTGGGCCGGATGCTTTCCCGATGGATATTTCGGCTATTATCTCCAACTTCTACGGTCGTGCGGGATATGTAAAACTAAGTAATGACGAAACGGGTTCTATTACGTTTATCGGTACGGTATCTCCTGCGGGTGGTAACTTGAAGGAGCCGGTGACTGAAAATACGAAGAAAGTAGCCCGTTGTTTTTATGCTTTGGAACAGGATCGTGCGGATAAGAAACGTTATCCGGCAGTGAATCCGATTGATTCTTATTCAAAATATATCGAATACCCGGAATTTGAGGAGTATATCAAAGGTCATATCAACGATGAATGGATTGGAAAGGTAAACGAACTGAAAACCCGTTTACAGCGCGGTAAGGAAATTGCCGAACAGATCAATATTCTCGGTGATGATGGTGTACCGGTAGAATATCATGTGATTTTCTGGAAATCAGAATTGATTGACTTTGTTATTCTGCAACAGGATGCTTTTGATGAAATTGATGCGGTAACTCCGATGGAACGTCAGGAAGATATTCTGAACATGATAATCGACATCTGTCATACGGAATTTGACTTTGATAACTTCAACGAAGTAATGGATTACTTCAAGAAGATGATTAATGTCTGTAAGCAGATGAACTACTCGAAGTTCAAATCGGAACAGTATGAAGGATTCCAGAAACAACTGAAGGAATTGATTGCCGAAAGAAGTGTCAATTCATAATCTTTAATTTATAATTTTAATTATCAAAGATGGCAACAAAAGCTTTTCAAAAGATATATACCAAGATTACTCAGATTACCAAGGCTACTTGTTCGCTGAAAGCGACAGGAGTAGGGTATGACGAGCTTGCCACTGTGGACGGTAAACTGGCACAGGTGGTTAAGATTGCCGGTGACGATGTCACTTTGCAGGTATTTGAAGGTACGGAGGGTATTCCGACCAATGCCGAAGTAGTATTCCTCGGCAAATCGCCTACATTGAAAGTGAGTGAGCAGCTGGCCGGACGTTTCTTCAACGCTTTCGGTGATCCGATTGATGGAGGTCCGGACATTGAAGGACAGGAAGTGGAAATTGGCGGTCCGTCTGTGAACCCGGTTCGACGTAAACAGCCGTCGGAACTGATTGCAACGGGTATTGCCGGTATCGACTTGAACAATACACTGGTATCGGGTCAGAAGATTCCGTTCTTTGCCGACCCCGACCAGCCTTTTAATCAGGTAATGGCAAATGTAGCCTTACGTGCTGAAACGGATAAGATTATCCTCGGAGGTATGGGTATGACGAATGACGACTACCTGTACTTTAAGAATGTGTTCTCTAATGCAGGTGCGCTGGACCGTATCGTGAGTTTCATGAATACGACCGAAAATCCTCCGGTAGAACGTTTGTTGATTCCGGACATGGCATTGACTGCTGCAGAGTATTTTGCAGTAAATAATAATGAGAAAGTGCTGGTGCTATTGACGGATATGACGAGCTATGCGGATGCGTTGGCAATTGTATCTAACCGTATGGACCAGATTCCTTCGAAAGACTCTATGCCGGGATCGCTTTACTCGGATTTGGCAAAGATTTACGAAAAGGCGGTGCAGTTCCCTTCCGGTGGTTCAATCACTATTATTGCGGTGACTACTTTGTCTGGTGGAGATATTACGCATGCTGTACCTGATAATACGGGTTACATCACTGAAGGTCAGTTGTTCCTGCGTCGTGATAGTGATATCGGTAAGGTAATTGTTGACCCGTTCCGTTCATTGTCTCGTTTGAAACAGCTGGTAACCGGTAAGAAGACACGTAAGGACCATCCGCAAGTGATGAATGCCGCTGTACGTCTGTATGCCGATGCCGCTAACGCTAAGACGAAGATGGAAAATGGTTTCGACCTGACCAACTACGACGAACGTACGTTGGCTTTTGCGAAGGACTATTCCAATCAGTTATTGGCTATTGATGTCAATCTTGATACTACTGAAATGCTGGACGTTGCCTGGGGCTTGTTCGGTAAATATTTCCGTCCGGAAGAAGTGAATATCAAGAAAGACTTGGTGGATCAATACTGGCCGAAACAAAATAATTAGACAATTAGACGATTTGCTATTAGGATGATAGTGGACGGATTATATATGTTTATAAGAAGTAATTTCAATCGTCTGGTCGTAAATTGTTAAATTAGTAAATCAACGAGATGGCTATAAAGTTTCAATATAACAAAACCTCTCTTCAGCAGCTCGAAAAGCAACTGAAAGTGCGGGTGCGTACGCTTCCTATCATTAAGAATAAGGAAAGCGCCCTCCGCATGGAAGTGAAACGCTGTAAAACGGAAGCTGCCGATCTGGAGGATAGGCTCGAACAACAAATTCAAGCCTATGAAGCCATGTTCGCCCTTTGGAATGAGTTTGACGCTTCATTAATAAAGGTGAATGATGTTCATCTTGGCGTGAAAAAGATTGCGGGTGTGCGCGTACCGTTGCTCGAGAATGTAGAATTCGAGATACGTCCGTACAGTATGTTTAATGCTCCCAAATGGTATGCCGACGGTATCCATCTATTGGAAGAGCTGGCTCATACGGCAATTGAACGTGAATTTATGCTCGCCAAGCTGAACTTGTTAGAACATGCAAGGAAAAAGACCACTCAAAAGGTGAACCTTTTTGAGAAGGTGCAGATACCGGGTTATCAGGATGCATTGCGAAAGATCAAACGATTCATGGAAGATGAAGAAAACTTGTCGAAATCTTCGCAAAAGATCATGAAGTCCCATCAAGAAAAAAGGAAGGAGGTAGAGGCATGATTACAAAAATGAAGAAACTCACATTCCTGGTTTATCACAAAGAGTATGAAGAATTCCTGAACAGTCTGCGTGAACTTGGGGTAGTCCATATTGTGGAGAAACAACAGGGGGCTGCTGATAACACGGAGTTGCAGGAGAATATTCGTCTTTCCAATCGCTTGGCGGCTACCTTGAAGTTGCTTCAGAATCAGAAGCATGAAAAGAATGCTGTAATTGCTACGGAAGGTGGAACGGCTGCCCGTGGTATGCAAGTGCTGGACGAAGTGGATGCCCTGCAAACAGAGCATGGAAAGCTGTCACAGCAGTTGCAAAGCTATGCCAAAGAGAAAGAAGCGCTGGAAGCCTGGGGTAACTTTGAACCGGATAATGTTCAGAAGCTGAAAAATGCCGGTTATGTAATCGGTTTTTATAGCTGTTCGGAAGGAAATTACAAGGAAGAGTGGGAAACGGAATACAATGCAATGATTGTGAACCGTATCTCTTCTAAAGTATTCTTCGTGACTCTGACGAAAGGCGGGCAGGAAGTGGATTTGGATGTAGAACAGGCGAAATTACCTGCATACTCTTTGGCACACCTTGAAACGCTTTACAATACGACCGAACAGGCCGTTGAAGAGAATGAAAAGAAGCTGGTTACGTTTTCCGAAACAGAAATTCCTTCCTTGAAGGCTGCTCTGAAAGAGTTGCAAAGCCAGATTGAGTTCTCTAAGGTGGTGTTAAGTTCCGAACAGACTGCCGGTGACAAACTGATGTTAATTGAAGGATGGGCACCTGCATTCAGTCAAGTGGAAATAGAGGCTTACTTGAATGACGCACATGTATATTATGAGATTACCGATCCGATGCCGGGCGATAATGTTCCTATTCGATTGAATAATAAGGGATTCTTTGCCTGGTTCGAACCGATCTGTAAGTTGTATATGCTTCCGAAGTATAATGAATTGGACTTGACTCCGTTCTTTGCCCCGTTCTTTATGGTCTTTTTCGGACTTTGTCTGGGAGATTCCGGATATGGGGTGTTCCTGTTTCTGGGAGCTACGGCCTATCGGTTGATGGCGAAGAAAGTGACTCCGTCAATGAAGTCGATCATTTCATTGATACAGGTATTGGCTGCTTCAACATTCTTCTGCGGTTTGCTGACAGGTACGTTCTTCGGAGCGAATATCTACGATTTGAACTGGCCGATTGTTCAACGTCTGAAACATGCCGTCTTGATGGATAACAATGATATGTTCCAATTATCGTTGATATTGGGAGCTATTCAGATACTATTCGGTATGGTGTTGAAGGCGGTGAATCAGACTATTCAGTTTGGTTTCAAATATGCAGTGGCAACTATCGGATGGATCATCCTGCTGGTTTCCATGGCAGTTTCGGCTTTGTTGCCGGAGGTAATGCCGATGGGAAGTACAGTGCATTTGGTTATTCTGGGTGTTTCGGCTGCTATGATCTTCCTTTATAACAGTCCGGGAAAGAATGTTTTCCTGAATATCGGACTGGGATTATGGGATTCATATAATATGGTCACCGGTTTGCTTGGCGATGTATTGTCTTACGTTCGTCTGTTTGCCCTCGGACTTTCCGGAGGTATTTTGGCGGGAGTATTCAACAGCCTGGCAGTAGGTATGAGTCCGGATAATGTAATAGCAGGCCCGATTGTTATGGTACTGATTTTCGTTATCGGTCATGCCATCAATATCTTTATGAATGTGCTGGGTGCAATGGTTCACCCGATGCGTCTGACGTTCGTTGAGTTCTTCAAGAACTCCGGATATGAAGGAGGCGGTAAAGAGTACAAACCGTTCAGAAATTGAAAATTTGAAGATTAAGAATTAGAAATTGAGAATTAATATTTTAAGAATTAAACAATAAAAAATAGAATAAGATTATGGAAATGAATTTGTTTATCGCCTACATTGGCATCGCGATTATGGTTGGTTTGTCGGGCATCGGTAGTGCTTACGGAGTAACTATTGCAGGTAATGCTGCTATCGGAGCATTGAAGAAGAATGATAGTGCATTCGGTAACTTCCTGGTATTGACAGCTCTTCCGGGTACACAGGGTCTTTATGGTTTTGCAGGTTATTTCATGTTTCAGACAATCTTCGGTATTTTGACTCCTGAAATTACACCTATCCAGGCATCAGCAGTGCTTGGTGCAGGTATTGCTCTGGGATTGGTTGCTTTATTCTCCGCTATCCGTCAGGGACAAGTTTGTGCAAACGGTATCGCAGCAATCGGACAGGGACACAATGTATTTAGCAATACGTTGATTCTTGCCGTATTCCCCGAACTCTATGCAATCGTTGCTTTGGCTGCAACCTTCTTGATTGGTAGCGCACTCGTTGCATAATTTTTAGCAAGAATATTTCCTATAAAGGACTTTCAATCCCCTTGTACATGCTGCTTTGCATGTGCAAGGGGATATTCTTTTTTCATTATAGGGCAACGTTTCTTTCCTCTTCTTAACTCATATTTTTCGCATAAAGTATTATTTTTCAAAGAATAATGTGTACTTTTGCACTCGCATACTAAAAAGAGTTTTAATATATTATATGGTAAAAGATTTATTAACCCCCGATTATATCTTCGAGTCCAGCTGGGAAGTATGTAATAAAGTGGGAGGGATATACACCGTCTTGTCGACACGGGCAAATACATTGCAGGAAAAGTTCCGCGACAGAATTTTCTTCATAGGTCCTGATGTATGGCAAGGAAAAGAAAACCCTCTATTCATCGAGTCGGATAACCTATGTGCTGCCTGGAAAGAGCATGCGCTTGAGAAAGACGAACTTTCTGTCCGTGTGGGACGATGGAATATCCCCGGTGAACCCATAGTCATTCTTATTGATTTCCAACCTTTTTTTGAAAAGAAAGACGATATATACACAGAAATGTGGAATCGTTATCAAGTAGATTCGTTGCACGCCTATGGCGATTACGACGAGGCTTCTATGTTTTCCTATGCCGCAGGAAGAGTGGTGGAGAGTTTCTATCGCTACAATCTGACGGAAACGGATAAGGTGGTATATCAGGCACATGAATGGATGACTGGAATGGGAGCACTTTATGTACAGGAAGCTGTGCCGGAGGTTGCTACTATTTTTACGACCCATGCTACGTCTATCGGTCGTTCCATTGCCGGCAATAATAAGCCGTTGTATGACTATCTGTTTGCTTATAATGGCGACCAGATGGCGCAGGAACTGAACATGCAATCGAAACACTCGATTGAGAAACAGACTGCACATTATGTAGACTGTTTTACTACGGTGAGTGAAATAACCAATAATGAATGCAAGGAATTACTGGATAAACCGGCAGATGTTGTTTTGATGAACGGTTTTGAAGATGATTTTGTGCCGAAAGGAAGCACGTTTACCGGCAAGCGTAAGCGCGCACGTACCTTGATGCTTAGTGTTGCCAATAAATTATTGGGAACAAATCTGGGTGATGATACGTTAATTGTCGGAACCAGTGGGCGATATGAGTTTAAGAATAAAGGTATTGATGTTTTTTTGGAATCATTAAACCGCTTGAACAGGGATAAGAAACTGCATAAGAATGTGTTGGCATTCATCAATGTACCCGGTTGGGTGGGAGAGCCTCGCGAGGATTTGCAGGCACGTTTGAAGAGCAAAGATAAGTTCGACACTCCCCTCGAAGTACCGTTTATCACTCATTGGCTGCATAATATGACTCATGACCAGGTGTTGGACATGTTGAAATATCTGGGAATGGGCAATCGTCCGGAAGATAAGGTAAAGGTGATTTTTGTTCCTTGTTATCTGGATGGTCGTGATGGTATCATGAATAAAGAATATTATGATATATTGCTGGGGCAGGATTTGAGTGTCTATGCTTCTTATTACGAACCGTGGGGATATACTCCGCTGGAAAGTGTAGCTTTCCATGTGCCGACAATCACTACGGATCTGGCAGGATTCGGACTTTGGGTAAACAGCCTGAAGAACCAGCATGGCATTAATGATGGAGTGGAAGTGCTGCATCGTTCGGACTATAATTATTCGGAAGTGGCGGATGGTATCAAAGATACGATTACGTTGTTTGCGGATAAGACTGATAAAGAGGTGAAGGAAATCCGTAAGCGTGCTGCTGAAGTTGCAGAGCAGGCTTTATGGAAGCACTTTATACAATATTATTATGAAGCTTATGATATCGCTTTGCGTAAGGCAAGGATACGTCAGTTGAGTTAAGAAAGAAATTATTTATCAATAAGTAAACGAAAACATTATGAAAATCAAAGTTAGTAATGTGAATACTCCCAACTGGAAAGAGGTTACTGTGAAATCACGTATACCGGAAGAGTTGGAGAAGTTGTCTGAAATCGCACGCAACATTTGGTGGGCATGGAATTTTGAAGCGACTGAACTGTTTAGAGATCTAGATCCGGAACTTTGGAAAGAATGTGGACAGAATCCAGTACTGTTGTTGGAACGTATGAGCTATGAGAAGCTGGAAGCGCTGGCAAAAGACAAGGTGATTCTAAGAAGAATGAATGAAGTTTATACGAAATTCAGAGATTACATGGATGTGAAGCCGGATGAGCAACGCCCATCTATAGCTTATTTCAGCATGGAATATGGCTTGAGCAGCGTCCTGAAAATATATTCCGGTGGTCTGGGCGTATTGGCTGGTGACTATCTGAAAGAGGCTTCCGACAGCAATGTTGATTTGTGTGCGGTAGGTTTCTTGTATCGTTACGGCTACTTTACTCAAACGTTGTCTATGGATGGACAGCAGATTGCCAACTACGAGGCACAGAACTTCGGTCAACTTCCTATTGAACGCGTAATGGATGCCAATGGTCAGCCGTTGATAGTTGACGTTCCTTATCTTGATTATTTTGTTCATGCAAACGTATGGCGTGTGAATGTTGGACGTATTTCTTTGTATCTGCTTGATACGGATAATGAAATGAACAGCGAATTCGACCGTCCTATCACTCACCAGCTTTATGGTGGTGACTGGGAAAACCGTTTGAAACAGGAAATCTTGTTGGGTATCGGTGGTATCCTGACTCTGAAAGCTCTGGGTATCAAGAAAGATGTTTATCACTGTAATGAAGGACATGCTGCATTGATTAATGTTCAGCGTATCTGCGACTATGTAGCTACTGGATTGACTTTCGACCAGGCTATTGAGTTGGTTCGCGCTTCTTCTCTTTATACTGTTCATACTCCGGTGCCTGCAGGTCACGACTATTTTGACGAAGGTTTGTTCGGCAAATATATGGGTGGTTATCCTTCCAGAATGGGTATCTCATGGGATGACTTGATGGATCTAGGACGTAACAATCCGGGCGACAAGGGCGAACGTTTCTGTATGTCTGTTTTTGCTTGTAACACTTCACAGGAAGTGAACGGTGTAAGCTGGCTGCACGGAAAAGTTTCTCAAGAAATGTTCTCTTCTATCTGGAAAGGTTATTTCCCGGAAGAAAGCCACGTAGGATATGTAACGAATGGTGTTCACTTCCCAACTTGGAGTGCAACAGAATGGAAAGAATTATACTTTAAATATTTCAACGAAAACTTCTGGTTCGATCAGTCTAATCCTAAGATTTGGGAAGCTATCTACAATGTGCCCGATGAAGAGATTTGGAAGACTCGTATGACTATGAAGAATAAGTTGGTTGACTATATCCGTAAGTCATTCCGCGATACATGGTTGAAGAACCAGGGAGATCCTTCTCGTATCGTTTCACTGATGGATAAGATCAATCCGAACGCATTGCTGATTGGTTTCGGCCGTCGTTTTGCTACTTACAAACGTGCACACTTGCTGTTCACCGACTTGGATCGTCTTTCTAAGATCGTGAACAATCCTGATTATCCGGTACAATTCCTGTTTACAGGTAAAGCTCACCCGCACGATGGAGCAGGCCAGGGCTTGATTAAGCGTATCATTGAAATCTCTCGTCGTCCGGAATTCCTGGGTAAGATTATCTTCCTCGAGAATTACGATATGCAACTGGCTCGTCGTCTGGTTTCCGGCGTTGATATCTGGTTGAATACTCCGACTCGTCCGTTGGAAGCATCCGGTACATCTGGTGAAAAAGCTTTGATGAACGGTGTTGTCAATTTCTCCGTATTAGACGGATGGTGGCTGGAAGGTTACCGTGAAGGTGCAGGTTGGGCGTTGACTGAAAAACGTACTTACCAGAATCAGGAACATCAGGATCAGCTGGATGCTGCTACTATTTACAGTATTCTTGAAACTGAAATCCTTCCGTTGTATTATGCACGTAATAAGAAGGGATATTCTGAAGGCTGGATCAAAGTGGTGAAGAATTCTATCGCACAGATTGCTCCTCATTATACCATGAAGCGTCAGTTGGATGATTACTATAGCAAGTTCTATTGCAAACTGGCAAAACGTTTCCAGACTTTGGCTGCTAACGATAATGCAAAAGCAAAAGAAATCGCAGCTTGGAAAGAAGATGTGGTTGCTAAATGGGATTCTATTGAAATCGTATCTTGTGACAAGGTAGAAGAGCTGAAGAATGGTGATATCGAAAGCGGAAAAGAATATACTATTACTTACGTTATCGATGAAAAAGGCTTGAATGATGCAGTGGGACTTGAATTGGTTACTACTTACACAACTGCAGACGGAAAACAACATGTTTATTCTGTAGAACCGTTCAGTGTAGTCAAGAAAGAAGGCGACTTGTATACATTCCAGGTTAAACACAGCTTGTCAAATGCAGGTAGTTTCAAGGTGTCTTACCGTATGTTCCCGAAGAATCCGGAACTTCCACACCGTCAGGACTTCTGCTACGTACGTTGGTTTATCTAATTGCTTGAGTAAAAGTAGGGGAGTATATTTCCCTCACTTTCATACATACATTCAGCCCCTGTATTCTTTGAGAATGACAGGGGCTGAATTTTTTATCTGTTTGGAGAGTGAGGCGTAAAGTCTCGCAAATAAAAAAGACTGTCTCATTTTCTATTTGAGACAGTCTTGTATAAATTTCAAGGCCTTTGGAAAAGCC
This sequence comes from Bacteroides sp. AF32-8BH, assembly GCF_003435205.1. Lineage (NCBI taxonomy): Bacteria > Pseudomonadati > Bacteroidota > Bacteroidia > Bacteroidales > Bacteroidaceae > Bacteroides > Bacteroides sp. AF32-8BH. Next base: position 36,495 of record NZ_QVLZ01000050.1, on the reverse strand, counting down.
TTTCTTTGGATTTGTTATTTTACAGCTTCTGCAATTTTAGCTTGAAGTTCTTCTCCGTGCAGACCGCGAGCAATAATCTTACCGCTACCGTCGATCAATACAGTGTGAGGAATGCTGTTTACAGCATAAAGCTGTGCACCTTCACTTTGCCAGAATTTCAGGTCGGACATTTGCGGCCAAGTCATGTCTAGCTTCTTGATTGCTTCTTTCCATGCAGCACCATCCTGATCGAGAGATACACCTACGATTTCGAAGTTTTTGCCTTTGTACTTAGCGTATGTTTCTACCAGGTTAGGCATTTCGCGACGGCAAGGACCGCACCAGCTAGCCCAGAAGTCAACCAATACTACTTTTCCTTTGCCTACATAATCAGACAATTTCACTGTCTTTCCTTCCGGAGTCTGCATTTCGAAATCAACAAATTGAGTACCTACAGCAGTCTTTTTCTGCTTGTCAGTCATCTCTTTGATTCTTACGATTGTTTCGTCATTCTGGAAATTAGCAGGAATTTGTTGCAACAAAGCCTCATTTTCGTCCGTAGAGTTATTGTAGAAAGTTTGTTTAAACAAGAATACTCCAACCGGGTTGGTGATATTCTTTTGTACGCCTTCTTTGATTGCTTTGTCATATTGTTCTTCCAGCTGAGCACCTTCTTTTTGTTTGGCCTCTTTCTGCTCATCACTTAAAGATGTATTACCCATTGCCTCATAAATGGCATTCATTTTTTTGCTGATGTCATTGATTTGAGCTCTGATTTCCTGGTATGCATCGTTGTTGGGAGTACCGGTAACAGCGTCATTATCCTTGGTCAGGGCAACGTTGATTTTTCCGTTTTCCAGGAAGAAGTCGATCATCAACGGTTCTCCGTTCACTTCACAAGTGACATAACGGCTAACCACAGAATCTTGTGTGCCTTCAAAGGTAAAAGTACCTTTGGTGATAACGGCTGTATCTAGTTTGGTCAGATTTCTACCATTGGCTTCCTGAAGATAAACGGTGTCACCATCGCTTGCACCTTCTACTGTACCTGTAATAGTGTATCCGGCTTTGTTTCCGCCAGTACAAGCTACCATGCTTAACGCTGCCGTTGCAATAACTAAATAAGTAAACTTTTTCATGCTTTTGTAAAATTGGTGAATAAATATTTATGCAAAGATAGATTTTTTTTCTGTCGGGCATCGAAAAACACTGTTATATTAGATTAACACGTAGGTGGAAACCGCAGAAATGTGTACCTTTGCAGCCCAAACTTTAGTATGAATATGCAAGAAGATAAATCCATCATTGAGGTGAGCCATGTATCGAAGTACTTTGGCGATAAAACAGCATTGGATGATGTGACTCTGAACGTGAAAAAGGGCGAGTTTGTGACTATCCTTGGTCCTTCCGGTTGCGGTAAAACCACGTTGTTGCGTCTCATTGCTGGTTTTCAGACAGCTTCGGAAGGCGAAATCCGAATTTCGGGGATGGAAATAACACAAACTCCTCCCCATAAGCGTCCGGTGAATACGGTATTCCAGAAATATGCCTTGTTCCCGCACTTGAATGTGTATGATAATATCGCTTTCGGCCTGAAACTGAAAAAAACACCGAAACAGACCATTGAGAAGAAGGTGAAAGCTGCTTTGAAAATGGTAGGCATGACGGATTATGAATACCGCGATGTGGATTCTCTTTCCGGTGGTCAGCAACAACGTGTAGCTATTGCCCGCGCCATCGTGAATGAGCCGGAAGTGTTGTTGTTGGATGAACCGCTGGCAGCGCTCGATCTGAAAATGCGTAAGGATATGCAAATGGAGCTCAAAGAAATGCATAAATCTTTGGGAATCACGTTTGTGTACGTCACTCACGATCAGGAGGAGGCACTTACGTTAAGTGACACGATTGTCGTGATGAGTGAAGGAAAGATTCAGCAGATCGGTACGCCGATTGATATTTATAATGAACCTATCAATGCTTTTGTTGCGGACTTTATCGGAGAAAGCAATATCCTCAACGGTACCATGATTCATGATAAACTCGTACGTTTTTGCGGTACGGAGTTTGAATGTGTGGATGAAGGATTTGGCGAGAATGTTCCGGTGGACGTAGTCATTCGTCCGGAGGATCTTTATATTTTCCCCGTTTCGGAAATGGCACAGTTAGTAGGAGTGGTAGAGACTTCTATTTTTAAAGGAGTGCATTATGAAATGACGGTGTTGTGCGGCGGATATGAATTCTTGGTGCAGGATTACCATCATTTTGAAGTAGGGGCTGAAGTCGGTCTGTTGGTGAAGCCTTTCGATATTCATATTATGAAGAAAGAGCGTGTTTGCAATACATTCGAAGGAAAATTGCTGGATGCTACTCATGTGGAATTCCTGGGCTGTAACTTTGAATGTGTTCCGGTGGAAGGAATCGCTTTCGATACGAATGTCAAAGTGGAAGTAGACTTTGAAAAAGTGATTCTTCAGGATAATGAAGAAGACGGAACGCTGACGGGCGAGGTGAAATTCATCCTTTACAAGGGTGACCATTATCATCTGACTGTATTGTCAGATTGGGACGAGAATGTATTTGTAGATACGAACGATGTATGGGATGACGGTGACCGTGTAGGTATTACCATCCCTCCAGATGCTATTCGTATAGTTAAAATAACCGATTAACAGGAAAGGAAGTGAATAAGAGGTTTATAGTCTTTTTGTCATCACGTAAGAGTTGGACTCTCCCTTACATTATTTTTTCGGCGATCTTTGTGATTATACCGTTGTTCTTAATTGTCGTATATGCCTTTACCGATGATAGCGGCCATTTGACACTCGCCAATTTTCAGAAGTTCTTCGAACATCCCGAAGCAATCAATACCTTTGTCTATTCGATTGGTATTGCCATTATTACCACCCTTGTTTGTATTTTATTGGGTTATCCTGCTGCCTGGATATTGAGTAACAGCAAGCTGAACCGTTCCAAGACGATGGTCGTACTGTTTATTTTGCCGATGTGGGTAAATATTCTGGTGCGTACCCTTGCCACTGTTGCCTTATTCGACTTTTTCAGTGTGCCGTTGGGCGAGGGAGCGTTGATATTCGGTATGGTATACAACTTTATCCCTTTCATGATTTATCCTATCTACAATACTTTGCAGAAGATGGATCATAGCTATATCGAGGCGGCGCAAGACTTGGGAGCCAATCCTGTGCAAGTCTTTCTGAAAGCAGTCCTTCCGCTTTCCATGCCGGGGGTGATGAGTGGTATCATGATGGTGTTCATGCCGACTATATCGACATTTGCCATTGCCGAGTTGCTGACGATGAATAACATCAAACTCTTTGGTACGACGATTCAGGAAAATATCAATAACAGTATGTGGAACTATGGAGCGGCACTTTCGCTCATTATGTTGCTATTGATAGCTGCTACTTCCCTGTTCAGCACCGATGATAAGGAAAACTCAAATGAAGGAGGCGGGCTATGGTAAAGAAGATATTTGCACAGACTTATTTGTGGATATTGCTGCTCTTGCTTTATTCTCCGATCGTGATTATTGTGATCTACTCATTTACAGAGGCGAAAGTGTTGGGTAACTGGACGGGATTTTCTACCAAACTTTATTCTTCGTTATTCACTACCGGTGCTCATCATTCTTTGATGAATGCATTGATTAATACGATCACTATCGCTCTACTGGCTGCAACAGCATCTACGTTATTAGGAAGCATCGCTGCTATCGGTATATTCAATCTGAAAGCCCGTTCACGCAAAGCGATCGGATTTGTGAACAGCATTCCTATTCTGAATGGTGATATTATCACCGGTATATCCTTGTTCCTTTTGTTTGTATCTCTGGGGATCACACAAGGCTACACAACCGTAGTGCTTGCTCATATTACTTTTTGTACCCCGTACGTTGTTTTAAGTGTATTGCCCCGTTTGAAGCAGATGAATCCGAATATTTATGAAGCTGCCCTCGATTTAGGAGCTACTCCTATGCAGGCCTTGTGGAAAGTCATAATTCCGGAGATTCGTCCGGGAATGATTAGCGGCTTTATGCTTGCACTGACACTATCCATTGATGATTTTGCCGTAACTGTATTCACTATCGGTAATCAAGGTTTGGAAACGCTTTCTACTTATATCTACGCCGATGCCCGCAAGGGAGGTTTGACCCTGGAACTTCGCCCGCTTTCGGCTATCATTTTTGTCGTGGTACTGGCGTTATTGGTTGTAATCAATTACCGGGCAGGAAAAACGAAGAAAAAAGATTAATAGACTATCAAATGTGCTACTACGTAAATAATATGAAAAGAATAATTCCTGCTATCCTGCTCTTATTGGCTTTGACCGGGTGTTATAATTCCGGTGAACCTCGTGAGCGGGTTCTTAAAATCTACAACTGGGCGGATTACATCGGCGAAGGTGTGCTTGAGGATTTCCAGGCATATTATAAAGAACAGACCGGTGAGAATATCCGTATCGTTTACCAGACATTCGATATCAACGAAATCATGTTGACGAAAATTGAAAAGGGGCATGAAGATTTTGATGTTGTTTGTCCTTCGGAATACATCATCGAGCGTATGCTGAAGAAGCATTTGTTGCTACCTATCGACACGAATTTCGCACATTCTCCCAATTACATGAATAATGTGGCTCCATTTATTCGTAAGCAGATTAATAAATTGAGTCAGCCGGGTGAAAAAGCCAGCCGCTATGCTGTATGTTATATGTGGGGGACGGCAGGTATTCTGTATAACCGGGCTTATGTGCCCGATTCGGTAGCCCTGTCCTGGGATTGCCTTTGGAATAAAAAGTATGCCGGAAAGATCCTGATGAAGGATAGTTATCGTGATGCTTATGGAACAGCCGTGATTTATGCGCATGCAAAGGAACTGAAGGAGGGAACGGTAACAGTGGAAGAGTTGATGAACGACTATTCTCCACGTGCGATGGAGTTGGCTGAAAAATACTTAAAAGCCTTGAAACCGAACATTGCTGGCTGGGAAGCGGACTTTGGCAAGGAAATGATGACGAAAAATAAAGCTTGGCTGAATATGACTTGGAGCGGTGATGCAATCTGGGCGATTGAAGAGGCCAATGCGGTAGGAGTGGATTTGGATTATGAAGTTCCCGAAGAAGGAAGTAATATTTGGTATGATGGTTGGGTGATCCCGAAATATGCCAGGAATCCGGAAGCGGCCAGTTATTTTATCAACTTTATGTGTCGTCCGGATATAGCCTTGCGGAATATGGATTTCTGCGGATATGTAAGTTCCATAGCTACTCCCGAAATACTGGAAGAGAAGATAGACACCACTCTTCATTATTATTCCGATTTAAGTTACTTTTTCGGACCGGGTGCAGACAGCGTGCAGATTGATAAAATACAATATCCGGATCGTAAGGTGGTGGAACGATGTGCCATGATTCGTGATTTTGGCGATAAGACAAAAGAAGTTCTTGATATTTGGTCGCGTATTAAAGGAGATAATTTGGGAGTGGGTATCACTATTCTTATTTTCGTCGTTGTTGCATTGATGAGTGGTTGGATGATTTATAAGAAGTGGCAGCGTTATAATCGTCAGAAACAACAAAGACGTAGAAGCAGAAGGAAAAAGGTCAGGAGGAATTAGTGTTTCTCCGGATTGCAAACAAAAAATAAATTAGGTGGAAAATAAAAGCGGTATCTACGGTAAGAAATAAGAAGCACGGTGAACAGAATGCTGATGGCAGGATGTTCGCCGTGCTTGGTATTTATCGTCTTTTCATTTCTCGGAGAATGTCCTTGGTGTCCTTATCTACCCGGAATGACTCAATTGTTTTTTGCAGTGCCTTGTTGTAAGTCCAGTTATCCAGTGTGCTATGTTTCAGATACTCCATTGTCTTTTGGGGAAATTTGATAAAACACAATGATATCATCCATGCCATAGCCATGCGTGCATAATATGCATCATGATTGAATGAGTCGGCATATTTCAGTAACGAATCGATATGCGCGTCATCTACATAATGGAAAAGCATCACAATTCCGAAACGTATTTCAAATTCTTTAGAGGATTTCAGATAGGGTTGGATAAATTGCCATACGTTTTCTTTTCCTTTTTTCACAGAAGTTTTCAGTTCACTGCAGAATATGTCGCATACAGCCCAATTATCTATACGGGGAATGAACATCGTTACGTATTTCATTTGTTCTTCAAGTTCCATTTTTGCCAGTCCGATAATCATTCCCTGAAGCATTGTTTCTTCATAATAAATCGTATCGGTTGATTCGACAAATGTACGCCAGTCTTCTTTCTTAATAATTTCTTTGGCCATTGTCCGCAGTTGGGGGATGCGTACGCCGAGAATGTTGTTTGCTCCCGGGAGGAGGGAAGAATGAAATTCCTGATATTTGGAATCTGCTAATGTTTGTAATTCTTTCCGGATATTTTCAGTTGTAGTCATTTTCATATCGTTGGTTATTTCACAAAGGTATAAAAAAAGAGTATGCGCGCTGTGTGCAGGCATACTCTTTTTGGAGGTAATTCCCATCATAATGAAAATACGTTGGGAAAGTTTATCCGATCAGTTACTTTTTGACCATGTCGAAACTGAATGTGGTAACCGAAAAGTTTTCAAGCGGCTCTCCTTCTACTTCCACTTGGGTGGCTTTGATTACAAAGGTGAGTTTTTTATCTTTATATGTATATTGACCCTTTTCTTCCGCTTCTATAGTTACTTTTACAGTAATTTGAGGAGCTTCCTCTCCCTCTGTTTGTACTTGGGTAGGGATCGTGTATTTTATTTCCAAAGGTTCAGGTTTTAATTGAAGTAGAATGGAGCCTTTGCTATCATCATTAAAGGCTGCAGTATAAGGAATGTTGTAATTGATATCACCCAAAGTCTCAATGATAATTTCGCCTATTTCTTCACCGACAATACTTTTAATCAGATCGTCAACCGGAAGTTTTTTTATCATAATCTGATTGTCTTTTACTTCAGCGGTAACTGTGGCTCCTTGCGGCTGTTCTTCTTTGAAGGAATAGTTTTGTGGATTGACGGATGGAGCAGTTTCTGTCAGCATATTACCGGAATAATTACCTTCCACATCTTTAAGTGAATATACGGGAATATCAGAATCGTTATCACTACTACATGCTGTAAAAGTGGCTATCAGGCCTAATGACATTACTAAGAAAGCAAAACGATTAAAACAACAAGCTTTTTTTATTTCAGTTATAATTTTCATACTGTTTTAAATTAGATTATTAATTTCAAAATTAAGGTGTACGTACATAAAGTAAATGCCGGTACTTGTGAAATACTGCATAAGGAAATAAAAATAGAATATTTTTTTATATGAGTATTGCCATGAAGATCCCTGTTCATGGGATCTTCAATTATAAAATATTCTTTTTATTTTATAGCTTTTTCGTAATGGACTTGCTTGGAGTTATCCCGAAATACTCTTTGTATTTATGGCGGAAATTCTTAAGATTTTTCAATCCAATCATTTCAGGAATAACCTGGACAGAGTATTTTCCACTCTCCAATAACTCACGTGCTTTTTCCATACGAATACGATAAATAAAATACTTCGGTGCTTCTCCCGTCAGTGCTTTCCATTTATTAAAGAAAGCAGTTCTGCTCATATACAGTTCAGAGGCAATTTCATCTATCGTCAGATTTTCCTTATCTATATTTTTTAGAATAAATTCTTTTACTTGATTGATGAATGTGTAATTACTATCATCTAAAACTTTCTCTTCTTCCTTTTCCAAGAACTGCTTTCCGAAAACTGTCTGCAAGAATGATCTTCTTAGAGAACGGTTGTTTTTGATAAGTACATTCATTTCTATCTTTAAATCTTCGATGTGGAAAGGCACATATAAAAAGATGTCGGCCAGAGAACTTTCTCTTTTGTTGCGTTGTCCTATATCTATACGTGAACCGTAAAGGATGATAGGAATAACGGATGTTTCTCCTGATGTCTTTAGTCTTGATGACAGTTCATAGCCATACATTCCATGCAGCATAAGGTCGCAAATCACTAAATCAGGATATTTCTCTTTTATACATTCTAAAGCTTCAGAGCCATTCCCGAAACTTTTCACATCAAAATCCTTTGATAAACATTCTTCCAAATAAGACTTGAATTCTTCATTACTGTCAGCGAGAACAACAGTAGGCTTGATTGAACTTTTTTTATGAGCAATCTTACCCAATGAAGTATCAGTCTTTCTTTCTTCCGACTTTTTTGCGGAGTGTATGATATTATATCCGGATACCTTTCTTTCTGAATTTGTTGTAGGAAATCTTAGTGAGACAGTGTGGGTTGAATGATTGATAAGAATATTCCCATCACATAGTTTCATTAATTTTTTGCAGAGTACACTTTTGGCAAATGCATATTTGAACTCTGATTTATGTTTAGGTTTAATCAAGTGATACTTTTGGCGCCTATAACATGTTAGCAATTTGCCCTTGTTGGCATCGAACGTTTTAAGTTCCCAGTGTTCGGAATTAGAAGAAATTGAAAAGATAATCCTTTTATCTTCAGGTTTCGAATGTTCTATTGCGTTTTTTATGAATTTATCAATGATGGGAGAGATTTTACTTTGATCGAACCAAACGCTGGCATAATTAAACTCTGTTTTTATTTCTAACTTAATCCGCTTGTCCGTAGCGAAATTTTTCAATGAATGGACTCTGTTATTAATGAAGTTTCCCAGTTCATATTCGGCAATATCCATCTGTTTGGAGTAGATAAGCAGATGTCGCAGATTCATTAATTTGGTTAGGTGTTCATCAAGACAGTCTATATTACGAATGACTAGTGATAACATTTTCTTTATGTCTTCGGGGCAACTATCATCACAAGCAGCTCTTAGAGGGGTATGAACGAGTGTGATAGGGTTGCGAATGCTTTGAAAAGAATCCATGAAATATTGGTGCTCTTCTTTTAAGATTTTGATTTCCTTATGGAGGGTAAGAAAATGAGATAAGAGCCAATATAATGAAATTCCTCCGGCTGTAAGTAGTAAGAAGAAGTGAGACTGGTGAAAGATATTTGCATCTATAATAGAGACAAATAGTGACGTTATCATTAAGTATTTCATATTTATTTTTTGTTGAAGTCACTTGGACTGTATACCTCTATTCCTTTTTAGTTGAGGGGGGATGAGAAAATGCACAACGAGTGTGATTTAGGGCATTACTAAACTCAAACAGTCTAATCTCAAAATTATTTGTTCTTTGAAGGTCAATATTAAGAAAGCGAGTTCCGTATGCAGATTTAAATCCTTACGTCTTGAATCATTCTTTAAGGAATATCTATTTCCTCCAAGTGACAATAATTAATAGATCATTTTTTCTGAATATATAATACTAAATAGAGATTCTTTGACGGTGGTGGGCGTATCTTGTATTTGATACTGTAATCTTTTGGGGCTATCAGTATCACAATATGCTTTTTCATATGTAATTCCTAAGGTAAAGTAAACATATTTTCTTTATTGAAATATAGTTTGTTTTTGCGGAGTAAAAGTAATGATTTGGTATAATAAATAAATGATGAGTTATTGGCAAATGGTGTATTGTTATTGTTTGGTGTTGTTTTGTAGGTGATAAGTGTTGTGTTTTTGTATTATTTTAATTGATGATATTTGGTGGAAATAGTGAAACCGGAACTTTAACCAAATAGATGGTTAAAATTCCGGTTATATTATTTTACTGATAATAGGCGCATAAGCTCCTGTTAGTAAGGAAAGGATTTGTTTTTCCTCCCCTGTTTAATTGATAATTCTACATCTCGTAATAGTTTTTATCCCCTTTCATATCCTTGTATTTACCATTATGCAAATAGTTGATGTCCGGTTCATATTTATGGCCTCCTTCCACTCTATAAAAGGCTGCTGCCCCTGCATTTATGTTAGCATGATATGGTGTTGCTTCCAGTGCGTCCGACCAGAAAGGGATATTACGCATTATGTAAAGTTTGCCAAGACCTTTGTCATATAACTTTTCTCGTAACGTTTCCGGATACGATTCGTCATTTTCATAATCGAACGTATATTCGTCGGTGCTGAAACCGCCATATTGAGATTTGTCCAGTCCTGCTATTGGTTTTTCAATCGAGCTATCCTCCCATGGATTCATAATTTTGGTATTTACCCATGTCCAGGCATAATCAATATATTCACCTGCTCTGATACCCGCAGCCTCGGAGGCTAGTGAACCGGCCGGATCACCCGTTATGGTAACTGTAATCAGTTTGGTCTTGCCTAAAGATTCCCGTAGTGCTTTGATGAGCTTCGGATACGAGGTCGCATTGGCAGCCGGATGTCCGTTTATACCATATTCGGCACCTTCGTCCATGAGATTAATGCCATCTACACGGTAGTTGGCGAGCTTCTTGACTTCCGCTACAAAGGCTGTAATCTGCTCATCTGTCAGGTTGCAGAATCCCAAGCCGGTCCCTTCTGCTTTAAGGGTGACGCAACGCTTTATACCATAGCTGGAGAGTGACGACATATTGCTTAACTGCTTTTTGAAATTGGCTGATTGGTTCAGAGTCACTTTTCCATTCGCATATCCCAGTGTTGCGGCATTCACATTAATGATGTCATATAAATAGGCATACCACGACGTTTCCCATAACTCATAATGTCCGGGACCGAATGTTTCATTATCATATAATACCATGATAAATTCTTTGGCAATGGAGGCGTTGACTTTTTCGCCATCAATAAACCCTACCATCTTGTACTTTTTCATATCAGCCTTCATCGGGCTCAACCACGGATAAGTAGAGCGTTTATAATAAATCTTGTAATAGATTTCATTACTATCCCGTGACGGACGAATTCCGCTTTCTTCCGGTAGTTCTACGGTAATAGGGAGCAAAGAATAATCATGCAATGTGCCTAGCGGATTCAGGCGTACCATGATAGTATCCGACATTGTATCTCCTGCCTTAATAGTCATTGCACCATCGTTACTGATGCCCTCAATGCTGATAGTAGACATTTTCCGGTATTCCGTACCGTGTTCTTCATTGTATTTGTCTACTAAGTCGAGGTCGATTTTCATTGTGATTCGGGTGTCCTGTGCCACCGGCTTCACCGTTTGGTAGAAGAATGCAAAATCGGGAGTCTTGGTATTGGTCATGGTGATTTCCAGGTCACTGGTTGTCATATCACATTTTAGCATGCCAAAGTTATTGTCTAAAGCCGTCTCGTTAGGTAATTTACCTACGGGAGTGGCAATGGAATTATCTTCGCAGCCTCCTAGCATGCCGGTTACTAATGTAATGGCAGCCATGCAGAGAACATTTTTGAAGTTTATATTTCTTTTCATGTCCATGGTTATCTTTAAAGTGAATGATTACTTGTTGATTTGTGGAATTTCGATTCCCGTCGGCCACACAAGAGGTTCGGCAGATACTGCATCGAATCCGTGTTTCGAATGGTCCTTGACAATGTTTCCCTCACCTTCATTAAATTTCCAGTAAGCAAGCAGGCTTTCTTCGTTTTCAGGATCTTCCACTTTATACATATTCGTCCAGATTTCCTCTTTCGTACGGCAAGTGTTCCAGATACGTATCTCTGCGATGTTACCGTTGAGTTGCCGTAGCTCATCTTCATAAGAGCGTCCTATCTGGAATTCGCAATCCGGCGTTCCACAGATATCCACAGTAGCTCCTTTTCCATAAGAGATATCCTGACTTTGCAGTTGTCCGTTCACATAATAGGCAATAAAATGTTCCTTGGCGTTGTACACCAGCGCTATATGATACCATGTCATTGCATTCAGTGACTTAGCCCTGTCGGCGGCGGGGAATTTGACTCCGTCCGGTCCCTGCATCTGCAACTGTTGGCGTGGGAAACTTGTATCACCTATACGCATTAAGAAATGCTGTTCTACTCCCATGATCGTACTGATATCCGATGCACCGGCCGTATTGCTTGGTCCGCTGTATGTAAAGTCCTCTACATATACCAGTGCTTCCATGGTAATCTGACCTAATTCTTTCAGACAGGCATTTTTCTCTTCGTCGAGGAAAGTAGGCACTTCCAGATAATTGTCTTTCAGGTTGGCGGCTACCGTGATAGCGCTTGAACGGCGCACCAGATAGAACAATGTTTTCGAACCGTTCAATAGATGAACGCCACCCGACGTTTCAGAGATGGTGAGCGGAACCAGATAAGTTTTATCAATCTCCAGATCTAACAGGTTATTAAAATAGATCGTATCAATCAATGATTCACTCTTTTCGGCTTTGATAATCAGTTCGCTGTTCGACAGGCTATAATATTTACTATCCAGCATTCCATAATCAGTCCCGTGCCGGGCATTGAATTCGTTTATCAGTCCGGGATCCGCTTTCAGCTTCACTACGATGTCTTTTCCTGCCGGGTAAGTCAACTTGGCGCTGAAGGCACGTTTCTGTTCATTCAGCGTATTTCGGAAAGTCACTCTTTCTGAATTGCTGTTACTGGCTTCCTTGATATAGACCATGTTGTCGAATGGTGCTTTATTGCTGTAATCCGTATTGTCACAGGCAATCATCAGTCCGCAGATGATTGTAGCCAGAGAGATGATTATTTTATATCGTTTCATAGTTCCTCCTTTCATTAATTAATCGGTGATGGGTTCAGTTTTTGGATAGCATCACGTATACGGCGGTAGTTAGTCACCCCATCGGTGGCGAGATAATCTTCATTGGCATTGTAGATAGAAACTCCTGCCAGCGGACCATTGTTACCCAGTCCTGTGATGAAATGATTGATGATGTAGGCCATCCCTTCCGAGGTTTGTATAACATCCAAATCTTCCCGGCTGATGATACCGGTTTTACCGTCATCGGTCGGAGGAGTGGCTGTCGTTATCACTTTCTCTTTGGGCATTTTCCCATAGAAACCTACAGGTTGGCTCATATTCAGTTTTATTTCGAGTGAGCTTTCAAGCAACACAATTTGCCCATCCACGAAATAGTCTACCAAATCGATGAACGGCTCTTCGTATCTTCCGCTATAATCCACTGTAAATGTGACGATGCCATCAAAGAAAACCAACTTTCCATTATTAGCTTTCGGACCGCCGATAGCGGCAAGTTTTTCCCGGATAGCCGTCGTTACCTCATTGAAGAAATCGACATGCATCATACTTCCGGCACGACCAAACTGCACATAATAACCGTCAAATTCATCACTCTCCCCGTTTTTCAATGCCGCATTCATTTTCGTTTTGAATTCTTCCAGGTTTTCTGTCTCTTCGCATTGGTCGTAGAATTCGGATAAATTCTTGTAATAGAGAAATTTGGTGCCGGTCCGTTTGAGTTTGGATATGTCTTCCTTATCATAAACGGACAGATTATCAGCGTTGGTCAGCACCACAAAATCTACGCTATCGGGCAAGGAACGCAAGAAATCCTGTTCGCCCAATGTCGTACCCGGATTGTTGGCAAAACGTATTAACATTAACGTATGCTTCCGGTTTTTGTATTCTTTCAGACTTTGCTCGTATTTTTCATGCAAGCTGGGGTCTTGTTCGTCGGGAAATATAGGGTTGTAATCAACCGGTGTCGGTTCTGTCCAGTCGCTACAGGCAACGAACATCAGTGAGCAGGCTATGGTCAATATGACACTTATGAATGAATTCTGTTTCATTGTATCTTGGGTTTAAGTTCCACATTATTTTACATTCGGATTGCAGTCCCACCATAAGCGGGTAGCGCCGTTATCTTCTCCATTGAGCTTTCGCAGGGCACCGAGCATATTTTCCGCATTCAGCTGATATTCTTCAGCAGGATAGGAGAGACGTCGTATTCCCAGTGTCAGGTTAGTGATTCCCACTCCCTTGTTGTCCATTATCGGAAGGAATTTAGGATACCCTGTGCGGCGATGTTCGCACCAGGCTTCAATGCCCAGAGGAAACATGGCAATCCATTTTTGAGTAATGATACGTTCCAGGTTTTCTTCGAAACGGGTATTCTCCTTGTCCTCGTTCCAGGCAATGGTGATGCTGCTCGGAGATTGGGCGCTGTATGTACCTCTCGGGTCTTTGTAAGCCCCTGGCACCAATGTTTTATTCTGGGAGTATCCGCTTGCTCCGCTTGCGCCCCATTGCTCAAAGGAAAGGGTGATCGCCTTCTCATATAGCTGTTGGGCATCTCCGCTCATTGCCCATCCCCGCAGGGCACCTTCGGCGCGAAGGAACGTGACCTCGGCGGCAGTCATCCACATATACGTATCATTGGCAGTCATCAAACGGTTGGAATAGGTTTGTATCAACTCGTCGTCCGTCACTTTGGAAGGAAGAATACCAATGCGTAGCCCATAGTAATCGGTATCATCCTGATACTTTCCCTGGGTGAAGTATTTTTCCAAACGCGGATCGTTATATCCCTGCATATAGGAAACGATTTCCGCAGCTATCCGGTAATCCTTCCAATCATTGAAACAGAGAGCCGAACGATTCTCCTCCACATGCAGTTGCGCGTTGTCCTCATTGTTCTCTATCACACCTGCGGCTACGGCTTTCTCGGCTATTTCCCTGGCCAGTTCCGGTTTCACATAAACGATACGCATGGCTATGCGAAGCTGTAACGAGTGAAGGTATTTATACCATTTCCGCACATCTCCATAATAAAGATTATCCAGTTTCTTAAATCCTTCCGCACTTAGACCTAGATTCTCCTTCAGAGCTTTATCTGCTTCTTCCAATTCCTTGAACATAGCCACATAAACCTCCTCTTGAGAGTCATAAGGAGCACTAAGGCCGTTACCTTCCGTTTTATCTCCCAATACTTTGGTATAGGGAATCGGCCCGAACATATCCGTAGACCGGTGCATGATAGCGACTCGCAGAATCTTGGCGAATGCCAGTGCGACGGGGTCATTGGTACGGTTGATAATATCCCGGTAGGAAGGATACATTTCCGAGATAGGATCGGAGAACGAAGCCTTCAGCCAGTCCGACTTGGGATTATAAGTCGAGTATTTTTCAGTCCAACCCACACGAGTCTCTCCAAAATAACGCCCGTAGGCTCCTCCGCACATCGCTTCCACAAATTGATAAAGATGCTCTTGTGTGGGGACCACCAATGCTTCCATGCTCTTTAGAGACGAGCCGATGATATGGTTTTCGCGCATCAGTTCATCCTGCGTTGTCTCGTAAGGATTACGATTGATATCCATATCGATACAACTTCCCGTCCATAGCATCAGCGTTAGCAGGTATGCCAGTCGGAGGGTTGCTTTTCTGTATTCTTTCATTTGAGTATTCATAGTTTTAGAAGTTAATCTTTACATTAAAACCAAAATTGCGTGTACTGGGCATCATGAAGTAGTCGATTCCCTGATAGAAATTGTTTGTTGTAGCAATCGCTTCCGGGTCGAAAGGTGCTTTGCAATAAATCATCCACAGGTTACGTCCCACTACAGAGACGTTGATGTCGCAGATATTACCCAACCATTTGCGGGGGATGGTGTATCCGATGTGCGCTTCCTGCAAACGCAGATTTGTGGCACTATACGTATAATATTGCGGCAGCCCGCTTGAGGTAGCTACAATCTCGTAATACTGCTGTGCGTTCACCCAGCTACGTCCGTTGACGAGTACTCCGCCACGGTCACGGGCGGCAGCAGATGCTTCGGATACGCCATATTGGTCGAGAGCAGCCTGTGTGGCTGAATAAACAATACCTCCCAGGCGGGCACTTAATTGGAATCCCGCATAAATACCTTTGTAAGAAAAGCTGTTGTTCCATGCCAGGTTTGCTTTAGGAAATACGCTGCCTAATTTGATGTCAGGTAGATTATCCGTTTTGGCGACATCCCCATTTTTGTCTATCTGGATATATCCTTTATCGTCACGTATGAAGTCGGCATTCGTGTACAGGTCTCCCAGTGTGCCTCCTTCTTTCAGGATAAATTTGGTATATCCCAGTCCTTTTAGTTCAAGGCGGTCTTTGTTGACGATTTCTCCGGTTTCGGGATGCACATAGTCCTTAACCAACTCCACAATTTTGTTTTTATTCCAGGAGAAAGTGAAATTACTGTTCCATCCGAAGTCGCGCCATGTATGTCCGTAAGAGAGTAGCCCCTCGACACCGAGATTGCGTACATAACCGGTTTGCACATAAAGAGTCGAATAGCCGGAAGATACGGTGATTTTCGGGTCGAATGTCTGGTTATAGGTATTGGCATAGTAGAATGAACCACTGACTTTGAAATCCTTGAAGAAAGTTCCGTCCACACCTATTTCCCAAGAGTCGGTACGTTCCGGTTTCAGTTTGCCGATAGGATAATGGGTTTTGGCGTTCCAGTCCTGTTTGGTAGGGTCATAGCTGTAAGTCGGTTGTACCAGAAAACGCGGGTAGGGGGTACCCACAGAACTGAATGATCCGCGTACTTTCAGGTAATCAATCGCTTTGGGTAATGTCACCATTTCGCTGATTACTGCCGAAAGACCTACCGATGGATAGAAGAAAGAAGTAGGATTCGAGCCTTTCAACTGGGAAGCCCAGTCGTTACGTCCGGTCAACGTCAGGTACAGCATGCTTTTCCATCCTATTTCCGCACTGGCAAAAATAGACTGCGTCATTTCTTCCGAACCCTCCTGTGTTGCCCGTTTCTTGGCGTTGTCCAAATCAAATACATTGAATACGTTGGGCACTCCCGTGTCGCGAATCGGACCACCGTAACCCAGTAAATCACTGGAGTTGTCGCTCAATGAAGTACCGGCATTGACTACTACCGTGAAGTCGTCAATGCGTTTATTGATATTCACCATGAAGTCGGCATACGTTTGTGTCTCGTTCACCTTTTGAATGGTGTAATGTCCCTGGGTACTACCTTCGGTCAGTGTAGAGATCGTACTTGCGTATAGCTTTTGCTGATAAGTATTGTCGGTGTTATCCACGCGGATACGTGCCGATACATTCAGCCAGTCCAAAATGTCGTATGTCAGTCCGGCATTCAGCATATAACGCTTTTTCTCATTCGTGCGGACGTTCCGGTAAGCAATCCAGTAAGGATTCTGCATACGCAAATCCCCTTCACCTTGCGGCCAGTAAGCCACATTGATTTTACGTGCTTCGTCATAACGTTCGAAGGCTTTTACTAGAGAAAAGTCATCGCCGCGTGGAAACAGGTAAGCCGAAACCAATGGATTGGAATAAACTCCCTGATTGGTCATGTTGCGGTCATTTTGTATGATATAACTGGCTCCTACATCCAATTTCATCTTGTCATTCAGGAAATGAGTCGTATTGCGAAATGTGAAATTATATCGGTTGTACCTATTGTTCGGAATCATCCCTTCTGAATTGACTGCTGCGGCAGAAAAGAACGTTTGGTTCTTGTCCGCACCTGTCAGGAAAGAGATGCTTTCAATATCGTCGGGATTAATATCCGCAATGGCTTCCGTAGCACCTTTGGAGTCAAATTCAGTACCGCCTCCACCGCCGAAGTTATACATCGGAATACCGTCAATGACGTATAGCGCATTACTGCTCTGCTCGATAGACTTTGTACCACGCATCACCACTTTACTGGCACCTCCCACACCGGAAGAAGAAGCATTAATGACAACGCCGGCAGCCTTTCCGCTCAAACTGTTGATAAAGTTGGCGTCTTTTATTTCCGGCATCTTGTCTGCTCTGATTTGCTGGACGTTGTAGCTCAATGCTTTTTGCTCGCGTTTGATGCCGAGAGCAGTTACTACAACTTCCGATAGCTGTTGCGTATCGGCTGTCAGTTGAATGCGGTAATTATTCTGGTTGGTGACTTTAATGCTTCCTGAAGTATAACCGATATAAGTAAATGTCAGTGTATTTCCGGTGGAAGCTTCGATCAGGAAGTTCCCGTCGATGTCTGTGAGATCCGGCGGCAGTGCCTTCCACTTTGATGTTCACTCCGATCAAGGGATCATTGTTTTCATCAACTACCTTACCGGTGATCTTTTTGGTCGGGTTACTTTCTTTCTTTTGTTCCGGAATAATCATGATATATTTCTCTTTCAGTTGATAGGTGAAACCTGTACCTTTGAGAATTTGAGCGAGCGCATTTTCCAACGAAGCCGCCTCTATATTGAGGGTGATGGCCGGTTTGTTTTTCAGTTGGGAATCGTTGTAGCCTACGGACATACCGGATTGTTTTTCAACTTCTTTCAGTGCTTCAATCACAGATATACTATTCTTTTTAATAGTGATTTTAGCACCATTTTGTGCAAGGGAAACTGTTGTGGCGAGCATCAAACAGAAAAAAAGCATAAAACTTCTTCCCTTTGTCTTCTTGTCTACTATAAATTTATAAATTTGTAGCATTTTCTTAGTATTAGGTTATTGACTAAATTATTTCGAGGTAATTTGTAGAGTAAACTCTAATATTGGGAATTCAGATTTCATATCCGGGACGGAGTGAGGCCTCTGTTCCGGGTATTTTTTTGCATGGCATATAAGGTTAAAAAGTTATATTCTTGTCAGATAGCACTTGTCTTCTACTATTCTATAGTCCATTTGTCCGACCACGTTCACGATGATTTCCATCACTTCTTCGAGTGGTGCGTTGTCCTTGAAACGAAAACTGAACCTGTCGTTTTTGAGGTTCTTGATACTATATACAAAGGCATAAGGATATTTTCGCTCCAATACGTTGATGATGTCCGTCAGCGTCATCTTTTGCAGAACCAGTTCTCCGCGTTGCCAGGCTGTCACATCGTCCATATCCGGATTGGAGAGATCATATTTCTTATTGTTTCTGTTATAGGCAAACTGTTCGTTGGGATGGAGAATGACACTTGTTGTCAGATTGTTATAATCTACACGGATACTGCCTGAAATGAGGATCGTTGCTATTTCCTGGCTTTCAGGGTAGGCAGATACATTAAATTCCGTACCCAACGCAGTAATCTGTAAATCATTGGATTTCACGATAAACGGACGTTTTTTGTCCGGCTTAACCTTGAAGTTGGCTTCGCCTAACAGGAATACACTACGACTATCTCCGGTAAACTCGTGCGGATATAAAAGTGTACTTTTCGAGTTGAGTTGCACTTTTGTTCCGTCGGGCAGCGTCAAACTTCTCATTTCTGCTATCGGAATATATTGCTGTAACAAGTCGGTTTCCGCTTTTGTGCCTACAGTCGATAGATAGACCGAAGAGGCAAGCAGGAGGAATAAGATAGCGGCTGCGGATTGCCATATATGTATTGGGCGAATTCTTCTCTCTTTGGGTACGGTTGGAATACCTTCCTGTTTTTTCAGGCGCTCGTAAGACTTCTGCATTCCTTTCACGTTTTTTTGCCGTTGCGCTTTGTTCCATAGCTCTCTCAAAGCATCTTCTTTCTGGGATGCATGATCCTCATCTACCAGCCATTGATAGAATTCATTTTGGGTAGCTTCCGGATAGTTATTGCCGGTAAATAATATCAGTATTTTCTGAAAAAAGTTCCTCATTTGCGCTGTTCTTTTTAGTGGTTACACTATTAGCACAATCGAAAATGGGGGATTACTTAAAAGAAACACAAGAAAAATGCAATAAAAATAGTTTTTTTTATTTCGAGCAGGGTCAGATAGATTTGGTGTTCCACAGTTCGTACGGAAATATTGAGTGCTTGTGCTATCTCCATATTACTCATATTGTTGATGCGGCTCATTTCAAAAACTTTTCTGCGGCGTTCGGGAAGGCGGTCGAGAATTAGGCGGATGATTAATAGTGCTTCTTTATAATAGATAGGGTCGAGAGTATCTTCGGATTTTAGTAAGTCTTCGATTAGATATTTCTGCGATAATTGTTCCTGATAGGATTGTTCCAGTCTTTTGCGTTTGATGAAATTGAAAGTTGTGTTTTTAGTCATGGCGTAGATATACTGGCCTATGTCTTTGTTTTCCAGCCAGACCTCCGGTTGTGTCCATAATTTAGCGAACACATCCTGAATGATATCTTCTGCGTCCTCTTCAGATTTGAGCAAGTTTATAGCGAAATATTTAACAGCGGAATAGTGCGTGGTAAATATAATTTCGAATTGGCGGGCTAGATGAATAGGGTCTTGGTTTTGGCTCATAGGTTTATCAGGTCTGTTGGTATGAGACAAATGTATGTAAATAATTCAACAATACTAAGAAGCCAAGATTAGTATGCGAAAAAGGAAACTAAAAAAACGACTTCAAGTTCTGTGTTTTTATGAACTCTTAACTGTGAAAAGGAAAAAAATAGTGACGCTATCCAGTAGGGATGGCGTCACTATTCGAGTGAGATGGTGACGGTATACCAATGTGATACCGTCACTATTTTTAGATATGTATTTTACCAGTTTCTTTTCACTGTGCGGTAACCGTAGCCGATAATTACAAGAAAACAGATGAACGGAAGAATAAATGAAACATTGACAGCCGGTAACCACGCTATTTGTTCCAAATCAATGATGCTTGCCTGTAGCGGTGGAAGAACAGAACCTCCCAGGATAGCCATAATAAGGCCGGCAGCTCCGAACTTCGCATCATCTCCCATACCTTTCAAGGCAATACCGTAGATGGTAGGGAACATCAATGACATACAAGCCGATACTGCTACCAGACAATACATTCCGAAGATATTTTGAAGGAAGATTACACCTAAAGTGAAAATACCTCCAAAGATAGCAAGAATCATCAGCAATTTACCCGCATTGAGATAGCGCAGAATGAACGTACAGATAAAACGGCTAATACAGAATATCACCATTGCTATGATATTATATTGTTGAGATAGTACTTCCGCACTTTTCTCGTCCATACCTTGTGACATGAACAAGCGTGTTCCATACTGAATGATGAAAGTCCAGCACATAATTTGTGCACCTACATAGAAAAATTGGGCAATCACACCTTCACGATAACGCGTTTGGGTGAAAATACGTTTCAGTGTAGGGAAGAAGTCTATTCTATGATTCTGATCTCCATTCTTAGGCATCTTGACGAATCGTATCAGAAGCAACATGGCTACGATAATCAGTCCGATAATGAGATAAGGAGCAATCAGGACGCTAAGGTCGCTTTCTTTGATTGCTTGAAATTCGCAGTCGTTAAGCAATGCGCGGTCTTCGGTACACATCGGATGCAATTTCGCTTGAATGAACTGCATGGCTACATACATTCCGAGAAGTGACCCCATCGGGTTGAAAGACTGTGCAAGGTTCAATCGCCGGGTAGCTGTTTCTTCCGTTCCCATGGAAAGAATATACGGATTACAGCTTGTTTCGAGGAAAGATAATCCGCAGGTCAGAATAAAATAAGCAATCAGAAACGGATAGTACTCACCCGTCATTTTGGCGGGGAAGAATAAGAAGGCTCCGAAAGCATACATACCCAGTCCTAACAAAACACCTGCTTTGTAGGAATATTTGCGGATGAAGATGGCAGCCGGGAAAGCCATTGCAAAGTAGCCTCCATAGAAGGCAACCTGTACCAATGCCCCGTCGGTGGCACTCATCCGGAAGATTTTAGAGAATGCCTTTACCATCGGATTGGTAATGTCATTGGCAAATCCCCATAACGCAAAACAGGAGGTAATGAGAATAAAAGGTATAAGATAACTGATGCCATCTTTCGAAATGATGGACTGCTTGGTGTGTTTCATGGTTGTTTCTGGTATTTTTTTAAGTATTATACAAATGGAACATTCTTTCCATCGGTTTCCATTTCTCGGCGGAACTCATTCCGGGTGCGGCTTGTTGGAAGATAGCCATATATTCTTCCCACTCTTGTTGGCGGGGAAGGGTGTTCAGGCGTTCCATTGCCTTGTTCCAGTCAAAATCAAGGGGAGTTTCGACGATCATAAACAGTCGGGTTCCCAGGATATAAATTTCCATTTCCAGGATGCCAACTTCCCGGATACCGGCAAGAATTTCCGGCCATGCTTCCGCCTGGCTATGTCTTTTCCGATATTCGGCGATTAGTTCCGGAGAATCGCGTAAATCAAGGGTTTGGCAATATCGTTTGACGGGAACGTCATAAGATTGAACCTGATAACCGGTTTTAGATGTTTCCATATACTTTTATTTTTTAGGATAATATACTTGTGGTGTAACGCTGCGAGTGACAATTTCCCGCAATTCACGAAGATCGGCAATTTCTCCTTTAGCCATTGCCTGCGTCAGGATGTTTCCCATTGCAGTGGCTTCCACCGGACCTGCATAAACAGGAATACCGAGTTCGTCAGCTGTCAGTTGGTTGAGCAACTTATTTTGTGATCCTCCTCCGATGATATTTAACTGACGGATTGGAGCGGGGAGGCAACGGTTGAGCTGTTCCACAGCCAGCCGATATCTGAAAGCTAATGACTGGAGCACACATCGTACAGTCTCTGCCTTGTTTTGGGGAATTTGCAAAGCATGATTCCGGCAATAATGAATAAGCGCGTTCTCCATATTTTCCGGATTCATGAATATGGTGTCGTCTACAGGGATGATTGTATCAATCTCGGCTTCGGCTGCTTGCGGGATGATTATATCATAATCTTGTTCCTCGCCACACGCTTTCCACTCGCTCATCAAGCGTTGCAGAATCCATAATCCTGTTATATTCTGGAGGAAACGGATTTTGCCGTCTACACCTCCTTCATTGGTGAATTGAGCTTTTCTTGCTTCTTCCGTTAATATGGGTTCGTCCACTTCAACTCCCAGTAACGACCAAGTGCCGGAACTAAGGAAAGCGATAGGACTTTCTGCAGCAGGAACAGCAGCTACGGCACTGGCTGTATCATGTGAACCTACGGCAATAACGTCTACGGCACCCAGTCCGGTTTCGCGTGCAATATCCTCTTTCAGAGTGCCTCTGATTGTTCCGGGAAGAATGATTTTACCGAACAGATGTTCGGGAAGACCTAAGCTATGTATGGTATCGAATGACCAGTTGCGTGATTTGGCGTTGAGTAATTCAGAGGTGGAGGCGATACAATATTCATTATTGGCTACCCCTGTCAGGAAATAACTGAAGAGATCGGGCATGAATAAAAGTTGCCTGGCAACTTCCAACTGTGCATCTTGATTTTGCTTCATGCTGTAAAGTTGAAACAGCGTATTGATAGGCATCACCTGAATACCGGTTTCGGCATAATGTCGATGTTCATCCATGCACTTGAATACTTCTGCCGGCATTCCCTCTGTTCTTGCATCCCGGTAACAGACTGGATTTCCTAATAGGTTTCCATGTTTGTCAATCAGTCCGAAATCCACTCCCCAAGTGTCAATACCAATACCTTTTACGGCATATCCTTTTTGTGCAGCCAGTTTTAGTCCGGTTTTCATATCTTCGAACAGAGCCGGGAAGTCCCAGTAAATATGATTGCCTAGTTTGACCTGCCGGTTGGAGAAGCGGTATATCTCTTCCAATTCCAGCCTGCCGTTAAGAAGAAAGCCGGCGATGATTCGCCCGCTGCCGCCTCCGAAGTCTGCTGCTAAATAAGTATGTTTGATGGTATCTTTCATGGTAATATGCCTGGATATTAGTTGGTTTTCTTTCCTAATACGTAGATTTCCAGGTCTTCAATTTCTGCCGGTGTGAGCACTGAATAATCACCGCCGGATTGAACAATGATGCGACAAGCCATTTCGAAAAAAGTAGCCCGTTCATATACTTGGTCGAAGTCTTTTCCGCACACCACTTGTCCGTGGTTGGTCAGTAAAACCGAGTTATGCTTTTGCATGGCTTCTACCACGGCTTTCGCCAGTTCCGGTGAGCCGGGACGATAATACGGAATCACAGGTATTTCTGAACCTACATGGCAAGGAATTTCTGCTGTTACGTTGAAATTTGCCGGCTTGTTCTTCATGCAGGAGACAGCGGTGGCATATTCCGATTGGAAATGGAGAACGACATTGACGTCCAGACGTTCACGGAGAATACCCAAATGGAATGTACTTTCCATAGAGGGTTTTACACCATTGGCAGGAATGCCGCTGGCAATATGGCAGATTGAAACCTTTTCTTTGCCAAGTGTGGGAACCCAGGAACCCGTACCGGAAATCAATGCTTCTTCGCCGATTCTCCAGGAAAGGTTACCGCTGCTGCAAAGCATTAACTTTGCATCCCCGTAACGATGTGCTTGTGCAATGAACTGTTCAATATGTTCGTTAGTAATCATAGTCTTACTTATTTAAGTCGCTGTAGGGGGCGGGGCTATCCCGACATTTGTTATGTGTCGGGTGGGGGACCCCGTCCCTACGAACGGCAAAGTTAAAATATTTATTTATACAGGACGAAAAAAACTTGTTTATTTATAAATAGGACCATAAGTTGCACAAGCTCTGTAATCTGATCCTTCTTTGTCCATGCCGAAAGCATTCCAGGCAGCCGGGCGGAACATCTGATCTTCTTCTACATTGTGCATGCATACCGGGATGCGGAGCATGGAAGCAAGAGTGATTAAGTCCTGGCCGATGTGTCCATAGCTGATGGCGCCATGATTGGCTCCCCAGTTATTCATGACTGAATATACGTCTTTGAAAGCCGGTTTATCACACAAACGGGGCACAAACCAGGTGGTAGGCCATGTCGGGTCTGTACGCATATTGAGTTTCTGATGGATTTCCGGATCAATTTCCACTGTCCAACCTTCTGCGATTTGCAGGACAGGGCCTAAGCCTTTAATCAGGTTGAGGCGCATCATGGTAACAGGCATTCCGCCTTTTGACAGGAAGTTGGACGAGAAGCCACCCCCACGGAAGTAGTCACGGTCTGCCGGATACCAGGTCGTTGCTTTGAGACAGTTCTCTACATCAGCGTCCGTCAGGTTCCATGGTTCTTTCATAACCGGATTGCCTGCTGCGTCTAATGATTGGCCGGAACCGTCGAGAGTCGTTGCACCGGAATTGATAAGATGGATGATACCGTTTGCTGCCAATCCGCTCAACTCTTTGCCGGTTACACGTTTCACGGCTTCAGGACTCCAGTAAGTACGTACGTCGGAGAATATTTGTGCACGGTTGGTCAATAGATGTCCGAACAACATGGCTACACCGTTGCAGGCATCATTTTCGGTAGCTACCACAAATGCTTCACGGATACCATTCCAGTCAAAAGAGGTATTGAGTAAAGCTTCCGGATAGTCACCGTTAGGATAGAAGTCTGTCCATTGGCGTTGTCCCTGGAAACCGGCTGCAATGGCATTGTGTCCCAAAGCCTCTTCCTTGAATCCCATTTCTTTCAATTTGGGATTTCCGGTCATCAAGTCGCGCATGATAATCGTCATCTTTACAATGAATTCCCAATCAGCATCTTTCTGTTCACGGGTTTTACGTTTTTCAGGACGGTTCTTGAAGTCTTCACCTTCGTTTGTCTTGCAATTTTTTTCAGTCCAGGCCATGGCTTTGGCGTATTCTTCGTGGTCATAGATGCCTTCGTCCATTCGACGGATGATTTCTGTGAGGTCTATTGACTCATTACGCATTCCCAAATACTCTTGGAAGAAATCAGGATTAACGATAGAACCGGCGATACCCATAGATACACTACCCATTGACAGGTAAGATTTGCCTCTCATCGTAGCTACTGCCTGTGCAGCGCGTGCAAAACGAAGAATCTTTTCCGATACATCTTCAGGGATTGTATTATCGTCCAGATCTTGAACGTCGCGTCCGTAGATACCGAATGCGGGAAGGCCTTTTTGTGCGTGTCCGGCAAGTACGGCAGCAAGGTATACAGCTCCCGGACGTTCTGTGCCGTTGAATCCCCAGACAGCTTTCGGATAATGCGGGTTCATATCCATCGTTTCAGCACCATAGCACCAGCAAGAAGTGACGGTAATGGTAGAGCCGACCCCTTCTCTTTCAAACTTTTCCGCACAAGCGGCACTTTCGGCTACGCGTCCGATCGTGCTATCGGCTATAACACATTCTACCGGACTGCCATCACCGTTTTTCAGGTTGCTGCTGATTAACTCGGCTACTGCTTTTGCTAAATTCATTGTTTTCTCTTCAAGGCTTTCGCGAACGCCACCTTGGCGACCATCGATTGTGGGACGAATCCCGATTTTCGGATACTTTTTCATGGTTTCTATCTATTAAAGGATTAATTAATATCTGTGCTGAACTGTGCTGATGTCTTCGCAAAAAAAAAATTAAAGTGACTTTCGAAGCCTTACTTCCGTTGGTAAGAACTTCTGAACCGGTACATTATTAAGAACGAAATTGGCCGCTTCGTTTCCCATCATTTCCCAATCAATACTCAATGAGGTTATTCCTTCGTCAATCACTTCGTAGGAAGGAATATCATTATACGCTAACAGACCGAAATCTTTTCCGCATTTCAGCCCTTCCAATCTTCCTTGTTTCACCACTTTTACTACATCTTGTTGCTTGATGGCGATATAGGCAACTCCCTTACGTACGATCAGATTCTCAATATCCTCCTGTATTTCACAGAGGAATCCTTGCTCCTGACAGAAACGGGTAAAATACACCTTACTGCTTTGGGGATGTTTCAGGCTTTTGGGAAACAAAAAAACGAGCTGGTGATAGTTCTTCAATCTTTCCTTGAGCAGATTCAATGCCTGATAGAAAAATTCATCAAAATCCTGGCAGATATATGAATACTTTTCTTTTTCGAATTTGCCGAAATCAAGGAGTAGTAATCTTGAAGGATTAATTTTATTGAGAACAGTGCTGAATTTTTCGTTATCGAAATTCATCACGATGTATTTGTTGTATTTCCCGATGGATTCCCGGAGGATCGTATTGAACAACCGTTCGTTGTATTGATGAAATAATAAGTCTACCTTATAGTTGATAGGCAGATGTCTGACGAAACTGTTATATAAGGCTTCTTTGAAAGGAGTATATTGGTCGAGCAGCAATAAGACATTGGTCACCTGGCTCGTCACATAATAACCCTTGCCGGGAGTGGAGTCGATCAAGCCTCGTTCGCGTAAATCAAGGAAAGCCTTGAAAACGGTGTCGCGTGATACTCCGTATTGAGCACTCAACTGATTGATGGAAGGCAAAGAATCTCCTTCAAGAAATTCTTTTCTGGAAATCGCCTGGCTAAGTGCGTCCGCTAGTTGCGTAACCTTGCTTGCCTGTTGTCCGAATGTTGCCTTTTTATCAATTCGTTTCATATTCGAAAAATAAATAACACTATGCTGAACTATGCTGATGCAAAGAAAGGCATTTTATTCTGAACGGAATAAATAATTTGATATGTTTTATAGCAGAAAACAATAAAAAAATCCCCTCCGGCGGACCGGAGAGGATTTATAGCTTTTCCTGATTTCTTGTTCGGAATCTGCTGAAATTTATTCAGCAGCAGCTTCTGTTGCAGGAGCTTCTTCAGCCGGAGCTGCAGCTTCCTCTGCAGGTGCTTCAGCAGCAGCTTTTTCAGCAGCTTCAGCAGCTTTCTTTTCAGCGAGTGCTTTTGCTTTCACTTCGTTGATCTTCTTTTCTGCTTCCAGACGTGCTTTTGCTTCAGCTTTCTTAGCTTCGTCTTGTTTAGCCTTCAAAGTAGCCAAACCTGACTGTTTGTTGTTTTTCCAAGCTTCGAATTTAGCTTCAGCTTCTGCTTCTCCGAATGCGCCTTTTGCTACACCGCCCAGAAGATGTTTCTTCATGTAAACTCCTTCACGAGAAAGAATGTTACGTACAGTGTCACTTGGTTGTGCACCTTTCAGTACCCATGCCAATGCAGCGTCGAAATTCAAATCTACTGTAGCAGGATTGGTGTTAGGGTTGTAAGTACCAATCTTCTCAATAAATTTACCATCACGTGGTGCTCTGCTGTCTGCAATTACAATTGAATAGAACGCGTAACTTTTACGTCCGTGTCTCTGCAATCTGATTCTAGTTGCCATTTTAAATAATTGTTTTTAATGATTGATTTGAATTATACTATTATCTCGTAATAGCGGGCACAAAGATACGGCTTTTCTTTTGATTGACAAACATTTCGCATCTTTTTTACGAATACCGTTTCGGATAGCGGAACAAAATTGCTAGCAGGGCGCATGCTCCCATTGTAAACGGATAGTAGAGATTTCCGATGATACTGATGGGGGAGATACTGGCAAGTCCCGCTGCAATCAGCATCTGCGCTCCGTATGGAATAATCCCTTGTATCAGGCAGGAGAAAGTATCGAGGATACTGGCTGTTTTTCTTCGGTCGAGATGGAATTTCACGGCAATATCTTTGGCAATCGGTCCTGTTGTTATAATGGCAATCGTGTTGTTGGCTGTACATAAGTTGGCGATACTTACCAGGGCGGCAATGCTTAGTTCGGCTCCTCTTTTACCATTGACGTGGCGGGTGAGTTTCCGGATAATGAAATCGATACCACCGTTATAACGGATGGTTTCGAGCATCCCTCCGGCCAATAGAGTGATAATAATCAGTTCTCCCATTCCTGTAATTCCCATTCCCATGGCACCAAACCAGTCGAAAATTCCAAAGCTGCCGGTCGCGATGCCAATGATGCCACTTGTCAATATACCTATTATGAGTACGAGCATCACGTTCATTCCGGCAATGGCTGTTCCTAATACTATTATATAAGGTATAACTTTGATCCATTCAATGGTCTGTGTTTGGGCGGGAGCGGTAATGAATAGTCCCTGAAATATGTAAATTCCCAACACAATGATGGCTGCCGGGACGACAATCATAGAATTTACACGGAATTTATCGCGCATTACACATTCCTGGGTTTTTGTCGAAGCGATGGTGGTGTCGGAGATAAAAGATAAGTTGTCTCCGAAAAAAGAACCGCCTACTACGACGGCTACCATAAAGGGGAGAGCTATTTCTGTCTTTTCTGCCAGTCCTACGGCAACGGGAGTAAGGGCGACGATAGTTCCTACGCTGGTTCCGATGGATAAAGAGATGAAACAGGCGGCAATGAAGATGCCTGCCAGTAACAGGTTATCCGGCAGAATATGCAGTGTCAGATTGACAGTGGCATCGATTGCTCCCATTTGTTTCGCACTATGAGCAAAGGCTCCGGCAAGAATGAATATCCATATCATCAGGAGGATATTTTTATTGGCAGCTCCCACGGAGAACTGATAGATGCGTTGGTCTAGTTTCAATCCTTTGGTAATAGCAATGGCGTAGCAGGAAGAAACAAGGAAAGCCACCGTGATAGGCACTTTATAAAAGTCGTTGACAAGAATGGAAGTTACCAGGTAAAGGCATAAGAATACGAGCAACGGACTTAATGCCCACCAACTTCCGGTGCGGTTTTTATGTATTTTTTCTTCAGTCATAAATGGAATATGTAGATATTCGTTTTTTGCTTTTGGTTCTCTGTCTCTTAAAGTAAAATAATACGCTTCTGCATGATTTCCGTCAGTTGTGCTTTCAACAGGCGGGCATTGATAGGTTTAGGCATATAGCCGTCAAAACCGCTTTCCATCACCCGTTGTTCATCCGAAGCATAGGCAAAAGCCGTAATGGCGATAATAGGTACCTTGGCAGAATATTTGCGTATTTCTTTAGTTGCCTCGTAACCGTCCATGACCGGCATATTGATGTCCATCAATATAATCTGCGGATTATATTGCTTGAACATTTCCACCGCCTCTTGTCCATCCCAGGCATGAATTAATTGATACTCTCCCTTTAGTATGGATGCGAACAGTTTGTAGTTACTTTCATTATCCTCGGCAATCAGAATGGTAAACTTGTTTTTTTCTATACTTATCGGCTGAATTTCCTCTTTTTTTATGCTTTCTTCTACGGCTATTGCGGCTTTATATGGCAGCGTGAACCAGAATGTTGAGCCTTTGCCCTCTTCCGAGTCTACTCCGATGGTACCTCCCATGTGTTCTACCAGAGTCTGGCAGATAGAAAGTCCCAGGCCAGTGCCTTGTTCGAAACTATTTAATTTGACGAAGCGTCCGAAAATGCTCTTTTGCTTGTCTTTGGGAATGCCACAGCCAGTATCGCTGACATAAAAATAGATCTCTTTGCCGCGGAGTTCATAGCCAAAACGAATGTATCCTTCAGTGGTGAATTTGATGGCATTACTTATCAGGTTGATGAGCAATTGTGACAGCCTGTTCTTCTCTGTATGGATAAAGCAATTTTTCTCTGCCAGATGGCAGGTTAGCTGTACTTTTTCAGATTTTATTTTTAATTGTAATGAGCTCGTTAACTCGTTCAGCATTTTGTTCAAGTCTATGTTGGAATATTGAAATTCCAATGTTCCGGCTTCAATCTTTGATAAATCAAGAATGTCGCTGATTAATTGTAATAACAAGGTATTATTGTTTTCAATGATGCTCACATATTCCTGCTTTTCCTCTTCCTCGTCTGTTGAAGCCAATATGCCGGAGAAACCGACAATAGCGTTGAGGGGAGTACGGATTTCATGGCTCATATTGGCGAGGAAGGCAGACTTCAGACGATTGGATTCTTCTGCCCGGTCTCTGGCTGTGGTCAATTCCATTTCCATCTTTTTCCGTGTGGTGATGACTAGTGAAGAACCGACCAGGGTGAGCGGCTTGCCGTTTTCGTCACGGGTCTCTACAGCGGCTTGAGCTTCCACCCATTCGATTCTGTGAATGTTATTCTGTACATTGATAACCCGGTATTCTTCCCTGACTTTATCCGATCGCCCTTCTATCAGGTCATCATAGGCTTTTTCTACCCGTTTACGGTCTTCTTTGAATATCTTTGAGAAATATTGGGAATCGGGCACTGCCAATTGTTCTTCATTCACGTCTTTATCGTTTGTGCTAAGCTCAATAGGCCTATTGATGTCGCAAAGTATGGTTTTGCTTCGCAAATCCCATTTCCAAGGCACGATATTGGCTACGTCCAGTGCCATTGCCAGTTTATTGTTGGTAGCACTTAGTTTTTGTTGTGCTTTGTGTAGTTCGGTGCTGTCCAGGCAGAAAATATCGACAATATTGTTGTGGTGAGTTCCTTTTAGTACTACATCATAGAAGGTGTCTATCTGTTTGAAATAATAGGGGAAAGTGATAGCCTTGTTTTCCGCAAGTGACATTTTGGTGAAATGCAGGAACTCCGGCATGGATTCAGGGAATATTTCACTGGCTTTCTTGCCTACTACATCTTCTTTACGGAAGAAACTTTTCTCGAAATGAGCGTTGACATTCCGGTATACAAGTTCTATCGGAGTGCCTTCTTCATTCATGATTAACTCTTCTTGCATATACAATATAGGCATATTGTTAATCAGGTTTTTGTAAGAAGTCATTGTGTCAATCTCTTTCTGTTGTATTTTCTTGAGCTTATTCAGATGACTGATGCGGTATTGGAAGAATAGGGCAAGCAGTATGAAGCAGACTATGGTTCCTAAAATAAAGTATCCGTACTGTTCCCAAAACGTAGGCGGCTTGTTAAAGAAAATAGTGCCCGGGGGACATAAGTATGGCGACATTCCTTTACGTAGCAAAACATTGTAGTTGATAGTCGGAGCGGCATCTGAAGGCTCGTAAAAAGGTATCTCGGATGCTTGTTTGCCATTCAATATTGATTGGATCGTTTGTATGATTTTCTGGCTGTATGCATGTTGATCGTAGATGTATCCGCCAATTATTCCTCCTGCGTTGTCCTTGATTGTCATCATCCCAAGGCTGAACAGAGGTGCGGAAGTCGTTGAGACTAACAGGTGTGAATTTGTAACTAGCGAGGTGTTGCCGGCAAAGGTGTGTTTGTAAAACCATGAAGAGAAAAGTATTCCTGTTGTTTTAGGATCAACGGTGTAAAGGGTGTCCAGCAAATGATTGGTTTGCATCTTCCGGGGCGATATGAATTGATAATTGATGTCGGGATGGCTCTTTTTCAATTCTTGTTTGATAACCATATTGTAAGTCTGGTTGTTTTGCCGTTCATCACCGATAAATATGAAATTTTTAATATCGGGAGTCATTCGGCAAATCAGGTCTATATTTTCTTTAATATAGAAATTGGAATGTAGGAAAGTGAGATTGTAAGGCTGCGCCATATCTGCAATCGGGGTTCTTGCAGTCAACTCAACAGGCTTCTTTTGGAGATAAAATTCCTTCGGGCCGATGTAATCTTCTTCAGCACATAGTATAATCGGAATATTTCCCCACATCTTTCTGAAGTCGTCCCGTAATATCATGCTGGAGTTTCCGAGTAATATCAACATACGCGGAGAATGTCGCTTGTATTTTTCCAGAACTGCCTGTCTGAATTCATTCAAAGTGGAGTCTGTGTCCATCATTAGCATGTTCATGTGTTCGGTATAGAGTGCTAATTGAGGCGAATTCTGGGCATATTCGGTAATGGCTGAAATCATTCTGAAGCTCCAGGGAGCTGCTTCTGTATATGAATTAATGATTAAAAGATAATTTGACGAGTTCACTGAATCTTTTTGAGCTAGAATCGGTGATATGTAGGAAAAAGCTAATAGACAGAAAGACAAAAATAATTTTATTATATATGAGTTAATTATTTGGGTTTGAAAAAGAGTTGTCATTTTTTATTTAATTTTCTGGTGGCTTATTAAGTTTATGCATTGGCAAAAGTATTAATAATAAATGAATTAAACTTGATTCTGACCATAAAAAATGAATGAAAAAAAGACTTCAGGTCTTTTTCTGATTAACGGGCTTTTTATTCAATTTTATAGGGATACGCTTTTGTAGGGATGAGTAAACCAAAAACGCGAGCCGGTTCCCATCTCGGATTCCACTCCAATAGTGCCGCCGAGATGTTCGATAATGCTCCTGCAAATAGACAGCCCTAAGCCTGTGCCTTTTGAGAATGAATTGAGTTTCACAAAGCGGTCGAATACCCGGTCTACTTTGTCCGGTTCAATCCCCATTCCTGTATCAGCTACGGAAAATTCAATTTCACAGGTATCTTCTTTCAGATGATATTCAAGAAGAATCTGTCCCTTATTTGTAAATTTGAGGGCATTGTTGATAAAGTTTGTGATAACCTGCATCAGGCGTTTCTTGTCAGTATAGATATAAAAATTGGGTAGGGTGAGGGCTAGTAAAACTGGTACCGGCTTATCTTCTTTTATATCATAATTGCGTATAATATCTTCACAGAAGCTCTTAATGTCCAGATAATCCATGGTGAAGTCGAGTGTTCCAGCTTCTATTTTTGATAAGTCGAGAATGTCGGATATCAGTTGTAAAAGAAGTTCGGTGTTTTCTTGCATGATATCGACATAATCCTGACGTTCCTTTTTGTCATCCGATTCGACCAGTAAACTGGCAAAGCCGACAATCGCATTGAGCGGAGTACGGATTTCATGACTCATATTGGCGAGGAAGGCTGATTTTAAGCGGTCCAGGTTTTCCGCTTTTTCTTTGGCTATCCTTAGTTCTTCTTCTATTGTTTTTTGGTGGTCAATATCAACGCTGGTAATCACGTGTGCCATCTGTCCGTCTATCCAGGCAAATGCTGCACTGAATACCCGGAACCAACATTTGTCGAACGGGCGTTGGTAATCCCAGGAATATACCTTGGTTGGCAGCCCGTTTTCATCTATCAAATGTTTCTTAGGACAAAACTCACATTCTCCGGTTTTATCTTTATATAGAGCCTGCCAGCATTTTTTTCCTTCAAAGTGTTCGATACCTCCATAAGGAGCGGCCATAGATTCATTGGCATATAGCATATCATGGGAATCAAAAGAGTTTACGTAGATGTCAACCCCCATATTATTCATGATGCTGCTTAACGTCTTGCTCGCCCGTACTTCTCTTTCTTTATATTCCCGCACTGCTATTTCCTTGGAGAGGGAGCCTAAAATGAGATGAATCATTTGCAGTTCTTCATCGGTGAAAGATATTGCATGTTCTCTGTCTCCAAATCCGATGAATCCGATAATTTTTCCTTCGGAGTCTTGAATTTGCCGGATTAGTAATGAATCGACTTTATAGAAATCCACGATGTCTACATCATCCCAAGAAGTATTTTGGTTTCTGCAAGCATAAAAAGGTTTGTTCTTTCCATTTGCACGGACAACATGTTGATTGGTCATTTCGCTGATTTCAAAACGTTGTCGCAAAACGTTGTCGTTATTTCCGACAGTTTCCTTTAGATAGAAGTAGCGAAATCCGTCAGTTTGATAAATGAATCCTCTTTTAAAGCCATAGTATTCGCAAATATCCGTAAGTGATTCTGTGATTTTTTTCTCAATAGAGTCACAGCTATTCAGTCTTTCTAAAAAATGAAGTAAAAATGCATTGTAATTCTCTCTTTCTCTAATCATATTGTTTTAGGCATCTTGTTTGGTTATTTAAACTCGGAAGGAGTATGCTGTTTATCTCTTTCAAGTCTTCAAGCTGCTAATATACGGACTTTTAAAAAATGATGAACGCTGTTTCAGATTTTTTGTAATGTTCCGTTTTCCTTTTTCTTGGTACGAAAAGAGAATGTGATATATGATATTTCCCTTGGATTTTAGTTAACTAACAATAATCATTTGAGAAATAAAGGAGTGAACACTTGTGCGGATTTATTGAATTGAATAATGATTGGGGAAGTTAGTCGGTCATTGAATTTTTTGAATCTGTAAGTGATTGATTATTAATGCGCAATAAATGTACATTTTTCCTTTAAAACCAACGGGTCGTTCCTTTAAAAGAAACGACCCGTTGTACACCGAGAAACACACTGTTGCTTTTAAAGGAACGTGCTTTTTCATCTTCGGATGCGTAGATTAATATAATAATGTTTATATTTATTGTTTTATATCTACGTTGCAAACATTATTTTAATGCTTCGATAACCTGTGGCATCATTGTCCAAATGGTGTTTTCATCTTGAGCAGTAAAAAAGTTGCCATCTATCTCTGATTTCTTATCGGTAGCTGTTCCGTTTTGAATAGCTGGTTTAGCTAATGGGTGAACTGCTACTTTCTTCCCTTTGGTAATTCCGGTAAAGTCAAACATCATTGCACCGGCACAATGTCCGATCATCATTTTCCCTTTATCTCCGAAAGTTTTAATGACTTGCATCAAATCTACGTTATAGGGTTTATCGGCATTCTGCTGAAATACAGGTACTGCATCCCCACAAGAGAAAACGAGTGCATCGAATTCATCTTCGTGTCCCTTCAAATTAGCGATCACATCGTCTGCTGTCAGGCTGATTCCTGAATTTGTTTTAATCTCCTTCGTATCCGATACGGCAAATACTTTATATGAAATGCCATTCTCGAAAAACGCTTCCAAATATTGGAATAATCCACAACCATTTACCGGATTCACTGCTAAAACTGCAACTTTCTTTGCCATAATCATAATTATTTAAATGAAACAATAGTTATTATTAGTAAGTTTATTACTTTTGTGATGCAAATGTATCTTTCTAGTTTGAGAAAT
Source organism: Bacteroides sp. AF32-8BH (assembly GCF_003435205.1). NCBI lineage: Bacteria > Pseudomonadati > Bacteroidota > Bacteroidia > Bacteroidales > Bacteroidaceae > Bacteroides > Bacteroides sp. AF32-8BH. The sequence continues at coordinate 1,227 of NZ_QVLZ01000050.1, read as the reverse complement.
GCAATAACGTACTTGAAAATAAGGAAGTTACATAGAGGTAACTATTGTTGGAACTCAATAAAATACAAAACGTTAAAGAATGAAAAACTTTCATCCGATAGGAAATTGTCCGATAAGAGATGTGCTTAGCCGCTTGGGAGACAAGTGGTCGATGCTGGTGCTTATTACGCTGAACGCAAACGGCACCATGCGTTTTAGTGATATTCATAAAACGATAGAAGATGTTTCACAAAGAATGTTGACTGTAACATTGCGTACTCTGGAATCAGATGGATTGGTTGAACGGAAAGTATATGCTGAAGTACCTCCCCGTGTGGAGTATTGTCTGACAGATACGGGTGGCACTTTGATTCCTCATATTGAAGGACTGGTGGGATGGGCTTTGGAGAATATGGATACTATTTTGGACCATAGACAAATGAGTCGGTAACATTTTTATTTTATGATAAAATAGATAATATGGAGATAAAGCTAGTAACTTCAGATAAAAAAGAATTTCTCGAATTATTACTCTTGGCTGATGAACAGGAAAGTATGATTGACCGGTATTTGGAGCGCGGCGATATGTTCGTTCTTTATGATAACGGATTGAAAGCTCTTTGTGTAGTGACTCGTGAAGGGGAAGGTATTTATGAAATCAAGAATATTGCTACCGTTCCTTTCTTTCAACGGCAGGGGTACGGAAAACGTTTAATCGAATTTTTATTTGAATATTATCAGGGAAAGTGTTCTGAAATGTTAGTGGGTACAGGCGATGTACCTTCTTCCAGATCTTTTTATGAACACTGTGGTTTCACGGTTTCTCACCGGATAAAGAATTTCTTTACTGACAACTACGATCATCCGATGTATGAGGATGGTGTGCAGTTGGTGGATATGATATATTTGAAGAAAACATTTTAGTGTGTAACGAGTGAAGGAAGTTCAATCGTTTGGATGAAATAAAGAATTTTGTTTGTTTATGTTACTATATGAATGAACGGCTTATTTATAACCTCCTATTGTATGAAAACGTGTTTGTCAATTTTTACAATTAAAGACTACGTTCTTAATAAACGTACTTTCGGTTTATAATAAACTTTTTGATAGTTTATTATAAACGGTATCAGAGTTTATTAAAAACTATTTTGAGCATTTTTAGAGATTCTATAGAATGAGTTAAGTAAAAATATAAACAAAATGAGGTTGTGTCAAAACGCTGACACAGCCTTTTTTATGCGCAAAGCC
>NZ_QVLZ01000005.1:48431-237527 GCF_003435205.1 Bacteroides sp. AF32-8BH | reverse complement strand
AAATATAAGAATGAAAAAAGGGCGACAAGATAGAATCGCGGAGACGCTTACGTTACCGCTTTCACCTGTCTTATTAAAATATCCCTTGAGCTAAAACAATTATCATTATAGCTAATCCGGATATGCTTATAGCAAATCCGCTTTCAGGTATTAATGAGTGAACTGTGCGGATGTAATACTTTGGCCGCCAAGTCTTAACACCTTAGTTCTCATGTGTTAATACTTGAGTTGTTGCATCTATATATCCAGCATCTTGAAGCTATATATCCAACACCTTGGAGCTATATGTCCAACAGTCGGTATGAATAAACTCAATAGGTGAAATCGGGAAGGTTCAGTTTCACCTGAATTTCTCCCTTGCTTTCACCCGCTGTTACCTTATTCATCGGCATTTAGAGAATTGGGTGAAACCGGTGAACCGCAATTATCTTACATAGTTGCATTTATGAAATGTCTTGCCTACGTAAATTACGTGGAGAGGCACCAAAAGATTTCTTGCAGAAATTAGAAAAATGGGGTAAAGATTCAAAACCATATTTATAGCATATCTCCGAGATACTACATTTAGAGTTGTTCAAGTCGTCCAAAATGCCCTCTTTACGTCTCGCCAGCATCCATTCATAAACAGGTTCATGAAAGACGTTATTGAAGATACGACGGAATGTACTAAGAGTATATCCACCCAATTGTGCCAGTTCTTCCACTGTCTTTACTTTCTTATAGTTTTGAATAACGAAGTATTGGAAACTGTTTACATATTTAGAGAGTGGATGCACCAAGCTCGAAAGATCATAATCGGAATAATAGTATCCCAATACAAACGCCAATTCTTTTCGTTTCAGAGATAGCAAATCCCGACAGACTTTATCTCCTTTCAAATAAGTAATAGACCCATTGAGGAAATATTGCAGTTCTGGAATTATTTTTAATGGAGTATAAATAAGTGGAGGAGATACTTCCTTCATGATATGATTGAAACGGAAATCACAAAACAGTTCGGGCTGAATAAAACGATAATAAATGCACTCACATTCAGTCATAGCAAGCATCTCAAACATAGAACCAATGGCCTGAAGGATAAATTCACCTTCCTTAAGCATTGTCCCCGCATATTCCTTACTATTGACCAGTATTTCTCCCTTCATCAAAAAAAGGATAAGATTTTCTTCACACTTTTGAGCCGGTTTATGAAAACCACGCTGATAAATCACATGAGTAATGGCATTACTCACCGCTTTTGGACATATTTGACAATCCCAGGTTCCTTGACAAATAGATGGCATACGCTGACTGTGTTTGTTTTTGTTTATGCTGCCAGCAAAAATATATGAAATCTTTCATATTGCCATAAAAAAAGAGAGAAAAGTGAAAAAGAGGTTAGGTAAAAGAAAAAAGGTATCCACTACAAAAATGTAAGTAACATATAGAATTAAAATTCCCAATCTTTTTCTGGAGAAACTAGGCTATATTTTCTATCATAATTCCAAAACACAAGAAGAACCGATGTAACATACAAATTACATCGGTTCCATAGATTTAATCTTGTGTTAGTCAACAGTTGGAGTTACAGGATCTTCAGCATCCCAACCAGTAACAGTTGCAGTGATACCAACTTCTTGAGCACCAATAGGCAATGTTAGTTTATATAGTATTTTCTTTCCAAACGCCCATGCAGCAGTACTTGTCAAAGATACTTCCTTACTATTTTCAGCAATCTTACTTCCATCTTTCTCTACGGTATATTCTATAGATATTTTTGCATCAGTAAGAGCTTGCGGTATTAACATCAACGCATTACCTGCTTTTACAGCTGTCTTATCATCTGAAAAAGCCCCAAGTTCATATGCATAAGAGACACTTGTCTCTGTACCTGCAGTCCAAGTCCCTGCGTTAACACCTGCATATGTAAATGTTCCACTTCCCTTAATTCCAGTCAATTCCACTTTAGATATAGTATAGGTATAACCAGCCTCTTTTGTCACCTCGATATTTACTTGAGTCAATGCATGTTTAAAAGTTAAAGAAACATCTGTTGCTGCTTCATTTGTCTTCTTTTGAGCATTTGCCACAGATGCAATCACTAAGTCCTTTTGAAGGGCAGCTGTATTTCCCACTGTATAAGTAAACTTAGGATATCCTTTATCAGTAGTACCATTCGGAGCTATATATGTAACTCCGTCTTTTGGAGAGTATGCAAAGAATTGCAGATTTTCTGCAAGAGGCCAATAATATGGACCTCCAGATACCGTCCATTTAGAATCCGAATAAGTAGCAGAACCATTTATCCATGGTGTCGAAAGAGTCACCGCAGCACTCATCTCCTCTGCCTTCGTATTATACGCATAAACCTGAAAGCCAGAACTCTTTAAACCGTCTGTATCCAGTTCAGTAGCTCTAGTTACCGCCGTATTAAAATTAATTTCGGCCTTCTGTGAAGGGGCTTCAAACTCTTCATTCTGTGAGCAACCCGTAATTGCCAAAGCAGCTGTTACTGCCAATAAAATCTTCTTCATAACTGTATTTTTTTAAGTTTATAATATTGTTATATTTTGTTTATAGCATCTATTTCATTTCACGGGTAACTCAACATTATCTTCGGGTCCCCATCCATCAACATTACCACCCATTCCTCCACCTCCATCAGGATTCGGTGGTGTTTCCGGCTTATCAACCTCAATCTTATCATCAGGCGGTAACTCAATCTCCGGTGGTGGGGTTGGCTTTCCATCTTCCCCTGTTCCAGCATTTTCAAGTGTACCTATTATTTCAGTAACATCAATTGTTGCTTCCTGAACTGTATTATCTGTTTTGATAAATTTCAATATTAATATTATAGCACCTTTCTCACTAGAAGTTTCTCTCTCTGATGTTGACATTCGCGTCGGCATTGTCATTTCCTTTACTTGTTTGAAAGCGGTGAAAGATGCCGTTACCTTATTGTCTCCCTTCCTTACCTCAAAGTAGATAGGTTGTGAGCTACATACTCCACGACCTTTGCCTATACAGTAACAATCGGATAATCCATCAATGCTTCCTACCACTGTTGCAACATACTCCAAACCTTTAGCCTCTACTGCAAAAGAATATTTCTTCACCACAGATTCTAACTTCCAGTCTAAGCGAAGCACTTCTTCACTCTTCTCTATTTTCAGCTCATCTATATTCAACACATACAATGAATCCGGTGACCAAACCATCTTTTCCGTTCCTTCAATCCCTAAACCATTGCAGTTTCCCGTATAGGCTTCTATCGTTTCATAGGACTCTTCGCCCCTGATTCGTATAGATTCCGTATTATAATTGTAGACTACTACCGAATACCGTCCCGGAGGAACTTTCATTTCTCCACCTCGTACCGAAAGGTATTTATCTACTTTCCTGCCTTCTCCGTTCTTCGGATAAAAAATCACCCGAACTCCCTCCGGCAGTTGATCTGTCACTCCATCCCAATCCAGCTTTATATCTACCCCACTTACGGGATAATCATCCAATATATCGCGACGACTACATCCAGTTAGCATCAGCAGCAAGGACAAAAGCACAAGAAACCCGTATCTTGTATTTCGCATTGCGTCCTCCTATTTCTTTGTTGTTATCAGCCATACCAAAGAAACTTTCGCCTTGGTAGGACCAATAAAGTTATAACGCCCACTATTTGTCCATATAATATCTCCCTCATAAGGAGTATATTTTTTATATTCTGTTGTCAAATACCCTATGCCAAGACTGAATTCAAGAGAAAAATGCCGTGCCAACCGCCGTGCATATCCATAAGTCACTCCCGCAGCTCCGTAATACTTACCTTGATAGCCATCTCCACGCAGCTGGAAGTCATATATCCCGCCTTCAGCATAAAGTCCGATAAAATGTCCGGTCAATCGGTCACGTTTCTGACGGTTTCCCAGCCAACAACGTCCGTCCATCCCTCCCGAAAGGAGCTGATAGCAGAAATCATGTTTGCTATTCAGCCACCACGGACATTTATATTCAGTATTCAAAGACCACCTCTTGCCTATCGGAATTTCCACTTCTATATTTGGCGCCAATGCCAAATCATATAACAGATTATTCTTCACTGCAAGTACAGTTTGGCTTTTCACCGGCCCTTCTGCCTCCGATATATCGACCTCACAGGCCTGTTTTTTTTCACTTTCTCCCACAGGCTTATCAGGTTGATCTTTCGGAAGCGCCTCTTCCTGCTTTGAAACAAACAACCCGGAGACAGAAGATACCGGTTCAAAAGCCTCTTTACCTAATTTCGAAGTTTCTCCGACAATCGTAATAACCGATCTCCGCAGTTCTGGAAAGATATTGTGAACAATGTATCGGTAAGCAATTCCCCGATTCAATTTTCGCAACAGTTGTTTCCGTTTATTGACATCATTCTTATGATAATCAATCAATATCAGCACTTCTTCCCGATCTGGCAAGTTGGAGTCGGATGCCACCAACTTACGAAACTCCGACCAATCCTCTCCCCCTGAAAAAAAATGAATCTTATCAACACTAACATCCGAATTATACCGTTGTAAGAATTCCTTTATCGAATCATTTCTCCGAGCAGCCAAACTTCTATTATAAGATTCATCACCATCAGGAGAAACAAAAGTTTCCACATTCAGCGCTGTTATATATTTCGTATTCAAGTTTCCGAGAAGCAAAGAATATAAAATTGTAATTACCTGATTATTAATTTTATAACTAAGATCCACTTTCGCTTCATTCGCATCAAAACATATCACTGCCCGCCGGATTGTATCATTCGCAACAGCGAAAAATGGAATCGAAGCATACCCACTTTCTGGAAGGCTTAATAAAGCCATAAGAATAGTCAATATATAGATACCATGTTTCATTGTCGTTCGTTTCTGATGACAAATATAGAAGTTAGAAAATAAATTAAATCATACTTGGAGAACAAAAAATAGGGTGTGAAAGGTTCTGTGAAACGATTGAAACGATTTTGCAAGTTTGAGGAATTAAAGTCAGTCATAAACAAAAAAAAGATACACAAATTACCGACTATGAATCGATCCTCTGTGTATCCACTAATAACGTCCCTCCATCGAATTCATACCAAAAGAAAGCTGCAACCTCATAAAAGATTGCAGCCTGAAATTCTTTATTGGGTAATCTATACCCTAGCTCTTATAAAAGGCTTACGCAAAAATATCACTCCGCAGAATATAACCGATTACATCTCCCTTATGCACATTAGCACCTTGCTGTGCACATACCTCCACCACACGTCCGGTAAATCCGGTCAGAATCTTTTCATATTCTCCCCACGGGGTAGAAAGATAACAAAAGACTTCGTCATGCTGATATTTACGTCCGATGAATGGAGCAATGGATGGGCCCTCTACGGAAACTTCCCAAAGTACCTGCCCGTTATCAGGAGCAATGACCGGGTCCGCCTTGGCACGCTTCAATTTCTTAATTTCCTCTTCTGAATAGCCGTTCTTTGCCATAGCCGCATCTTTTGCATGTTGTAACTCTTCCTCAAAACGCTTTTTGGCAACGCCGGACTTATAATCACGATATTGGCGATCGTGCATGGCCAGTTCGAACAGTTCCTCGTCATCCTCTCCATATTCCCAGCCATTTTCATCCATTTCCTTCCGATATTCATCCAAAGCATCCGGATAATTCAACTGCGGGTCGGTATCGACAAATTCATATCCTTTAGATTTCGCCAATTCTACGATCTCCGGAGCGAGCTTACCCGGAAGACGTCCACTTTTACCCAGAATCATATCCCAAGTGTGGTTATCTATCATTGTCCAGCGTTCTTCCCCTTTTACCTGTTGCATAAGATTCATTAATGCAACATTCTTCACATACTGGCTGAAAGGAGTTACCAAAGGAGGATAACCCAGCTTAGGCCATACATATTCCACTTCATCAAAGAGCATCACAAGCAAATCATCCAGACTAAGTTCTGGCTCATTCTTACTCCTTAATATCATATTGATACCGGAATGCACTCCTTTCAGGTCTGCCATCATGGAACCCATCATACCACCCGGCAAACCGCATTTCAGTAGAAGAGAAGACATATATTTATTGGTAGGATCCATAAAATAACCCAGAAAATCATCAATGAATTCTTGCGTCATAGCGCGAGCTTTCATATATGCTTTCATATTTATGTCGGGAACCTGGAAGCCTAAATCTTTCAACATAGCCTGCACGGAGATTACGTCCGGATGCACTTTGCCCCAAGACATAGGCTCCATAGCTACATCAATGATGTCCGCGCCATTTTCGCAAACCTCAAGGATAGAAGCCATAGACAATCCCGGTCCGCTATGACCATGATATTGAATCAATGTATCCGGATGTTTCTCCTTGATAGTCCTGACCAATTCTCCTAACATACCCGGACGACCGATACCCGCCATATCCTTCAAGCATATTTCAGGTGCACCGGCCTCAATCAGTTGATCGGCAATTCGGGCATAATACTCAACAGTGTGTACGGGAGAATAGGTGATACAAAGAGTTGCCTGCGGAATCATACCTGCTTCCAAAGCATATTTAATAGAAGGAATGATATTTCTTGTTTCGTTCAGTCCACAGAAAATACGTGTGATGTCCACTCCTTGCGCATGCTTGACTTTATACATCAGTTTACGCACATCTGCCGGAACCGGATACATGCGCAACGCATTCAATCCGCGATCGAGCATATGCGTTTGAATACCCGCTTCTTTAAAAGGTGCGGTAAAAGCACGGACGGCCTTATTAGGATTTTCGCCGTACAACAGATTCACTTGCTCAAAAGCACCGCCATTCGTTTCAACTCTGGCAAAACAGCCCATCTCAATAATCAAAGGAGCGATACGTACAAGCTGATCAACCCGAGGTTGATATTTACCGGAAGATTGCCACATGTCCCGATAAACAAGACTGAATTTAATTTCCTTTTTCATCATAGCCAATAATAAGTGATTTTTTCTTCGGTTAACTTCACATATACAAATATAGAGGTTTAAACTGACATATAGTCAAACAATCACCTTAAAAAATAGATATAAAGAGATGTTTAATATCATAATGCAAGAAAACCATCTTCACTTAGATCCATTTACTATAAATAACAAATCAAATTGTTTTATGTTCGCATTTATTCTTATAAGAATACTAACAAGTATGTTAGTAACAACATTGTTAGTAACAAACTTGTTAGTATTTCAAAGAATCACTATATTTGCCCAATAAGAATAATAAAGAATAGTTATGGAAAAGCCGTTTGTTTTTGGTGTAGCCACTTCCGGAGATAACTTTACAGATCGCGAAAAAGAGACTCAACGTTTACTCCTAAACTTTGCACATGGTGTAAATACAGTGCTTATTTCTCCTAGAAGATGGGGAAAAACATCACTAGTTAAGAAAGTAGCCCAGCTATCACAAGATAACAAGAGAAAAGTGGTCTACATAGACATTTTTTCCTGTCGCACCGAAAATGAGTTTTATCGTCTCTTTGCCACTTCTATCTTAAAACAAACTTCTTCCAAATGGGAGGAATGGATAGAGAATACTAAACAATTCCTCTCACACATCAATCCCAAAATCTCTATCGGAGCAGATCCGATGAACGATTTCTCTATATCATTCGAGTATAACATGCAAAATAATACGGAGAATGACATCTTACAGTTACCCGAAAAAATTGCAATAGAGAAAGAGATACAGATAGTCATTTGCATTGATGAGTTCCAACAAATTTCAGATTTCGAAGATTCCAAAACATTTCAGAAAAAGCTACGTAGCGTATGGCAATTACAACAACATGTCTCATATTGTCTTTTCGGAAGTAAAAAACATTTAATGAACGAACTCTTTGAAAAGAAAAATTTACCATTCTATAAATTTGGAGATGCTATCTATCTCACAAAAATAGAAACAAAATACTGGATTGAATATATATGCAAACGATTTGAAAATACAGGAAAACACATTTCTCCCGAACTTGCAGAAGAAATCTGCCGCCTTGTAGACAACCATTCGTCTTATGTACAGCAACTTTCCTGGCTACTTTGGATACGTACCATTAATACAGCAACCACAGAACAACTTACTTATGCATTGGAAGACTTACTCGACCAAAACAATATTCTATTCCAAAGTGAAACAGAAAACCTTTCTGCCTATCAAATGAATTTTCTAAAAGCGATTGTTGATGGAATACACACTAAATTCAGCAGCAAAGAAGTCATTTCAAAATACAATTTAGGAACATCGGCCAATATTGTCCGCTTAAAAAATGCATTACTACAAAAGGAGCTCATAGAGACAAATGGAAAAGAGATAGTTCTTGCAGATCCAGTATTTGGAGTATGGTTTAAAAAAGAAATGCTTTACTGACATATATACAATAAAAGATGCACAGATCACCGATCATAAATCGATTCTCTGTGCATCACTACTACTCTAAAGACACTTTTAAGACAAAACTAACTAAATTATGCAGCCGGATCCGGTGCTTCCCCGTTATCTCCCTTACCATCATCACCGGAATCAGGATTGCCACCATTATTACCACCGTTACTACTTCCATCCGTATAATCCGTTTCAATCTCCACACGACGGGTGATACTCATATCTTCCAACGTATCCTTAAAGATTTTTCCCGGATAAAAAATAATCTTTCTTTGAACGATTGACTTGGACGAAACATCTTTCTCCTCATCCGCACTCTTGGCACGGATAGTAGGACTGAAAATACCGAACTCACCCAACTGAACGCTCTTTCCGTCGTCAATATCTTCAGCCATCTTGTCTACCAGACCGCTGACCACCAAATCGACCACCTTACGATGGACACCACAAAGCTGACTCACCTTGCGACACATCTTTGCAAAATTCACCTTACCGGAACGAACCGATTTTGCTACATACTTTTCGTTTTTGTCTTTGTCAAAACCGAACACACGTTTTGTTACTACATACTCTAAAGCCATAATTGTTAAAGTTTAAATGGTTAAAAAAATAAAGGTTATCTATTTGTCATTCTCTTTGTTTGAATGACTCTGCAAAGATATAACAGGGCAGATACCGCTCAGTCCCCTTTTGTCCCTTTTATGTCTCCTTTTAACAACCTGAAACTTACAATTACTTAGGCATAAACATCTATTAGACAGCGTTCTATATGAATTAATTATTTTTTCTGTAAATCAGCGTTCAACAAGATACTGAACCTGCCAACGGATGGGACTCCTGTTTCAGTCCGCATTTGCAGAACAGATTCATCCGGTTTATTTTCTATTCCACAGGAGTTAATTTGTGTTTTTGAAGTGTATCACAAACAGGAGGCCATATAGGCAGACACACTATCCCTTCCTTTACGCATAGGTTCCTAGGATGAATCACATAGCATTCTCCTATGCGCTGATAAAAACTCTCGTTGAACCTGATAAGCGAACAAATGGTATACTTGTCATTCGATTTTACCTCTATTGGAAAAGTTTTACATTTTAGGATAAGTAGCCCGGTATCACCCATATAGTACTTCACATAAGTCCTGTCTTCATTCAGCGAGAGTCCCAACCGAGTCACTTACCTTATTGAAATCCATCAAAAGATAGCTTCGGTATTCATTCTTTGTGAACTCTTCCACAAGAGTGGATTTACCTATCCACCGGGCACCTTCTATTAGAAGTGCCTAAGTGCCTGCCGCCTATCGTTTCCAAACAAACAGTTTGTTATACATTTTAGTTTAAATATCATGTTATTCACTATTTATCATCTTATCAATACACAAATTGAATACTATATTCCACAATACGCACTTTCCCGTATTAGATTTGCATCAGCCCGATAAAGTGTACCAACTAAGAAAGTACATATTATTTATATAACATTATTTTACCACTTCACATGTGTAACAAAACAAAATTCAAGTCAGAAACATCCCCTTACACAGAAAAAAGCTGATCTTTTATATCAAATCCCCGTCAACGTTTCTAATAAATTCTTGCACCGTTTATTATAAACGGTATCCGAGTTTATTATAAACTCTAACTTCCCTTTTCCATAGAAAGCAATCGAATATATACAACAAAAAAGGCTGCAAAACTCCTAGAAGTTTGCAGCCTCAAGCCCATTGGCGGGTTACTTATACCCTAATCCTCATAAGGATCTCCTAGATGTTTTGTTATAATCTTATACTGTTTTGCAGTCAGATACCGATGATTATACGGCAAGTAACCTGTTGGTATAAGTTCTTTGACCAACGGGTTGCAGTCTTTAATCCATCGGCTCAGACAACGCACTGCATTTTTACTAGTTGTACATCCGGGGAAGTACATCACAGCGAGTACGGCAAAAGATAAGAATCGTTTCATTCGTTTTTAGTTTTTTATTCGTTGTTTTATGTTTCACATCTACAAATATACAACATAAAAAAGCCTTTGTCAAGTCCTAAGAGACTACAGGCGTTCATTAATAAATGAACGCCACACATAAGCCACTGTGTATCATATCCTTACTAATAAAGATTCACCTATAATGCCTGAGGATACTAATCTGTCTCCAGCTACAAAGAGTGTTTTGACTGCTATGGAGTAGATGCAGTGATGATTGGCCGTGCCAGCTTCGGTCGTCCATGGATATTCAAGAAAGTTCTCCGTTCATATTTTCCTCGGTATCAACCTTCCCTGCACTTTTCCTGTATTGAGAAGGAGATTTACTAAATGAATTCTTGAAACACTTACTAAAATAAAAGGGGTCATTAATACCTACCTGAAAACCAATTTCTGATACATTCATTTCGGTCGTTAGCAACAGTTCTGCAGCCTTCTTCATTCTAAGTACTCGCACGTACTCATTAGGAGAGCAACCTACAATACCTCTTAGCTTGTTATAAAACGTAGTACGTCCGATATTCAATGCCGAAGTATACGATTCAAGTTTGAACTCAGCATCACCCATATTCTTCTCTACGATGGCATTTACTTTATCCAAAAACGCTTTATCCCTGTCAGTGGCACTTATCAGCGGCTGTAACGTACCCGGCTCAGTAGCAAATTTTCGTTGTAATTTCTCACGTTGTTCAACCAATTTCACAATACGAGCCAATAAATATTTCATACTAAAAGGCTTCGTTATATAAGAATCCGCTCCGGCTTGAATACCTTTCAACTGATGTTCCTCAGATGAATAAGCCGTTAATAAGATTACAGGAATATGACTAATGTTGAAATTGGCCTTTAAACGCTTTGTAAATTCCAACCCATCCATCTCTGGCATCATCACATCACAAACCACAATATCCGGCTGTTCCCCTATTAACTTTTCAAGTCCCTCTACTCCGTTAGAAGCCGTCGACACAGTAAAATACTTCCCAAGTTGAGCTTCAATAAGGTTACGGACATCATCGTCATCATCAATCACCATCACTTTATATTCTTTAAAAGGTTTATTTACCGATGTTCCTAGAATTTCTGCCGCACGTTCCTCTGAAATAGATATATCAGTAGTCAGTTCCGTCATCGCAATTTCTTTATCTTCCTTTATAGTCTCTATAATGTCGGCAGGGTCATAATTTTCATCCGACATCGGGATAGTAAGTGAGAAGCAAGCACCTCCCAACAGCGAATCCACATAAGTTACCTGTCCTTTATGTACCTTAGCCAATTCCGCGGTCAAATGTAATCCGACACCAGTTCCCTCCGATGCATAATGAATCTGTTCAAAACGTACGAACAACATTTTTTGCTTATCAACAGACACTCCCGGACCATTATCCGAAACACTCATCGTAAAGGTGTCATTTACCACTGAAAAGTCAAGTTTCATCACAATCTTACCCCCTACTGGAGTATTCTTAAAAGCATTGGACAAAAGATTATAAGCAATCTTATCCATTTTACTCCTATCAAGTAGCATAGTCTGTACAGGTTTATTAGATTCAAACAGGTATTCTATTTGCTTCCTGGCAGCCATATCCTTAAACGTCAGATAAATATCATAAAAGAAGCGTTTCGTATCTGTTCGCTCAAGTTTTAGTTCCATCTTATTATTCTGTAAACGACGAAATTCCAATAACTGATCTACCAATCGGAGCAAGCGCCCCGAGCTTTTTGAAAGCAGACTCAACTGTTTACTTACAGAAGAAGGCAGATCTCTTTGATTAACCAAATCCTCAATCGCCCCACGAATAATCGTCAACGGAGTACGAAACTCATGGGATATATTCGTAAAAAAACGCAATTTATACTCGGTCAATTGTTTCTCGACCTCCACTGCCATATTCAGACGATGCATCTTGAGAACAAGCCTCGATGTAAAATAAATGATGATTATCCCAAGGACAATATACAAAAGAATAGCTTCAGTAGACTCCCACCAAGGTGGAAGAATTATAATCTCCAAAGTTGTTTCCTGATCACTCCAAACTCCGAAACTATTGCATCCTTTCACTTTGAAAAGATACTTTCCCGGAGGAACATTTCTATATGCAGCTACATTATTACGTGATGATCTATTCCAATTAGACTCATATCCGTCTAAATAATAAATATATTGATTAAGCTCGGGAGCATGGAAGTTCAGCATCGTACATTCCAAATTAAAGGAATTCTGATTATATGCCAGAACCACCTTCCGGGTATTGATAATACTCTCAGTCAAAGGAGAATCCAGGCTTTCCGGTGTCACAGGATTTCCATTAATCAAGAAACCGGTAATTGCCACTTTTGGAGCATATGTATCAAATGTAATACCGGATGGATTAAATGTATATACTCCGTTATAACTGCCAAACATCAATTCTCCATTCTTTTTTTTCCAACAAGACAGCTCATTAAATATAGCAGCATGGCGGTTGTTTGAGAATATAAAATTCTCAAAACGCTTAGTATTTAAATTAAATTTCGAGATACCACTCTCCGTACTTACCCAAATAAACCCTTCTTCATCTTCCAAAATAGCTTGAATCGTTTCATTGGATAAACCGTCATCTGCCCCATAATGTTCAAAAGTAGATTGTTCTAATGATTCCCCTTTCACTAACAAATTAAGTCCTCCTCCGGTAGCTCCTAACCAAATACGCCCTTTACTATCTTCAAAGACAACCTTAACCTCATTGTGCCCCAAAGATTGTTGATCTTCAGCATACAAATGCAAAACCTTAAAATTCTGTTGATCCTCTATCAATCCATCCGGATCAAAAACAATAACTCCATCATTGGTTCCTATCCATACAATCCCTGTCTTATCTTGAATAATAGAACGCATCATATTCTGATGTCTATTATCAAAACTGAATTGCTTGAACCTCAACTGTTCCCGGGAACCTTCCGCAAGATGCAGCCCCCCACCAAAAGTTGCTAGCCACATACGATTTTTACTATCGCGCATTATGGTAAAGATATTATTGCTCGAAGATGATTGCCTGGTCTGATCATTTAGCGTATATTCTTTTATTATCCTGTCTCCTTGAGGAGATAGAATTAATAATCCCCCTCCTTTTGTTCCCAACCATTTATAACCAAGAGTATCTTCAGCAATTGTAAAGGGTAAACCACCTGTAATACGATGCTTATATAACTGATGTAAAGTAGAATCACAAACTTGCAAATTTCCATCACGCGTACCAAACCAATATCTTCCCTCTACATCCTGATAAATTAAACGAACAGCATTATCCCTATCAGCATTACCACCAGGAGTTGGATAAAATATATCAAAAGGATAATTGGTTAAAGAGATCTTATTCACTCCTCCCAACTCTGTACCTACCCAAACTTCTCCAGAAGTATCCTCAGTTATACAGAGTAAGTAATTAGTGGATAAATCTTTATCGGCAGTATAATGGTATTTTTTTCCCGTATTCTCATCAACGGCAAATAGACCATTACCAAATGTAGTTATCCAGATAATATCCCTTGAGTCATGATATATCTGGAAACGTTCCTGATTTATTAATGAAAGGACATCAGCAGGAATCAATGTCAAAGGCTCAAACGTATTATCAGTATGATGTCTCCATAGCACTCCCGACATATTATATACCCAAATGTGCCCCTTATTATCAATATAGAAGTTCGCATTACGCGGACTTGTCCCCTGAAAGAATCTTTCTGGGGAAACCCATGTTTTATTAATAGTATCAAATACAAACATACGTTCATTTGTAGCAATCATAACCAATCCGTCATTTAACACACATGAGCGGGCATGTCTCGCAGGTTCCGTTTGTGTAGGAACAAATAAAATAGCAGGCAAGAAATATTTCCGCAAATTATCAAAAATCAGAATACGATCTCCAGCTATAAAATACAAATCATCTAATTCCTGTGCGCCCCAAAATGTTGTTCCCTCCAACATTGTATTCACCTTATCATGAGCTACCATGAACAATTCTTTATCAGCTCCTATCCAAACTCTACGATCCGAATCTTCAAAGATAAATGTCACCGACTTATCCCGCAATTTCTTCTCTGTCGGTCTCCAAGAAACCAGTTCTCCATCTATGTGGCTCACACGACAACATCCTTTATCTCCCCACATCCACACATCACCATTAGAAGTAACCATTATTTGGCTAAAAATCTTAGTAGTATTCTGCGGATCATAATCAACAATTTTTTCCAATTTCATATCATAGCAGAAAAGAGTATTTGAGAAAGTACGTATCCAAATATAGCCATGTTTATCTTCGGTAATACTGCGAATTCTACTATCCGGTGATGATTGAGAGGTGGCAATTCCCGGCTGTATCACAACAAAATCCTTTCCGTTATAACGATTCAAGCCATTAATTGTTCCCATCCACATAAACCCATGACTGTCCTGCATCATACATCTAATTGTATTCTGTGACAAACCGTTGCGATCTGTGATAGTACTGATATTTAAAACATCAAAAGCAGCTACTCGACTGCAAAAAAGCAAAAGAATTAGGATTATACGGGCACTCCACATGGTGTTTTGATTTAAAGAATAACGCAAATATAAACGATAATATCGAAAAATCCTGCACAAAATCCCTAAGAATATGGCATTTTATGCATGTTTGAACTGGGGTACATGGAAATGTACAGCCGTCAAGGTACATTATAAGCAAATCGCATACCTTTGCTCTATACAAAGTCAGAGAGACCTATAAATAAACAGGGAATATATAACAACCACATTATTTATATATAAAACAGTAACGTTTATGAAAAACATGTATTTAACAGTAGTACTAGGAATACTGGTTCTCACCGGATGCAACAGCAATGAATATGGTGGACCAGATACCCCTGGTGCAAAAGCTGAAATCTGGGGAAGTATAAGCAGTCCTCAAACACGCTACCACGGCTCCATGTGGGGTCAGGGAGAATGTATAGGTGTATCCGTTACCGGAGGGGATACAGGAAGCACTAATATCTTATATCAATGCTCCGGAGAAAACGAACAACTTTTTACTGCTGTAGGTGACCATAATGATATTTATATCAAAGGAAATGGTAAAGTCTCACTGACTGCATATCACCCTTACACCGGTATCAACGGTACAGCAGGAGGGCTTGTTACAGTAGACACCAAAAGTGAAAATCAAACCGCAACTAATCAACTCAATATCGATTGGTTGTTTGCCGAAGCCACTACTACCCGAAGTAATCCTCTGATCAATTTTCAATTTACACATCAACTGAGCCAACTTAGCTTGATTTTCAAAAATAAAGATGAGAGTAAACCCGAAAATGTTTCTTACACTTTAAAAGGATTTATCACAAAGGGATTCTTCAACACCTCAAATGGCACAACCTCTTTAGGAACAGAAAGCGAAGATGTAAGTGTACTAGTGAATGACAATACATCAACAACTTCGACATTAATTTTATTACCTCAAGAAGTAGTACAAACTACAATAGAAGTGGTAGCCGATGGGGTTTTTTATGAGAAAACAATAGATAATATAACATTAGAAAGCAATAGAAGACACCTATACACGGTTACTCTGGGAGGAGAAGGAGAAAATCCTAGTATTACCATCACAGAAAGTGGCATCACAGATTGGCAACCTGGTAATGGAGAAAATATTAACTCTACAACTGATGCTCCTGAAACAGATACCGCTTTTGATTCTTCCTATTGGAATAACTCAGGTGAGACACAAGATATAAAATCGCAATCAACCGAAAAATAAAAATAAGGAAATATTTTCCCTCATTTCTAATAAATATAAAAAACAAGAAGATATGAAACGAAATATATTTGTATATACAATAGCACTCGCATGCTCTTTACTTATAGCGGCATGTTCACAAGACGAGAACATTACTCTTTCAAACAATGATAAAAATAAGATTCTAATTAATATCACAGATAAAGCTATATATAATAGTAGCAAAACCCGTGCAACAACAGATGAAACATATAAAACAACATTCGAAAACGAAGATCAGATAGGTTTGTTCGCCGTTAAAAATGGAGAAATTGCAGGCTCAATTAATAATGTATGCCTAATTTACAACAAGACTCACGATGTATGGATACCTGCAAATGGCTCTTTATTTTATAGCAGCGAACTGGAAGGAGCCACTTATTATGCATATTATCCTTATAAAGAGGAAGTTAGCAATTCTTTTAAAGCATCCATTGAAAACCCTTTTGCAGAAATCATAAGTAACTGGAAGATAGGTGCTAATATGAGTGGAAGTGAATATACCCAATATGACTTGATGACAGGCTCTGCAGAAGCTGAACTATCCGGTAAGAATTACTCACTCAATCTAACATTAGAACATCAAATGGCAATGGTAGTTATTCAGTTACCGTCCACCACATATGAATTTACAAACCAAGGAACAACAATAGCTCCATACAACATTCCTGCTGCTAATCCAACATTCAAGCTAACCAAAGGAGAAAGTGAGAATATAGAAGTGCAACCATATTATGAACCAAGCACAGATAAATATCGCTTATTGATAAACCCTACAACTACTTATAAAATAAATGGCACTTTCATTTCAAGCGAGAACAAGCAGTACGAAATCGCAATTACAGGAATAGAAAAAGGAACATACGCACCATACACTGTTGATGGTGGAACAAAGAAAATACAGCACGAACTGAAGATTGGAGATTTCTATTGTGCAGATGGCACTTTAATTAAAGCAGATCAAGATTTAGAATCAGAAGATAAAACCAAAATCATTGGGGTCATTTATCAAATAGGGACCACTGAAGCTATAAGAAAAGACTATCCTGAATGTACGCACGCACTGGTATACGCATTAAAACGTAACGAAGGAACCGGACAAAGATGGGGAACCGTATCCAGTGTTAGCAATAAGACATGGTATACAGACATTCTTCCTGCACCAGTCGGTACAAGTTCAGTCAACGGGCAAAAAATTCCAAATGAAGAAGAGTTTTCAAATACTGGCTACCAAGATACCAAAGCATGGTTAAATTCAGACATCGCTGTTGTTGGAGCAGATATCAACTCTGTTGTAAAAGAGAAACTTTCCAGCTATTCAGTCCAGGCTCCATCATTCACGACCGGTTGGTATGTTCCATCAGTCAAAGAGCTACTTATCATACAAGAGCAAAATACCACTATCTCAAGCAGCTTAACCAAAGCCGATGGAGAAACGCTATGGCAGGATTCTTCATGGGAGCGATTAACTTCCGGAAGTGGTTATTGGACATCCACACTACGTAGTGAGTCAACAATATGGGTATATACCGGACTTAATGAGGAAGGACATCGAGAAAAGAATTATCTTGCCCTCAATCTAAAAACAAATTCATACTACCGCTTCGCACTAGCATTTTAACACTTAAAATATCAAGAATAGCATTATGAAAAAGATTATTTTAATTATCTCATTAATCACCCTTAGTCTGACAGGCAATGCACAGATTATCAAAAACAATCTCCTTGATGGATATAAAACCGGAGACAAGTTAGAGAAATCGGCATATATTGAGCCTAAAGCAATGATTCAAGAAAATACTTGGTGTGCTGCCTATACTAAAGATCCTAAAGCAGCAACAACATCAAGTCCCATAATTGGAAAAGAACTAAGTTACCCCGAATATCAGGAAGGTGGTCCATCCATACAATTCGGATTTGAGGATGGGATAAAAGGGACACATTCCAGTGTGTATTCTATGACATCATCCGGCAAAACATACCGGCAAGGTAGTTATTACCTTGCTTGCCTTGTCAACTTCTCAAAATTAGGAACTAAAAAACCTAGTGAATTTTTAGCATTAATCGCTAACCATGTAGGCGGTAGTGCACGCGGAAACATATATGCACATCGTAATGAAAATGGCAAGTTAAAATTCACAGTTGGACTGGGTAAGAATCGTACGGAAGTTCCCAATGAATACGATTTCAAGAAAACCCATTTACTCGTATTAAAAGTAGACTACACTAATAATCGAGTAGAATTATTCGTAAATCCGTCTCTAAAAGGAGAAGAGGCCCAATCTGATGCCATGGCTAAAGGAGAAGAAGGTGCATTAAAAGCAGGATTAAAAGCAATATCTATCAGAAATAACCACACATATCAAGGAAATATTGGAAATATTCGTTTCGCCGGCCGCTGGACCGATATTACTACTAAATAATACATAATATTAAAACACTATTTCCATCATAAGCTCTCCCTTATTTGCTAGATATACATTTATTTCCAGATAAACAAGGGAGAGCTTTTTGCACAAATCTTTCTAATTCATCATTTTTTTAACAATCTTTTTGCGGCTTCTGCATAACGTCTGCCTAGTATTATTTGGCTGTCTGCATCAAAATGAGGATCTTTCTCATTCTTCAGTGGCTTTAGCCCCTCGGACGAAACACAGGCGCTATTTGGAAGAAAAGAAGAAATATCCTTAATCATATCGTTAAATGGTTTCGTTCCTTCAGGTATATAAGGCTTCTTTGTCCAGTTCCATTCTGCCAATTGTCCTACAATGACAGGTAAATCAGGTATTCCCAAATCATTACGAAGATCCGTCATTAGCTTTATTATTTTCTTTTTATATCCTTCAGGATACTGACAATCTGCCTCTCCCTGATGCCAAATAATAGCTTTCAGTTTGCCATATTTCATTGCTTCCTTAGTTCGGCGTAAAGCTTCATTATAATAGAGCCCACCTGTTTTTTCTGTGCTCTTCAACCAAGAGCGGATGGAAGTACCGCCACGAGCATTTACTATCAAGCCTACCGGATGTTTTTTAGAAGCCATTGCTTTAGCAAAACTATATACAGGTCCCAAATATTCACCGGTAAGTCCCCTTCCGATAGTAGAATAACGATTTAAAGGATTTACTGCTAGCTCAAACTGGTCTTCGGCATTTAATAAATAAACATTCCGCATCGTATCCATCACCGCCGGAGAAAGTTTTCCTCGTCCGGCCATGTTAGATTGTCCAATACAAAGATACAAATCCATATTCTTCACAGGCTTGCCTGCATATACCATAGGTATTCCCAGTAACAATATCCCTACAAAAAGGGTGATTACATTTTTTCTCATTTTATTATTCTATCTTTTAAAAATTCAACTTACTATTTTCCAAAAATTCAACCTCAATAATTGGTAAATAACGTTCTTCATCCGCCTTTTCCTGTACGCGTGTATTTGATGCTTTATCTTCTACCTCAACAATTTCTCCGAAAGCATCTTTCACACTAACAGATCCCTTCAAACGGATAGTTATATTATCCGTACGCATCGGCATTGTTTTCAAATGTATATATCCCAAATTTCGTTCTGTCTTTCCACTCCAAACGAGGGTATTTCCTGCATATACCTCTAACGGATAACTATTCTTACGCCACCCTCTTAACTTCAAACAGACATCATCAATATTCGCCTCACGTTCAAGCTGATAAGTAATCCAAGCCGTACTAAGCTGCCCATCATTACTCCATTCACTAAGTTCATCATCATCATAACTTTTCGCTACATTCTGGCTATTAGCACCTGCTTTAGCCGAAACAATGCCTATATTAACTTTTTTATCTCTATATGAAGAGGATAATGGCGTTTCACCTTTATCTAATCGTCCTTTCAATGTCATTTGTGGCAAATAGTTACTTACCCCATCAACTTTTTCCACCGGAATAGTTTCTAAGGTTATAGAAGCCTCAGGAAGGCCTTTCGCTTTTGCGGTAAGTATCAATTTCCCGGCTTTCGTTGTACTACGGATAAGAACACGATTTACTCCACATTCTACAGGTAAGTCCTTACTAAGGATATAATTATCCTCACCCTGCGCAATACCACCGCGCCATTCAGCTTCACCTTTCAAATCAAATTTGACAATCCGATTATCCAATGGACAACGTTTTCCATCCTTATCTACTACCTCGAATTGAATAAGTGCCATATCTGCTCCATCGGCATGAAAACCTTCCGGATTTTGTATAGCTGTCAATCTTATATTTGTAGGCTCACCAACAGTAGTCAAGACATAGCGGCTCAATTCTTTTCCAGCCTTATTATAACTGACAGCCTCCAGTTTACCCGGTTTAAATGCCACTTTATCAAAAGTAAACAAAAAATCATACTCACGTTCTCCTTCACCTAATAGCCGGTCGTTCAAAAATAATTCCACTTTTTCCCCGGTAGATACTACATATACAGGTTTCACCGTATTTTCCGGATAATTCCAGTGACCAATAATATAAGTCTGTTCAGATTCTATATCTACCCAACCATTCCACATCACCTGATGCGCAAAGAACCCGTCTTTCTCTATACGCATAGCATCAGTCACACCACTACGACGATAATTTTCTGCTCCACGAAAGTGTGTATTACTATCAGAGAAAATAATCTTAGTTCCTCCAGCATTGATTCTCAATCCAGTCCCTGGACGCTCACGCCAATAATCATACCAGCGACGGACTAATTCAACCGCAAACTTATCCTGATTATGATTATAGCTCTTGGCAGATGCTCCACGGTGTAAAGGACCGTCACCTTCCTTATGATACGGATAACTATAATCATCCCAATATTTCCTTAATCCTTCATCTCGACAATATTCCATTGACCACATCGGATGATGCCTACTCTTATTAACATAAAGCATTTCACCACCATATTCTGCTTCACGAATATCAAGCATCTCACGAGAACCAATAGCACGTCCACCATAAGGATCATATTTATCACGTATTGCTTTCATTTCCAACATATGTTCACGCTTAATCCCCTTATTTCCACATTCATAAAACAAAATACTCGGATTATTACGATTATAAATAATTGCATCACGCATCAGTTCTGTACGTTGTTCCCATTGGCGTCCCTTGGAATCCCGCTCCTGATCACCCGCTGGCATTGCTTGTATTAATCCGACACGATCACACGACTCCACATCCTGTTTCCACGGAGTAACATGCATCCAACGCACGAGATTAGCGTTACTTTTCACGACTAAATCATTAGAATAATCACTCAACCATGCAGGAACAGACATTCCAACTCCCGGCCACTCATTAGTTGTACGCTGTGCATAGCCTTTTAAATGAATCACACGGTCATTCAGCCAGACTTTACCTTCACCAAATTTTGTTTTTCGAAAACCTGTTCGAGTATTCACTTCATCAACAACCTCATTATCTGCATTTACCAACTTTGTTTTTACTGTATATAAATAACCATATCCCCAACTCCAGAAATGAAGATTATTCACTTCAGCCTCCGCTTTTATAATCTTTACCTCTTTTGATTTCAAGCACACATCAGGCCCCTTGAATACTTTGACATTTTTTCCATCTGCATCTACTAAAGTTACCAAGAAACTAAATTTCCGTGATTTATGACTGTCATTCTTCACTTCCGATTCCACATGAATTTTAGCCTTCCGGTTTTTAATATCAAAATCTGTTGCATAGACATAAAGTCCAGTTGTTTTCAAATTATTATATAGTGGTAAAGTCTGATATACATCATTCGTCACATGCAAAAAAACATTTTTAGGAATGCCGCCATAGTTACAATTGAAACGGTTATCATGCCATTGAAATTTTGTATTTGTACTTACTTCCTTATAGCTCCAGTCATTATCTACACGTACAGCCATAACATTATCACCATTTTTCATATAAGGAGTTAAATCAAATCCCACCGCCATAACTCCATTTTCATGCTTGCCCAAATGATATCCATTCAAATAAAAATCAGCTCCCTGACGAACTCCTTCAAACTCAACAAAAACCTTACGAGCATCTAAAACTGCAACTTTAAAGTGCTTACGATACCATACTATTGTATCAGTCAGTTGGTCAATGGCAACTTTAAAAGACTCATTTTCATTAAAAGCTCTTGGAAGAGTCACCATATTCCAATCACTATCCTCAAAACCAACAGCTTGTGCATTAGGAACATCACCTATCTTCAATAGCCAGTCACTATTGAAATTATATTTTTCACGTCCTGCCGCACACCACTCTGACAGGCTGAAAACGCATAGAATAAATGTTATTACTAAAATTCGCTTCATCATCTTATTTTTTTATCAAATCTGATCCAAGATAGTATCCTAATTGTGTAGGTTGATTATAACCTATATTCTGATTGACAGCACTCATCTCATAGACATGATCACTCATCAAATAAGGAAATTTATATTCAGTAGGATACCATGTACTAAAAATGCGCAGTTCTGTGCCATCCTTGGTAATCATAATAACCTCTTCACGCCAATCTCCGGTGATATCACCATAGAAACATGGATTGGATTTGGTACCATTAACAGTTGTCACATCATATCGATAAATAGTAAACATCCTGTCATTAGAAGCATTCTTCACAGGCGCGTCAATTGCACTTTCATTCAAAAGTTGCCTGTTCAAAGAACCAGACCACCAAATCGCCATATTGCAGGATTGTGACTTATAACCCAAGTCTACTCCAGTACATGAATATACATTACTCCTGAACCACCACATTTCGCAACCTGGAGACTCCGGATCTATATCAGCAACTAATGCACGTCCTATATCCGAAGAATCATCGTATTTCCATATTACTTCTCCTGTGTGAGCATCTCGGAAAGCCGCCCCGACTGCTCCCGTCTCAAAGCAAGACCAAACCTGTAACCCCGGTCTCGACGGATCGAATTTACCCAAATGTAATGCGTCTCCATGACCAAAACCTGAATTGTTCAATCCTTTTCCATCATGATCAATAGTACAAGCACCATATACAACCTCATCTAATCGGTCACCATCTACATCACCCACACTCAAACTATGATTCCCTTGTCCCGCATATGAACCATGAATACCATCCGTGGTATCAAATCTCCATCGTTTCGTCAATTTTCCACTCCCAAAATCCCATGCCTCCAAAACCATTTTATCATAAACTCCTCTACAAATCAAAATCGAAGTATTTGTCCCTGAAAAATTTCCCAAACCAACCCGATAACTGCTGGAACGTTTATAATAATTGTCTCCCCAATCCTCACTTGTCCCTAAAGAAATATAATTTGTACGAGCCAATTCTTTCCCTGTAGCTCCCTCTATGACAGAAAGAAATTCCGGCCCACCATGAATGTAATTTTCTCCAGGAACCCGATAATCAGTCTTTTCATCTCCATCAATATCCCCAATTTCCGTTCCATCACCAAATATCGTCCCTTCGGAAGTACGAAGAGCAATCTCGCATTTTCCGTCTCCATCAAAATCATAGACTGCAAACGAGGCCGAGTTCCCCATAGGAATATTAGGACCTGAAGCTATTCTCCACATAAATTCCCCATTCAACTTATAAGCTTCAAATAAGGTCGTATGTCTGACCTCGCTCGTTGTACTACCTTCACCTCCATCTGTTGTCGAAGTATGCACCAGTCTCTTTAAAACAATTTCATAAATTCCATCTCCATCCAGATCACCGACACTAGCATCATTAGCTTCATATAGAAGCAGAGGGCTCACATTTACTGTACTCTGCAATGGAATTGATAAATATGGTAGTCCTTCACTAGCCTGCCGAGCCGTAATTGTATAAGTATCCAATGTTTCATTACTATTGGCATAGCATAATCTATATGTATTATCAACAGTACGATCTGCCTCTACA
The DNA here is from genome assembly GCF_003435205.1 of Bacteroides sp. AF32-8BH. Classification (NCBI taxonomy): domain Bacteria; kingdom Pseudomonadati; phylum Bacteroidota; class Bacteroidia; order Bacteroidales; family Bacteroidaceae; genus Bacteroides; species Bacteroides sp. AF32-8BH. The sequence goes on along the minus strand of NZ_QVLZ01000005.1, from coordinate 213,468 downwards.
TCCTGATAATTAGTAGAGTTCTTTATTGGTTCTGAGTTCAACTTTATTTCCATAGTATTACCACTGGTACGATACAAATCAAATGCTGTAGAAGCATCATCAATAGGAAACATACGCCAACTAACTAATATCTTGTCATTAAATTCTCTAAACTTCTTCAACGAAGCATCCGGACGACTATTAATAGATGCCCATAACATCCGTTTCAAAGGAGAAGCCATATTAGTTACCGGAGAATAATCAGGTATTTCCGAAACTGGCGATTCATTAACAATTATCTCATCATCTGTACAAGATGTAACCATACATAGACCTACAAACACAAAAAGTATATATATCTTCATTTCTCGCTATTTAAGTTAACAAATTACAACTTCCTTCCTTAAAAAAATGGCACCGTTTCAATTCTCATTAAAACGACACCATTTACTAGTCTAATCAATCTTATTACAATTTAAGCAAGATATCATTTCACATTCTCAAGAAATTCAACCTCTATAATCTTAAGATAGCGTTTTCCCTTCTGTTTGTTATCTTGTAGTTCCATTTTATTGGTCACTGTAGCTGCCACTTCCACTATTTCACCAAATGCATCACTTTCTGTAGCACTACCTTTTAAAGAGATTGTTATTTCATCTGTACGTACCGGAATAGTTTCCAAATGAATATAACCCAAACTTTTATCCGTATTTCCTTTCCAAATCAACGTTTTCCCTGCATACACCTCCAACGGATAACTATTTCTACGCCATCCCCGTAATTTCAAACAGATATCATTAATCTCTGCTACACGTTCAAGTTTATAAGTAATCCAAGCAGTTGATAACGCACCATCATTACCCCATTCACTCAGTTCATTATCATCATAACTCTTTTCTACATCTTGTGTATTAGCACCCGCTTTGGCAGAAACAATGCGTACTTCTTTTTTTGTATCTTTATAAGATGGAGTTCGAGGTGTTTCACCTTTATCAAATCTCCCTTTCAATGTATATTGAGGTAAATAAGTTCCCAAACCATCTTTTATAGTAACAGGGATTGTTTCCAATAAAACAGAAGCATCGGGAAGTCCCTTAGCTTTCGCAGTTAATATTATTTTTCCTGCTTTTGTAGTACTACGGACAAAGACACGATTTATACCACATTCAACTGGTAAATTCTTACTAAGAATATAATTATTTTCACCTTGTGCAATGCCACCACGCCATTCAGCTTCCCCTTTCAAATTAAACTTAATGATTCGATTGTCCAGTGGACAGCGCTTTCCTTCTCTATCTACAACTTCCACTTGAATTAAAGCCATGTCAGCTCCATCTGCCTGGAAACCATCGGGATTCTGTATAACTGTCAATTTCAAATTCGCAGGTTCACCCGCAGTTGCCAAAGTACAACGACTCAATTCTTTTCCTTTTTTATCATAGCTTACAGCTTCTAATTTGCCCGGTTTAAATGCAACTTTATCAAAAGTAAATAAGAAATTATAATCACGATTGCCTTTACCTAAAGACTCCCCATTAAGAAACAATTCCACTTCTTCTCCTGTAGATACTACATACACAGGTTTCACTGTATCTAGCGGATAATTCCAATGACCAATTATATGAGTTTGGTGGTTTTCTGTATCTACCCAACCATTCCACATCACTTGATGAGCAAAAAAGCCATCTTTCTCAATGCGCATCGGGTCAGTCACACCACTACGACGATAATTTTCCGAACCACGATGATGGGTATTGCTATCAGAAAAGATAATTTTTGCTCCACCGGAACTAACTCGTTCCCCCGTTCCGGGACGTTCACGCCAATAATCATACCAACGACGAATTAATTCAACTGCAAACTCATCTTGATTATGATTATAACTGGTAGCTGGTTGATTGCGATGCAAAGGACCATCTCCCTCTTTATGAAACGGATAACTATATTCATCCCAATATTTTCTCAGTCCTTCATCACGACAATATTCCGTAGCCCACATCGGATGATGTTTACTCTTATTGATATACAGCATTTCTCCTCCCCATTCAGCTTCACGAATGTCTAACATCTCACGGGAACCAATAGCACGACCACCAAACGGGTCATATTTATCCCGAATAGCTTTCATATCCAGCATGTGATCTCGGCTAATCGAGTTATTACCGCATTCATAGAACAAAATACTCGGGTTATTGCGATTATAAATGATCGCATCACGCATCAACTCCGTACGTTGCTCCCATTGGCGACCTTCCCTATCTTTTTCTGAATCTCCAGCAGGCATGGCTTGAATAAGACCAACACGGTCACATGATTCTACATCTTGTTTCCATGGTGTAACATGCATCCAACGAACAAAATTAGCATTACTTCTTACCATCAGATCATTTGAATAGTCACTAAGCCATGCCGGAACAGACATTCCTACCGAAGGCCATTCATTACTAGTACGTTGAGCATACCCTTTCATTTGTATGACACGATCATTCAACCAGATCTTTCCTTCTCCAAATCTAGTTTTACGAAAACCTGTACGCGTTGTTACTTCATCAAAGATTTGTTTCTGAGCATTTACAAGTGCAGTCTTCACCATGTAAAGATAACCGTATCCCCAACTCCAGAAATGTAAATCTCCGACTTCGGCGGCAGCTTTAACTATTCTTGTTTCTCCAGCTTTTAATGTTATATCAGAACCTCTAAAGGATTTTACAATTTTACCGTCTGCATCAATTAATGTCACCTGATAACTAAACCGACGAACTTCACGACTATCATTCTTTACCTCGGATTCCGCATGAATCTTTGCTTTACGGTCTTTTATATTTATATCAGTCGCATAAACATATACTCCTGTTGTTTTCAAGTGACTATATAATGGAAGAGTTTGATAAACGCTATCTTTTACATACAAATAAACATTTTTGGGGATACCGCCATAATTAGCATTAAAATTACGATCATTCCACTGAAATTTGGCTTTTGTTGCCACCTCACGATATTGCCAGTTATTATCAATACGTACAGCTAGCACGTTATCTCCGTCTTTCATATAAGGTGTTAAATCAAAACCTACTGCCATTACACCATTCTCATGCTTTCCCAAACGATGTCCGTTCAAATAAAAATCACCAGCCTGACGTATTCCTTCAAACTCAATAAACACTTTCCGATTGCCTCGATTTTCAATCTTAAAATGTTTACGATACCACATAACCGTATCGGTCAGTTGCTCTATCGAAACTTTGAATGCTTCATCCTCATTAAAAGCTCTCGGAAGTGTTACCTTGCTCCAATCATCATCTTTAAACTGACTTTTCTGTGCATCAGGAATATCGCCTACTTTTAAAAGCCAGTCGTTATTAAAACTATATTTTCCACATTCCGTAGTATATCCTTTAATGGCAAATGTAAAAGTAAAGATATACAATAATATAAGAAATTTATTCTTCATACTAATTCTAAATTAACAATTATGTTTTAATCACTTATAAGCCTCATTCTGTTCATATAATCCTTCTTTCACTTTCATCTGTGTATCAGGAATCGGATAAAGATAAGTACCTTCTTTTACACGATCAGCATATTGAGCAACTAGAGGGCGAGTGATATTACCTTCTGAATCTGTAGCATAATGCATAAACTTGTCTTTCACGGCTTGCAAATTATTATGACGGACAAGATCATGCCAGCGAATACCCTCAAAAGCCAATTCCTTACGACGTTCTTTTTCTATACACTTCTGGAATTTATCCGGTACTTTCTCCGCATCACTTAATTCACTCAAGCCGGCACGAGTACGAATCCTATCTACCATATCTATCCCCCTATCCGTAGGCCCCACAATCTCCGCATACATTAACATGACATCTTCCAACCGAATTAATGGATAATTAATAGGGAAATAAGTACGATCTATTATTTGCCCATCAATATCAGAATATCCCAGTTCCTGTCTCTTAATCTTATGTTCCATAAATTTAATAAAGAAATCATCGCCCGAATATCTAGTAATTTGGTTTGGGTTGTCTTTATTGACAAATTTCGTTGTATCAATAGTTGCCAGACAACGTACATCCAAGTAATGTCCTTCTGCATCTTTCTCTTCCCCCAGAAGTTCTTTCAAACCATCTGCACATCCCATGCTCCATCCTGCCAATTGTACTGCGGTATATTGGGAGGGAAGTTTAGGAGTACATATACCTGCCATCGGATTACCATAATCTTTAGCTGCGATATATTGAATCTCAAATATATGATATTTATTATCATTGTCACTAATCCATATCCTCTTCCACTCATCAGCATTTTTCGCCCAAAATTTCTTTTTTGCGTCAGCGTAATCTATCACTTTCTCAAATAAGTCTTTTGCTAATTCTTTTTTACTTTCATCATATAAAGGATAACCTGCCATAGTTAAATAAACCTTGCCAAGTAAAGACTGTGCAGCTTGCAAAGTAGCGCGTCCTGTGGAAGTTGCCTTTCCCAAATAATCAGTAGGAGCATCATTTAAACTAGTTATAGCATATTCTAAATCGGGTATTATGGCTTTTTCATAAATTTCATGCGCTTCTGATTGTGGAACAGACATAGCCTCGGTAATAGTCAAAGGAGATAGAGTCAAAGGTATGCGTCCAAAATAGCGTACCAAATCAAAATAGGCCAACGCTCTTAAAAAACGCGCTTCCCCTATCATCTGTTCTTTTGTTCCTTCTATGATAAATGTTACTCCATCAACTTTTGACAGAAATACATTGGTACGATATACAATCCGGTATAATTCTTCCCATGCTCCACTTATAGTGGAAGTAATAGCCAAATTAGGATCATAGGTACTAATAGCCAAATAATCCCGTTGGGCTCCGGTATATTCACCACACCAAACATTATCAGAGCGAAGTTCCGACATTAATAACGAATATTCCGACACAGGAAGTAATCCATTATAAATCCCCATTAACGCTTGTTCCATCTCTTTGGGTGTCTTATAATAATAGTTTGTTGTACGAGTGTCTACTGGTTCTACTTCCAACCAATCACTACATGATGAAAAGAGCGATCCTAAACATAAAGCTCCACCTAATATGTATTTATACAATTCCATAATTTTCCGTTTTATTAAAATGTAACATTAACTCCCAAAGTAATCGTTCTTGGCTGAGGATAAGCTCCATAATCATAATCTGCAGTTTTACCACCATTATTAGATTCCGGAGAGAATCCCCCGTCATATTTATCCCACATCCAAACATTCTCTGCCGACATATACAAACGGGCACTGCTAAGATATTTAAACCTTTTAACGGGAATACGATAACCAAGAGTAATATTTTTTATCTTTATAAAGTCTGTACTATATAACCACCGTGAGTCATATAACGAACTTGTATTTTTATTATCAATACCTGGAGTTTTTCCATCTCCCGGTTCTTCTTCCGATCTCCACATATTCTTCCATTTAGCTAATACATTAATAGAAGCTCCCATACCTGGACGGTCCATAGCTCGGCCTAACACACTGTAAAGTTTACCACCGGTTTGAGCCGTAAGCAGAATAGACAAATCAAAATCTTTATATCTGAACGAGTTTGTGAAACCAAAAGTATAATCAGGTGACGGTTTACCTACTAATGTACGATCCTGGTCATTAATAACTCCATCATCATTAGCATCGCGATATCTCACGTCTCCCACCTGTGAGTTTGTCATGGTAGGATATTTCTTCAGATCTTCTTTAGTCTGATAAACTCCGACAGCATCATACATATAATAAGCTCTCAATGGCTGACCTACCATAAATACCTGAGTATTAGAATCACTATAACCAATAAATACAGTAGTATTATCTTCTCCCAGACTCTTTACCTCGTTTTTATTATAAGAAACGTTTAAGGATGTACTCCAATTCAGCTTCCCTGTCAAGTTCTGGGTTGTCAGTTCCAATTCAAAACCTCTATTTCCTATACTACCAATATTTCCCCAAGCTTTGGTGAATCCCATAATGGCAGGAACAGAAACTTTATACAAAAGATCTTTGGTCGTTTTATCATAATAGTCGGCAGCCAGCACAATACGGTTATTAAAGAATCCTAGGTCTATACCAATATTCCAGCTATGTGTCTTTTCCCAACCCAGTTTTTCGTTGTCAATAGAACTTGGCGCAAAGCCATTAACCAAACTTCCCAATGAGTAATTTGCACTTTCCATCAATCCTAATGCAGCACCATTAGAGATGGAATTATTACCATTCAGTCCCCAGCTTGCACGCACCTTTAATTGATTCATCACAAAATCTTTAGGCCAGAATTTCTCATTCGAGACACGGTAAGCTGCTGATACAGCAGGAAAAGTACCCCATCTATTCTCCCTGCCAAAACGCGAAGAACCATCCCGGCGAATACTCGCTGTCAATAGATAGCGATTATCGTATTCATACTGAAAACGTCCGAAATAAGAAAGTAAACGGCTAGGAGTCGTTAAAGTAGCAGATGCTCCGGTAATCGCCTGATCATTCAAAGTAAAAACTTCTAAAGAGTTATCCGCAAATTGCTTTGCAGACAAACTACTTGATGCCCCAGAAGAAGACTCCATAGAGTAACCAGCCATCAAGCCTACCGTATGCTTGCGAAAAGTTCTGTTATAATTCAATATCGTTTGGAACAAATATTTATGGGAACGTGTATCAGAACGATTTGCACTTGTATGATATCCTTCACCCACTTCCCATTTCTTCAGAACTGAGCTTGGAGTAAAGATACGTCTATGCTGACTTGAAAAAATATAAGAGCCGGTTGCTTCCAACTTTAACCCTTTCAATAAATCAATTTTCAAATAAGCAGAAGAGTTTACATTAATATTTTCCCGATGATTAACATTCTGCTCCATAAAAGCTATTGGACTCACATTGGAACTAGCCCACAAATAACTATCATAAGGCTCTGCACCCTCATATACCCCTGCTTCCGGCTCAGCTATAGGACACATAGACAAAACTTTCTGCGCCTGTTGATCTTTTCCTTCAATGCTCCCTCCTTCATTCCAAGTCATAGTCGGAGCAATATTAAATCCCATTGTGATACGATCAAACAAACGAGACTCTACATTTGCACGTAGATTCAAACGTTTATAGCTTGTTTCAATAGCAACACCTTGCTGATCAATATATCCCAACGAAAGACGGTATTTGCTATTCTTATTACCATTAGATACAGATAGTTGGTAATTCTGTATAGGAGCCAAACGAAAAAACTCATCCTGCCAGTCTATCAATGCCAAACCACCATAATTAGGCTGTGACCAACGAGGGTCATTCATGTAATAATAACTAATCTTACCACCATTCATAGCTAAACGAGTTTCCCAATCATCATTAGCAGTAGCTCCTTTTGCAGCATATTTCTCTACATATCTATAATTATTATATGCAGTACGAAAATCAATCCATTCTTCCGGACTCAAAACATCTACCCTTCTCTCCAATTGCTGAATACCATAAGATGCAGAAAAATCAACACGTACTTTATCAGACTTCGATGCAGTTTTCGTCGTTATCAAAATAACGCCATTTGCACCACGTGAACCATATATAGCAGAAGAAGAAGCATCTTTTAACACCTCAATCGACTCAATATCGTTCGGATTAATGCTCCCCAGATTATCTACCGGAATCCCATCCAATACATATAAAGGTACCGCATCAGCATTAATCGATGCTGCTCCCCGTACACGAATCTCAAGTTCTTCTCCAGGCGCTCCACTTGTTGAACGGATTTCCACCCCTGAAAGCATACCTTGCAATGCAGAAGCAATATTCGGCGCCGGACGATTTTCAATTTTCGAAGCATCCACTTTGGACACAGAACCTGTCAGATTACCTCTCTTGGCAGAACCATACCCTATAGCTACTACCTCATCTAATTGAACCAATGATTCTGTCAATTGAACTTTATAAGTTGATTGTGCTTTCAACTGGACCTTTGCTTTATTATATCCTAAAAAAGAAATTTCCAGAGTTTTAACTGTAGATGGAAGATTTAATTCAAAAGCACCGTCCAGATTTGTAATAGTAGAACGGTTGGTACCGATAGCAACAACCGTTGCACCAATAACAGGTTCCTCATTTTCATCAATTACTGTACCCCTGATAGTACGATCATTTTGAGCCAGTAACGTAACTGATTGCAAAACAAAGACAGTTAGCAGAAAGAGAAACAAAGTTCCTCTACTTAAACAACTAATGCCGTACTCTGTGCTTTTCATACATTTCATTTTCATATTAGTAAAAACTTAATTTAAACATTCAATTTTGTGATTTTCATATTGCAAATGTAGTACAGGAACATATTTTAATTATGCAATCCAGTACAAATAGATGGTACAGAATCCTATTTTTCAATTAAACGCACCTTTATTAAACCATCATAAGGATTAAAATCAAAAATAATTTTATCCCCCAAGATATTTGCTGATAGTCGTTTTTTATTTTGGGTAACAACTACTCCTTTTACTCCTTCCTTTCTGACTATCATTGTTAATGGTTCCGCAAAAAGTTCCTTATTTAGCTTCAATTTTGGAGTAATAACCAGCACATCTTTTTTATCTGATACTTTCAGTTGTATTTCTTTCCTCTCCTTTATATAAGAAGCGATTTGCCGAAAAGTACTTATCCAAATTTTATCCTCCATATTTTTCACTTCGTCCAAATGTTCCCAAAATAATTCAGGTGACTTGAAAGCATCATATCCGTAATTAATGCCATGGGTCATGGTTACTCCCCAATCCTTGTTTTTTATTAAGTCTTCCAACCATTTTGCAAACCGTTGAGGACTTGCCTTACTTCCACCTATCGAAAATTGTTTCACACGTGTTGCCACCCTATTTTCAGAAGCTATCTGAGAAATCGTATCTGGCTTATAATTATATGGATAACAATAGGTAACAGGCATAATACCAATGTTAGCAAAAATTGCACTATCATTTTTCTCTATCTCGTCTTTAATACGAGCTAAGGGCAAACGTGACATTTTCTTATGTGACCAACTATGATTGGAAATCTCATGTCCTTTATTTGCCATTTCCTTCAATTGCATCCAAGTCATTCGAGGAACCTTTGCATCCATTCCCTGTTCCGTATAATAGCCGCATATCCAAAAAGTTCCTTTAAAACCCCGTTTTTCCAATTCTGGAAAAACGATTGTATAATGTTCTGCCAACCCATCATCAAATGTATAACTAATAGCACATATTTTATCATGCTTATATTTGGCTACATAAACCTCCCTATTTGCAGCGAATGCAGAATTAGAACAAATGATAAGGTTTAAAATAAGGAAAAAGAATATTTTCATGACTTTTCTAATTATCTATTTATCCATTATTGTACAAATTATTTTAGAGGCGACAATTTCTTGTCCAGCCCCTGCCATGTGCACTCCATCACCAGCATAATAATCAAGTATTCCTAATAACGGATGATATACATCAACCACACTAAAACCTTTTTTGGAAGCCATATACATCAATTCCGGTATCAAATTATTTAATCTCTGACTAGCTCCTTGGAACTTTAGACTAATATTTTTCTCTCTGAGAGGAGGAGGAGTTACGAAAATTAATTTTGTATCCGAACCTTTATACAGATTATGCATTTTTATCTTATTCAGAAGTTTCTCAAAATTTAGTACAACCTCATTCTGCCTGGCTTCAAATATTCTTTTTGTATCATTAGTTCCTAAACACAAAATAATATAATCATACTTTTTCTTTTCAACTTGTGCCTGATCTAAATATGAATTGATATTTTTAAGTCCATTCAATCTTTCCTTACCATTATTGTCAAACCCAATAGTACGCCCGGCTTCTGAATAATTAATTATTGTAGATTCCGGTAACATCTTCTTCAGTTGTGCAACCCAACCATCTTTTTTCTGTCCATTAGAATCACCAATAGTCAGGATATTATATTTTAGGTCTGTAATTTTATTGTAAGGTATCAAACCTAAAGCCTGAGGAATTTGATCATAATCACTCTCAAGAACTGTTAACTGTATGTTACTATACTTACGTATCAAATAGACATCACAACCAAACATCCTTCTATTCTTTTTGCAGTCAAAATTACTACGTTCACCCAATAAATCAAATATTTCGTAACAAGATATAAGGCTAGGATCATTAACCGCCTTCATCTTAATATCATCCATATTCAATATTCCATATTTTAACTCTCCAACTAATCGATTGTATATATTCAAAGACGGTGTAACAGAAAGAGAATCTTTATCTCCCCCATTCATCTTAGCATAGATAAACAATCGGGCATCTTTACGCTTTTCAATCAAACATTGATGTTCTAAAGATAAATCTACATTCAGTGCTCCCCAAACCGAAAAAGATTTCACCGGATAGTTAAGATTCATGTAGCTTGCCAATGTCGCAACGCCACCTTTTCCTGAACCTATTATATGAACATCATTGGGATTGGCATTAGTTTGTCTTAATGCATATCGAATTGCATCCTCAATATGGGCCAACATTTCAAGAATACTCACTACACTCACTTCTTGATTGACTTCTTCTAAATTCGGATGAATATAATTCCAGCCACGAGCTATAATTTCTTTGATTAAAGGATTCTTCTGTACAGAATCATTATTCCAAGTATCAAGATTCACCACCAAAGGCTGAGGACTTTTGCAAATAGTCTTATACATAAGTGCTCGCCGAATAGTGCCATCTTTAACAGAAGGAATCTCCACGTTCCTCAGTGCAGAATCCCAATTAGTCTCCACTGCATTATCACAAATCATTTTATTTTGAGCAAACATTTGTAAAAATGACAAGCCCCCCAAAAGAAATATAAACGTAATCTTTCTCATGATTATTCTATTTTTACTAGCTTTCATTATTTTAGCTCTTACTATGCAAAAGAAGCGCAAATTTATGAATACAGCCTTAATCACCATACATTTATATGTATTCCTGTTCAAAATATACCATCACCTGATTTTTGCGATTTGTTTTGCATCATAATACTTGTTTTCGTACTATATTACAGGAATAAGAGAATACAACGCCCTATATTTGCCAATAAAAATTCTGCATAATAATTATAACTTAATAATTTATGAAACACAAATTATCCACTTTATGCCTCGTTATTATCGGGCTCTTGTTCCATTCTTCTATCCTTGCAGAGAACCATCCTCGCACCTCTATTCTATTGGATAAAAGCTGGGGATATAAACCACTCACCAGTAATAAGAAAGATGCATCACTTACTCCGGTAACCCTTCCTCACACTTGGAATGCGAATTATCTGGAAGGTACCACAACATACAATCGGGAAATGATGGTATATAAACGTGATTTGGAAATTACTCCGGAAATGAAAGATAAACGACTTTTCCTCTATTTCGAAGGTGTCAATTCTGCCGCTGACATTTTCATAAATTACCGGACTGTAGGACAACATCTAGGTGGCTACACAGCTTTTTGCTTCGAAATCACAGATTTTGTACAGAATGGTAATAATGATCTGGAAGTGTGGGTAAGCAATGCATATCGTACAGACATCCTGCCAATTAGCGGAGACTTTAATATCTACGGTGGAATCCACCGTCCTTGTCATCTGATTATAACAGAAAAGAATTGCATCTCTCCTGTATTCTATGCCTCGCCAGGAGTGTTTATCCATCAGAATAGAATTACCAAGCAACAAGCCGAAATCTGTGTAGAGAGTATTCTTTCTTTAAAAGAAGTAAAATCCGGTCTGAAACTGAAAACAACCATCACAGATACTAATGGAAAAGAAGTGACCAGCAATATAACAGCAGTCAGTGAGGAGACCGTCAAACAGCCACTTACAATCACTAATCCTATTCTTTGGAATGGAAAAGAGAATCCTTATTTATACAACGTATCAGTAGAACTATATGATGGCGACAAAGTAATTGATAAAGTAACTCAAAAAACGGGATTCCGCTACTTTCATGCTGACCCGGAAAAAGGTTTCTTCCTAAACGGAAAATACCTGAACCTCTATGGTTTCTGCCGTCATGAGGATGTAAAAGGTAAAGGAAGTGCTTTACAGCAAGAAGATTATGATAAAGACATAAGCCTGATAAAAGAAGTAGGTGCGACCGCTATGCGTTTGGCACATTATCCACACGCAGAACCCATGTACGACTTATGCGATCAAAACGGAATTATATTATGGACAGAAATCCCGATGTGCGGTCCCGGCGGATATGCATATACCGGCTATTTACACAATAAAGGATTCGAGGATAACGCCAGGCAATCCCTGAAAGAACTGGTATATCAAAAATTCAATCACCCTTCTATTTGTTTTTGGGGAATATTCAATGAGCTATTGATTACCGACAATAAGAAATTTCAAGAATATGATAATCCGGTTCCTTTTGTTAGAGAAATTAATGAATTGTATAAAAAACTGGATCCGTCCCGTCTGACTGCTTTTGCAACTTGTGTAGACCAAACTAATTATCTGGGTTGTTCCGATCTTATTGCTTGGAATAAATATTTCGGTTGGAAAACCTCTCAACAATCTGCCGAAAAGTTTTTTGATGATGTAAAAAAGAACTCTAATAACCAGCCAGTGGGAGTATCGGAATATGGAGCCGGCGCCAGTATCCATCAACACGCATGTCCCCTCGACCATAATACCCAACGTCCTAAAAGAGAACATCCTGAAGAATATCAGGCAATCTGTCACGAAGGTTATTGGACAGCATTTACCGAACGCCCCTATTTATGGGCTAAGTTTATCTGGCAATTCGCAGATGCACAATCCTCTATCCGACAGGAAGGAGATACAGATGGTATTAACGACAAAGGTACTATTACCTATGATCGCAAAGTAAAAAAAGATGTCTTCTACTTTTATAAAGCGAACTGGAATTCGGAACCGATGCTCTACATTTGTAGCCGTAGATTCACCGAACGTACTAATCCAAACACGTTAGTCAAAGTATATAGCAACCTAAATGAGGCAACTCTGTATCTTAATGACAAAAAAATCGGTAAACAGAAAAAAGATAAGGTTAACCGGATCATATGGGATAATATAACCCTTTCTCCCGGAGAAAATGTCATTCGTGTAGAAGGGAAGTCCGGAAAAGAAATATTGAATGATACTTGTATATGGACACTTAAATAAACTTCTTGATAGTTATGAGAATTTATAAACCGTATTTATTAATGGCTTTGACACTTCCCTTTTTGTCAGTCTCTTGTCAGCCTCAAGTCGAATCTGCAAAGATTGTAACTATAGATAAGGTAGGCGCCATTGCCATGCCGGAAGAAATTGCCCCTATTGGCAAAATACCGTTTCAGATGCCTGATCTTAAAAGGCCTGTCTTTCCTGAATTGACAGTCAACATATCAGATAAGGGAGCCAAAGCAGATGAACCTATCACTCTTATTGTCAATCAAACGATCATGGACGTTCACAATCGAGGGGGGGGGACTGTCGTCATCCCCAAAGGGAAATGGAAATCAGGGCGTATTGTGCTAAAAAGCAATGTGAACCTCCACTTAGAAGACGAAGCCGAAATAGAATTTCCCGGAACTGTAGAAAGTTATTTACCTGCAGTGTTCACTCGCCACGAAGGAATTGAAATTATGGGAGCCGGGGCATTCATCTATGCAAATGGAGAAAATAATATAGCTGTGACCGGCAAGGGCATTATTTATGGTCCAGCTATGAATGCGGAGATCAGACAACTACCTAATGGAAATACTGTAGTTGAAAATGACATATCGTCAACCACTCCGGTAGCGCAACGAATATTTGACGGTATGAACGGAAGGGGATTCTATCGCCCAAAAACAATCTCGCCCATTAACTGTACTAATGTATTGGTTGAAGGTATTACTATGGAACGCAGCGCATTCTGGAACATCTGTCCGATTTACTGTGAAAATGTAATAATCCGTGGTATTACTGTAAATTCGATTGGAGTTCCCAGTGGCGATGGTATCGACATTGAATCCTGTAAGAATGTACTGATAGAATACTCCACACTCAATTGTGGAGATGATTGCTTCACTTTAAAAGCCGGACGCGCTGAGGATGGACTACGTGTAGGTAAGGCTACCGAGAATGTCGTAATCCGCTATTCATTGGCCAAAGACGGACATGGTGGCATTACTTGTGGAAGTGAAACTGCAGGTGGAATAGAGAATATTTACCTACATGACTGTGTGTTCGATGGAACACAAGTAGGAATACGGTTTAAAACCCGCCGCAATCGAGCCGGAGGAGTATCTGATATTCTATATGAAAATATACGCATGACGAATGTAGGAGAAGCTTTTAAGTGGGATTTGCTTGGCAGCAAACGATATATGGGAGAATTGGCCAGTCGCATTCCACCAAGAGCTGTGAACAGACTGACTCCTGTCATAAAAGATATAAAGATAAGGAACTTTATTGTAGAATCAGCCCATAAAGTATTAAGCATCAATGGCATTCCGGAAGTACCCTGTAGCAATATTCTTATTGAGAACGGCAAAATCAACAGTCAAGAACTCATTACTGCAATGAATGATGTTAACGGATTTATCTTACGTAATCTGGAAATCAACTCACAAGATAATAAAATTAGTATTTTGGACGGACAAAATATCCTATTCGACAATGTACTTTTTACAGTTCCAGCGGGAGAATTATATACCAACATTAGAGGTGAAAAATCTAGAAATATTGTTTATCAAGACGAGAAATCAAAAATAATATGTACACATGAAAAAACAATAAAGGTAAAACAACTTACTCATTAATTAAGATATTCCCCTCTCTTATCAGTTTTCAATAGGTAAGGGCTTCTCAAACAAAATGAGGAGCCCTTTTTATTAGTCTTCAAAGAATAAACCCCAACCAATTCAAATTAAAGAACTAGCCGGGGCAACCTTAAACAAACACAATCCTATTTATTTCTTTAGTGTTTCCAAAAATTCAACTTCCACTATTCTCAATTCATTATTTGTTTTTTCACCGCCTTTTACCCTAAGAAGGTCAAGATCACCAACATTAGGCTCAACAACTTCCACTATTTGTCCGAAAGCATCCGATTCTTTTGCCTCTCCCTTCAACTTGATAGTTATTTTATCCGTTCGTACAGGCTTGACAGATAGATGAATATACCCCAAACTCTTTTCCGTATTTCCACTCCAAACAAGTTTATCATCTGCAAAAATCTCCAAAGGATAAGAACGTTTCCGCCAACCAGTCAATTTAATGCAAATATCATCTATTTCTGCTTTTCTCTCCAAATGATAAGTAATCCATGCCGTACTCAATTTTCCATCATTTTTCCATTCACTTAATTCGTTACTATCATAACTATAAATAGCCTGTTCACTATTTATTCCGGCAATAGCGGATTTTATTCCTACGTCTACTTTTGAGTCCTGATAAGAAGGAGTCAACGGGGTTTCACCACGGTCAAACCGACTAATCAACTTTTCACTTGGAAAAAACGTGCTAAGTCCGTCCTTTACTTCAACAGGATTAGAGGTTAATGATAGCTCTGCTGAAGGTAAACCAGCTGTCGTAGCCCTTACCATGATATTACCCGCCTGTTCAGTCGAACGAATCAAAGTTCTTGTTATACCACACTCGACAGGAAGCTCTTTAGCCAATACATAATTGTCTGTAGCTTGCGCAATGCCTCCACGCCATTCGGCAGGTCCTTGCAAATCAAATTTAATCATATTATCAGCAAGCGGACATCTATCACCATTCGCATCTACAACCTCAACCTGCAGTATAGCCAAGTCAGCCCCATCTGCAAAAAGTCCCTTTGGTCCATGCATAAATGTGAGTTTCAGATGATGAGGTTCTCCTATCGTTTTTATAGAATAACGGCTCAATTCTTTGTTATTCTCGCCATAGCTCACTGCTTCAATTATTCCTTTCTCCCACTGGACAGAATCAAACGTAAATAAAAAACGATAATCCTGTTTGCCGAAGCCCTTTGATTTACCATTTACAAATAATTCTACTTTATCACCTGAAGAAACCACATACACAGGTTTAATCACTTTAGATGTATAATTCCAGTGACCAATGATATATGTATGTTCCTTTTCCGTATCAACCCAACCGTCCCACATGGCTTTATGAGCAAAAAATCCATCTTTAGGTATTCTCAACGGATCCACGACTCCACTCCGGCGATAATTTTCTTCACCACGACTATGCGTCTGTGTGTCCGAGAAAATAATTTTAGCACCACCGGAGCTAACTCTCCTTCCGGTACCCGGCCGTTCACGCCAATAATCATACCAACGCCGAATCAATTCTACAGCAAACATATCTTGATTATGATTATAGGCACTTGCATCCTGCCCTCTATACAAAGGTCCTGCTCCTTCCTTATGAAAAGGATAGCTATATTCATCCCAATACTTACGCAGACCTTCATCACGACAATATTCGGTGGCAAACATCGGATGATGCTCACTCTTATTTATATAAAGCATTTCACCGCCCCATTCAGCTTCACGGATATCCAGCATCTCACGAGAACCTATTGCTCTTCCCCCATAAGGATCGTACATATCACGAATAGCTATCATTTCAAGCATATGTTCACGACTTATAGACTCATTACCTGATTCGTAAAACAATATACTCGGATTATTCTTAAAGTAGATGATAGCATCACGCATTAGCTCCAAACGCTGTCCCCACCAACGGCCAACGGCATCTTTTTCTGCATCTCCGGCAGGCATTACCTGTATCACTCCTACTCTGTCACATGATTCAACATCTTGCTTCCAAGGTGTAACATGCATCCATCTAAAGAAATTCGCATTATGCTCAATCAACAAGCCATTAGAATAGTCACTCATCCAAGGTGGTACCGATATGCCTACTCCCGGCCATTCATTACTTGTACGCTGGGCGTATCCTTTCATTTGCAAAACCCGGTCATTCAGCCATATCTTTCCGCCACTAAAACGAGTCTTTCTGAAACCTGTTTTAGTTACTACTTCGTCAACAATCCTGTTATCCACTATCAACCTTGTCTTTACATCATAAAGATAACCATATCCCCAACTCCAGAAATGCAGATTTTCCAATTCTTTGGCAGCTTTTAGCTTTACTGTCTCTTTAGATTTTACTATCACCGGAGCACTTTTAAAAGTACTTACCCAATTGCCGTCGTAATCATATACACATACTTCATAGCTTACATTGCACGATTTATCATATTCGTTACGTACTTCAGATTCTGCATTAACAAATGCTTTACGGCTCTTAGTACATATATCTGTCGCATAGATATACACTCCTGTCGTTCGTAAGTTACTATACAAAGGTAATGTTTGGTATAACTTATCCGTGATATGCAGCCATACGTTTTTAGGAATACCTCCGTAATTAACATTAAAGTTATTGTCGTTCCATTGATATCGACTGCCGGTAGCCCGCTCCTTATACTTCCAATCATTATCAGTACGTACAGCTATTACATTCTCCCCAGTAAAATTTAAATACGGTGTCAGATCAAAGCCTACAGCCATTACTCCATTTTCATGTAGCCCAATATGTTTACCATTCAAATAAAAATCGGCTCCCTGACGTACTCCTTCAAACTCTATAAATACTTTTTTCCCCTTGGCTGTTTTCGGTAGCTTAAAATGTTTACGATACCAGGAAACGGTATCTGTCATTTCTTTAATAGCAACTTTAAAAGCCTCATCTTCATTAAAAGCGCGAGGCAGAGTTATTTTCTTCCAATCCTTATCAGTAAAAAATAACTTTTCTCCTCCCTGAACATCACCAATATGCAATAACCATTGAGAATTAAAATTGTATTTCTCTCTATTATTAGCCCCCAGTAGCATAGGTATCAGCAGTAAGAGAAATAATAACTTCAAAACTTTAAATCTTCCCATACTTCAAAATATCAATGTTTTATCAAGTTTTATCATCAATCTATTTTATACACCTCCGTACCAGCCAGCAAGAAGCATCCTACTCCGTAATCTTCAAAATCAGGAACGCTCTTGTAAGTTACCGGCTGACTGTCTTTAGGCTCTTTGCCACTACCCTGCACGAATCCCAAGAAACCATTCGGATGTACAGCCTCTTTCACAATAGCATTCCATGCTTTTACAATGACAGGCATATATTCTTTTTTATCCAATAATCCATTGCGCACTCCCCATGCCATGCCATAAACAAATAAGGAGGTTCCTGATGTCTCCTTCCCCCCATAATTGGATTCATCATGCAAACTTACATTCCAGAAGCCGTCTGCGCGCTGACAAGCCTTCAACGCTTTACTCATTGACAGGAAATCTTTTATATAATCCATACGGTGTGTATCATTCTCCGGAACCTCATTCAAGACTCTCACCAATGCGGCATATACCCATCCGTTTCCCCGGCTCCAAAAGCAATTCTTTCCGTTAGGCTCTTTATAAGGAGGAACGAAATTAGCGTCTCTCCACCACAGTCCCTCTTTTTGATTAAACAGTCCATTGCCTATCTCATTACGGGAGCAAGAATACATCTGCCACATTTTATCATAGTATTTCTGTTCGCCTGTCAGCCTGCCTAACTGGGCAAGAACAGGCATCCCCATCTGTATCGCGTCAATCCAAGTCCAGTCGTCCACTTGAGGAGTATTTACCAGCATATCTATTGAAACTTTGATATTTTTTATTTTCGCCGGATCAGGGGAAATCTTATAAAGTTCAATATATGCCTGTCCGCAACAGTGGTCATCTGCATTACGTGTGATATTGCCACCACGCAATCCCCACTTATGAAAATCCGCCCAGTCATATGCATAATCATAATAATCCGAACGGGGATAGACAGTATGCAAAGCCATCAACCCTTCATAATATACCCCGCGAGTCCAGATATTACTGGGTCTGAATTTCCCCACATAACTTGGTCGGGTAAAATCAGCGTACTTTTTCATAAAATAATCGTTGACTTTCACCAATGTTTTTAATGTCTCTTTCCGGTCGGGAAGAGACTGCGCCGACAGGAGATTCCATCCGGCAAGCAATGTCACAACGAAAAGTAGTCGTCTTTTCATGATACAATTTTAATAATACATTAATTAGTTTTCAGCAAATGTAAGGCGAAAACTTCTATACCGGATGTATCATAATACTATTCCATTAACTACAATTCAAACCTGCAAAATGTGAAGAAACATAAGAAGCTTACTTCCATTTTTCCATGTTTTTGTATCTTTGTACATCAATTACAGGTAGAATATGCCTTCCTTTGCCTATCAATTACAAATAATTAATTAACTGCAAAATGAAAAACATAGTACTTTTTTCAGTTTTGATTTTCTGTCTTCTCATAGAAGGAGCAACAACTCCGACCTATGGAATGAAAAGACAAATGGAAGCTTTAGATAGAGGATTAGTAGCCGTGAAAACAGAGAATGGGGTTTTCATCAGTTGGCGCGTATTGGGTAACGAAAAAGAGACAGCCTTTAATGTGTATAAAAATGGCAAATTATTTAAATCAGTTTCTTCAAAACAAGCTACCAACCTGACCGACAAATCCGGTAATCTAGAAGATAAATATGTAGTGAAAGCTGTTGTAAAAGGGAAAGAAACAGACAGTTCCAAAGAAGTGAAAGCCTGGGAACAAGACTTTCTGACTATACAACTAAACCGTCCAGAAAAAGGAATTACCCCACCGTGCATCGCCTTGAATCGTTCGAACGGAATTGCCGAAGAGTATCCGGAGGGACAGGAATATACCTACGTTCCAGGAGATTGCAGCGTAGGAGACTTGGACGGAGACGGCGAATATGAGATTATAGTTAAATGGAATCCTTCTAATCAGACTGATAATTCTTATTCCGGAATCACAGGTCCCGTCTATCTGGATGCCTATAAATTAAGCGGTAAACATTTGTGGAGAATTAATTTGGGAAAAAACATCCGTGCGGGCTCACACTACACACAATTTATGGTATATGACTTCAATGGCGATGGCAAAGCCGAACTAGTCTGCAAGACAGCACCCGGAACGGTAGACGGAAAGGGGAAAAAGATATTCCTTGGTACAGATGACCCGGACAAAGACTGGAGAAACCTGGAAATGAATAAAAAAACGTGTGGCTATGTATTACAGGGTCCGGAGTATCTCACCATTTTCAGTGGGAAAACTGGAGAGGAACTACATACCGTTCCTTATGAAGCAGAACGTGGAGAAGTCAGTTCTTGGGGAGATAGCTATGGCAATCGCGTAGACCGCTTCTTGGCTTGTGTCGCTTATTTGGACGGAATACGTCCAAGCGTTATCATGTGCCGTGGTTATTACGCCAAAACAACTTTAACAGCTTATGACTTTATTAAAGGGAAGCTGATAAAACGGTGGGAACATATTTCTGATATAAAAGGGAAAGGAGCTTATGGACAAGGTAATCATAATCTATCAGTGACCGACGTTGACGGAGACGGCTGTGATGAAATTGTCTACGGCTCTTGCGTGATTAATAATGACGGAACTGTACTTTATCGTACGGGACTGGGACATGGAGACGCCATGCATATAGCTAATCTGGATCCTGACCGTCCGGGATATCAGGTATGGGAAGTACACGAAGAAAAAGAGGCTTGGCAAACATACGGTTATGAAATGCATGACGCACGAACCGGAGAGATTCTTTGGGGAGGTCCTACAAAAGGAGACAACGGACGTGGACTAGCGGCAGATATCGACCCTAATCACCGCGGATTCGAAATGTGGAGCTCAGGAGCACCGGGAGTTTATAACTGCAAAGGGAAAAAAATTGCAGACAGAAAACCATCTATCAGCTTCCGTATCTATTGGGATGGTGACTTGCAAGATGAAATCCTGAATAAAAATGTCATAACTAAATGGAATGGTTGGAAACCCGTAACACTACGCACTTTTTCCGGAGCTCGACATACTAGTGGAAGTAAGGCGGTTCCTAACCTAAGCGCGGATATTCTAGGTGACTGGAGAGAAGAGGTCATTCTCTGTGATGCTGAAGACCCAAGTAAACTACATATCTATACTACTACTATCCCTACCGAACATCGCTTATATACATTAATGCACGACCCTATGTATCGTTTGGGAATTGCTTGGCAAAATGTAGGTTATAATCAGCCACCACATCTAGGCTTCTATATCGGAGACGGCTTAAAGAATATTCCTTGGCCAGAAATGTATACACCTCAATAAAATCAGTTGAATGATTAATCAATATACTAGTAACCACTAGAAAAGGCTCTTTTTCAAAGTTGAATTTGTATAGCGACATCACTATACAAATTCAACTCTTCATATCGGTATCCACTTCTGTTTTTACAGGTTCTTTTCTATACTGTAATGGAGATTTTCCAAATGATTTCTTAAAACATCTGCTAAAATAGAAAGGATCATTAATACCAACTTGGAAACCAATCTCGGCTATATTCAAGTCAGTGGTCAGCAATAACTCCGCTGCCTTCTTCATCCTAAGAATACGAACATATTCATTAGGAGCACACCCTACAATACTCTTCAACTTACCATAGAAAGTGGTGCGTCCTATTCCTATTACAGAAGCATACGTTTCCAGCTTAAACTCAGCGTCCCCCATATTTTTTTCAATGACAGCATCTAACTTTTTCATGAAAGCTTTATCCCTGTCAGTAGTGTTAATAAACGGCTGCAGTGCTCCCGGTTCAGTCTCAAATTTTCGCTGCAATTTTTCACGCTGTTCAATCAACTTCACAATACGCATCAATAAGTACTTCACGCTAAAAGGCTTAGTGATATAAGAATCCGCACCTGCACGTATCCCTTTCAATTGATGTTCTTCCGAAGAATAAGCGGTAAGAAGAATCACCGGAATATGGCTTATATTAAAATTACTTTTCAGTCGTTTTGTAAATTCAAATCCATCCATTTCCGGCATCATCACATCACAGACAACAATATCCGGTTGTTCATCACCCAACTTCTCAAGCCCTTCGGCTCCGTTAGCTGCTGTCGATATAGTAAAATATTTGCCAAGCTGACTCTCAAGAAGTCCCCGTACATCGTCATCGTCGTCAATTACCATCACTTTATACTCTTTAAAAGGCTTATTGACCGAAGAGTCCAATATTTCCGGCACTTCTTCAAAAGTTAACGAATCCTTCACTATCTCTTTAGTAACTGACAAAGATTCGGCAGAAAGTTTTTCAATAATATCCGTTTCATCATAATTTGTTTCAGACAGAGGTATAGAAACGGAAAAACAAGCTCCGCCCATCTCCGAATCCATATATACAATATTCCCTTTATGTACTTTTATCAATTCAGAAGTCAGATGCAAACCTACGCCCGTACCATCAGAAGCATAATGTATCTGCTCAAAACGGACAAACAACATATTTCGTTTTTCATAAGGTACTCCTGGCCCATTATCCGAAACACTCAACGTAAAAGAATCTTCGGCAATCGAGAAATGAAGCCTTAACACAATCTTCCCTCCCACCGGGGTATTCTTAAAAGCATTTGACAATAAGTTGTAAGCAACCTTATCCATTTTACCCTTGTCAAGCAAGATTTTCTGTTTATACTCATTTGACTCAAACAAGAACTCAATCTTCTTCTTTTCAGCCATTTCATTAAATGTCTGATAGATATCGTAAAAGAAACGTTCGGCATCCGTCCATTCCAGTTTCAATTCCATCTTATTGTTCTGTAAACGGCGGAACTCCAATAACTGGTCAATCAAACGAAGCAATCGGTTAGAGCTCTTGGTCAGCAAAGTTAATTGCTTGCTGATTAGCGGAGCTATACTCTCTTGCCCCACCAAATCTTCAATAGCTCCCCGGATAATAGTCAGCGGAGTACGGAATTCATGGGAAATATTTGTAAAGAAACGCAATTTATACTCCGTCAATTGCTTTTCTACTTCCACAGCCATATTCAGCCGATGCATCTTAATCACCAGTCTCGATACAAAGTAAGCAATAGCAATACCTAATATAATATAAAGAACAATTGCCTGCCAAGACTTCCACCAAGGCGGAAGAACGATTATTTCCAAATCAGTTTCTTGTTCGCTCCACACTCCAAAGCTGTTACAGCCTTTCACTTTAAAGACATACGTTCCGGGTGGGACATTACGATAAGTTGCCATATTATTCCGTGATACCGGATTCCAGTCTTGTTCATAGCCTTCCAGATAATATACGTATTGATTAAATTCCGGGGCACGGAAATTCAACATTGTACACTCCAAATTAAATGAATTCTGATTATATTCCAAGACAACCCTCTTCGTACTCGTGATACTTTCTGCCAAAGGAGAGTCTTCTGTTCCGGGACGTATATTGATTCCATTAATCCGCAACCCGGTAATCACAACAGGCGGTGCATAAGTATCAAAAGTCACACCCAACGGGTCAAAAGCATATATTCCGTTAAAGCTGCCGAACATCAATTCACCATTCCGCTTTTTCCAGCAAGAAAGTTCATTAAAAACCGCCGGATAACGATTGTTAGAAAAGATCAGGTTCTCAAATCGTTCTTTTTTCAGGTTGAATCTAGATATACCACTCTCCGTACTCACCCATATATCCCCATTGTTATCTTCCAAAATTGCCTGAACTGTTTTATTAGATAAACCATTATCTCCACCAAAATGCTTAAACTCCGATTGTGCCAAGTTCTCTTTTCGTTCCAACAAATGAAGCCCCCTTCCGGTCGTTCCCATCCAGATACGACCTTTGCTATCCTCAAATACAACTTTCACCTCATCATAACTCAACAATTGCCGGTTGGGAGAATGTACATGCAAGACCGTAAACTTGCTCCTATCCCGAATTAATTCATCCGGGTTAAAAACAACAACCCCATCATTTGTACCAATCCATATAAGCCCATTCTTATCTTGAATCATAGAACGCATCATGTTCAGATGCTCGTTATCGAATAAAAACTGCCGGAAGCTCAACTTGCCGGAATTCCGTTCCGCCAATTGCAAACCTCCTCCAAAAGTAGCCATCCACATGCGATTCTTGGTGTCACGCAATACTGTAAAAATATTATTGCTTGATGACGGCTGACCTGCACTATTAGATAACATATATTTTTCAACGACCCGTTCACCTCCCTCTGAGAAAAGTAACAAACCGGCTCCTTTCGTTCCCAACCATTTATACCCAAGCGTATCTTCAGCAATTGTAAACGGCAAACCACCTTCAATCCTATGCGTATAAAGCCGATGTTGATTTTCATCACAGACGTACAAATTACCGTCACGTGTGCCAAGCCAGAAATGCCGATTCTTCTCTTCAAACATCAGACGGACGGCATTACCGCGTTCCATTCCATCTCCCGATGCCGGATAGTACATTTCAAACGGATAATTAGACAAAGAGATTTTCACGACTCCTCCTAATTCCGTTCCCACCCAGATTTCACCGGACTTATCTTCCGTCACGCAAAACAAATAATTAGTAGGTAGATCTTTACCTACGGTGAAATGCTGCATTTTTCCTGTATTGTAAATCGCAAACAATCCATTTCCAAAGGTTGTAATCCAAATAATATCCCGCGAGTCATGATAAATCATGAACTGTTCCTGATCAATCAATGAAAGTACTTCCGAAGGAATTAAACTCAAAGGCTCAAATGTATTATCAGAATGATGTCTCCACAAGATACCTGCCTTATTATAAACCCAGACATGCCCCTTATTATCAATAGTGAAATTAGCCCGTGACATCCTTTTCCCTTGAAAGAAATTCTCGGTCGGCAGTATCTTTTTTCCTTTCGTGTCAAACAGATATAAATCTCTGTTTGTCGTTAACATCAGAAGCCCATCATTCAACAAACAAAGACGGACATATTCCATTTTTACCGTATGAGTAATCGGGATAAATGCCACAAAAGAATCTTGCCGGTCATTAAAAACGGCAAAACCAGTTTCATTAACAAAATACAGTTCATCTCCAATCTCCTGCACATCCCAAAAGGTTGTTCCTTTCTGTATAGAAAGTACTCTATTCCCATCAATACGAAATAATTCATCTTTGGTTCCCACCCAGATCCGACGACTCGAATCTTCAAAAACAAACAATATATTTTTCTCGGCCAACACCTCATTGGCAGGTTTCCATGCTTCTTGCTTCCCGTCCACATAACGTATCCGGCAACTTCCATTTTTCCCCCATAACCACACATCACCATTCGATACAACCTTCACATTAGAAAAAATTTTATCCGAGTCTTGAGGAATATAATCAATCATCGCCTCAAGCTGTGGGTCATAGCAAAACAGTGTATTCGAAAAAGTCCGTACCCAGATAAAACCATTTCTATCTTCCACTATTTCGCGGATACGACTGTCCGACAAAGCATGAGACCCATCCAAACGGGGATGAATAACCGTAAAATCTTTGCCATTGAAACGATTCAAACCATTAATTGTCCCCAGCCAAATAAAATTCCGGCTATCCTGCATCATGCAACGAGTTGTATTCTGCGACAATCCGTTACGGTCTGTAATGGTGACAATATCTAAAATATCGAAAGCCGTCATCTTGCTTTCAAACAACAAAAGGACTAATAAAAGAATAAGTTTCCGCATGTGTTTCTTATAGTTTAAAGATACATGCAAAACTAACAATTATTTCTTTAGTTCCCATAAGAACAAGTTACTTTATATGTTGAATAAAAAATCACGGAAGCATTTCTACCACCGTGATTCATTATCATATAACCCATAGTCAGCACCCGGCTACTACAGAGTCATTTATCACTATTTATTTTTTTTCCAAATCAGTACCAATATAATAACCTGTATGAGTCGATTGATTATATCCTATATTCTGATGTGTGGCGCTCATCCGATAGATGTGGTCATCCATCAATGGGCGGAAGCGATGATTTGTTTCTATGTTAGTCGTAAAAATACGCAACTCCGAAGCGCCACCTACATTACGTTCTCCAACCACATAAATCATTTCCTCACGCCAGTCTCCCCAAATATCGCCATAGAAACATGGGGTTCTTTTTGTTCCGTTGATTGAGGCTACCCCATAATTACCACATGAAAACACTCTATCTCCACCTTCACTGTCGCGATATGCCAAAACCAACTCATCGTCTATATTCTGGCGGGTTAAAGTTCCGTCCCACCAAATGCCCATGTTGTATGAATAAACACCACCTTTAATCATTGGAGCAGATTTGCTTAATAGTTCTCCTTTGCAAGAATACATTTTCCCGGTCGGCCAGGAAGCCCAGACTTCACATCCCGGGGTATCCGGATCCATATCGCCCACCATACAACGTCCCACATCTTCACCATCTCCCGGAATTCCCCAGATCAACTCTCCGGTAGCAGCATCGCGGAACTCTAATCCGGCATTTCTATACGAAGCAGGTTCCTCATGGCAAGCCACCACTTGTAATCCCTCTCGGGAAGGGTCAAATTTTCCCAAATGAAGAGCATCTCCATGTCCTAATCCGGTTGTGTACAGCCCCTTACCATTGTGATCGAAAGCACATGCGCCATAAATTAATTCATCTCTCCCATCGTTGTCTATATCACCTACAGCCAAATTATGATTTCCCTGACCGGCATAATCTGTCCATCCCGGATACGTATCAAAATGCCAGCGTTGAGTCAGCTTACCATTTGAATAGTCTAATGCAGTCAACTGGAAATTAACATAATAACCACGGCACATCACAATACTTGGAGTTCTATCCATACCAGAAAAATGTGCCACAGCCATCAAGAAACGATCCGAACGGTTTCCATAAGCATCCCCCCAATAATCATTCCAGTCTTCCTTATCACCTCTGGGAATATAATCTGTGCGAGCTAATTCCTTACCTGTCATACCGTCTACAACCGACAGAAATTCCGGCCCCGCCTGCACCCGTCCGGTTTCCGGATTACGATAATCTGTAATACCATCCTGATTAATATCACCGATCGTCACTCCGTCTCCAAAGGTAGTACCTTCCGAAGTCTTGAGTACAACCTCGGCCTTTCCATCTCCATCCAAATCATAAACTATAAACGAAGCATAGTGGTCACCCTGCGGTACATTTATACCGGTATCGACTCTCCACAAGAAAGCCCCTGTTTCTAAATCATAAGCTTCATACAAGGTAGAACCTTTCTCCTTACCCACCCAATTTTCAGCAGGTCCCGGATCACGTGGCTCCACATCCCTTCTAATAACTAATTCATACTTGCCATCCCCGTCCAAATCACCGACGGCAGCGTCACCGGCATTGTAAGCCAATGTAGGATCCGGCAAGTTGCTATTATTCAAGAAAATACTTTTATAAAAAGTCTGTTCTGCATTATCCGGATTAAACATACACGTCGCCAAAACATCGCTCCCCCCGGAAAAGCGTAATTGATATTCATTCTTTTTACTTGGATCAAACGTTTTGTCCCGATAGTTAGTACTTGTGACAATCGGCTCCTCATTCAACTTTTCCCATGTACCGCCATCCACCTTCCGATAGATATCATAAGTCACATCGTCCGGATCACTTTTAAACCATTTCCAACTAACCAATGCGTTCAAATCCGGTTGCCTGATATCATAACTGACCACCATTCCTCTGGAGTCATAACTCGCAGTAATAGGATTTCCCTCGATTTCCGCCGGATTGTCAGGACTATCCGGACCATTGGGATTCACAATTTTATCATCGGAACAGGCCGCCAAAAGAATGGCTGCACTGAATATTAAAGCTACTATTCTCATATATAATCTCAATTAAGAATTAAAAACTACCATCCCGGATTCTGAGTCAGATTCGTATTACACATCAGTTCTGTCTGCGGAATCGGAAATAAATACATCTTGTCGTCCCAAGAGCGCGTGCTCTTTTCACGACTATAATTATACGTGCCATTATTATTCTGCGTAATTTTCATAAAGGTGACTTCTTTAAGCAATTCTCCCTCTTTCCAACGACGCACATCCCAAAAACGATGTCCCTCAAAAGCCAGTTCCACCATACGCTCATTCTTATACCGCTTCCAGAAAACTTCTGGATCACTTACATCATCTGCCTGCAATTCCGGCATCTTCACTCCCGTACGCTGACGAATCACATTAACAGCCTCACGCGCTGTAAGCGGTGATTTGTCACCGGGCAAAACTTGCTCTACATCACCCGTATAACGGAACATGGCTTCCGCATAATTCAAATAGAACTCACCCAAACGGAAGATAATCCAAGAATGGAATTTCTTATTCGAGCTGGAAGCTGTCAAGTTAATTGAAGCATCGCAATATTTTTTCAAGTAATAACCGGTGGGAGTGGCACCCTCCAAAGGCTGACCGTTAGCACCTCCATAATAAACCTGTAAAGCACTTTTATTGTAAGACGGCCAGTTCGTATCACCATTCTTTGCGATTGTCATAGCCAAACGGGGGTCACGGTTTGCATATGGGTCACTTCCGGGTTCTTCCGAATACCCGCTACCCGGTTCATTCCAAAATTTACCATTTGTCATTTCATAAGCATCAACCAATGTCTGTGTAGGGCAATTGCCACCTTTACCACCTTCCACACCTATCGGAAAATTATTCGTTTCAAACGAATTACTTTCTTTTTCCGCACGGCAAAGGAAAATCATCTCATTCTCCCGGTAACTGTCTGCTCCCCACAATTTGTCATAATTGCCTAATTTATACCCATATTTGGCACATGAATCAATAACCGCCTTACTGGTTTCAGCTGCTTTTTTCCACAAATCCTTTTTTTGTTCCGGATTGAAGAGTTCACTGGCCGCATACAAAGCCGTACGCGCTTTCAAAGCCAATACTGCCAATCTATTTGCCCTTCCTGTTTCCGGTTGCTCCGTAGGCAGGGCATAATCTCCTAATTTAGTATAGTCAGCCGGAATCTTATCCATAATGGCATCACATTCATCCTCGATAAACTGAAACACTTCTTGTACAGACGTACGTTTCAACGAGTTTACTTCATCCCCCGAAGGTACTTTCGTAACCAAAGGCACATCTCCATACTGACGAGCCAAATTAAAATAAAAATATGCACGCAAAAACCTGACTTCATGCTCGTAGTTATTATAACGGAACATTTGTGCATCATAATCTGAATTCAAACGAAGATCCGGGAATGTCAATCCCAAAAATTCCTCCAGATACATATTACATTGCTGAATAGCCAGATAATTCTTGCTCCAGTTTGAAATAGTATTCGTAGCGCTCCAAGAACCATTATAAAAATCATGAACAGAACTCGAAGTCCACGCATATTCAGCCTCATCACAAGCAGAAGCCAATGTAGCTCCACCATAATTTCCCCAGTCCGAATCTAATTGAGCATATATGCTGGTAACCAGTCCTCCCACATTCTCATAAGATTCCATCATATAGTTCTTATCATAATTGGCATATTCATTAAAGTCCAATTGGTCCTGACAAGCAGTCAGCCCTCCACAGCCAATCATACTTCCTATGAACAAATATTTGAGTTTCATAATTTATTTCCTTTTTTAATTACAACTTAAAAACCAATAGTCAGTCCGGCGACCACACTGCGTGTCAACGGATTCTTCACTCCATACGATTCAGGATCGGCAATCTTGATATGATCAAAGCACAGTAAGTCATTACCACGTACATAGATTCTCGCATTGTTCATAATCTTGGTACGTTTCATCCAATTATCTGGAAGTTTGTAATAGATTTCCACATTACGCAATTTCAAGAACGAACGGTCGGCAAGCCACAACGTATTGTTCTGAAAATTATTATTATTACTCTGACTAGTCAATCTCGGATATTTTGCATCCGGTGTTTCAGGTGTCCAACGATTCTCATAGTAATGCTGCGAAATTGTCGTATTATTCACTAATGGCCAATACACACTCTGCGTATTCAGCATGGCGGAATAATGTCCCGTTCCTTGAAATAAAGCATTGAATCCCAACCCTTTCCACTCAGCTCCTACATTGAATGAATAATAGATTTCAGGAGCCACGGTACTGTAACCGATAGCTGTTTTATCATTGGCGTCAATTTTCTTGTCTCCGTTTACATCACGATATTTAATATCACCCGGTTTTACCGTACTAAAGGTTTGTCTCGGGCTTTCATCAATATCCTTCTGATCTTTGAAAAGGCCGATTGCTTGCAAGCCCATCAACTGATTTAATGAACCACCAGTCGTCACCAAGTTATCATACAGTTGCGGAGCCTCATACTGTTCCACAATCTTATTCTTTGCTAACGTGAAGTTTCCTCCGACATTGAAAGTAACATTACCGATTGTTTTCAGATAGTTGGCACCGATTTCCATACCCCAGCTATCCACAATGCCCCCATTTTCATAAGGCGCGTCAAAACCGATAACAGAAGAATATTTTCCTTTAGTGGCAACCCATATATCACTTCTTCTCTGATAATATCCTTCCAAAGTGAGATTAAGTCCTCCAAAAAGAGTTGCATCAATACCTGCATTATATTTGTAAGCCTTCTCATGCGTAGAATTTTCAGCAGCCAGTTTGCTTAGTTTCCAGCTTCCCAAAGACGAAGAATAACTACTGTTGAAATTGTATAAACTGCCTCCCGTATAAATTTCCTGCCAATAAGCTTCTTCCGGGATATTATCAATATTTATTATACCTACCGAAGCACGTAATTTCAAGAAATCTACAAATTCTACTCCTTCCATAAATTTCTCCTTCGAAATAGCCCATGCCAGAGAAAGTGTCGGTGAGAAAGCCCACTTATGTCCGGGCGCCAACTTATTGGAAGAAGAAACAGCCATGCTCAAATCTGCATAATAACGTCCCTTAAAGCCATAATGTGTATAAGAAGTAAAGTTTTCACGGAACCACGTGTTATTCACTCCGTTGATATTGCGATATTCATGATTCCATTTCAACTGTGTATAAACAGAATGAATCTCATTTTCAAACTTGTAATCCACCGCAAGAGCCATATTGAAATTACGTTTCCAGGCAGAAAGTTCCGAACCTGTATTCATTTCACTCTCCGTTCCTGCCGTATATTGGGAAACGAAAACAGGCTTACCACTCTTCCATTGCACATTGTCACTTCCATACCGATACGTCTTGGAGTGATTCTCCACATACGAAGCCCAGTTATCATAAGCCAGCATAAAACCTGCTCCCAATCCCGGCAAAATGGATGATAAATCCTGCTTCAACGTCATATCGGCATACAACGAACGGTTGTGTCCTTTGGTATAAGCAGCGGCCTGTGATTGTGCCACCGGATTTTTTGTTCCATCCCAAGTGGTATTACCGCCCCACAAGCCGTTTTCCGTTTTTACAGGAAAAGCAGTTGCGGGCAGACTGTAAATCATAGACCACAAATCAGCTGAATCACCCGGTTTGTTCGTCTCTGCCAATGTTCCTAATAAATTCAATGTCATCTTTGTCGAAGGCGTCAAATCGATATCCAGATTCGTACGTAAATTAGCCTTCGAGGACTTGTTTTGAGTAGAATAACCGTCATTTGCTTTTGCATTAGCAATAAACCCATTATCCGTCACCCAGTTGAACATCGCAAAATAACGGAACTTCGAACCGCCTCCCCGTAAACTCATATTAGCAATATTCGTTGCGGCCGCATCCTTGAAGACCTCGTCCACCCAATTTACATTCGGATAATATTGCGGATAAGCACCAGTCTTGAATGCATTCATCTCATATTCGTGATAACGTGGCTTACGGATACCGTCATTTGCATAAGCCTCATTAATAGCGCTTGCATACGTATAAGCATTCGCAAATTCCGGACGGCGGACTTCCCAATTAATAAGGTGGTCAAAAGTAAATTTAATTTCTTTCGTATTATACTTACCACGTTTAGTAATAATATTGATTACCCCGTTCGCCCCCTTATATCCGTAAAGAGCCACAGCAGCCGCGTCTTTCAATATCTGCACGGATTCCACTTCTTCCGAAGTAACCAACGTGATATCACGTTCGATACCGTCCACCAACATCAACGGCGTACTACTTGACAAGGTCTGCAATCCACGAATATACAGCGTCGGTTCCTGCGAAGAATAGGAACCTGAATTTTGTAATGCAGTCAACCCCAATCCATAACCAAATAAAGAATTGGTGACATTTTTTGCGCTCCGTTTTGTCAAATTTTCACCGGAGATAAGTGATATTGAAGCTGTGGATTCCTTGACATCCTGATCAATACCGGCGATATTAACCGTTTTTACTTTATCAGTCTCTTGAGCATGTCCGCAAACTCCCCCGAATACCAACAAAGTTATTATCCATATTTTCTTTTTCATAAATTCGTTCTTTTTCAATTGTTAGTAGAATCAATCACGTCACGCCAATTACCATCCCGGATTTTGTTCCAGTCCATAGCCCTTGTTCACTTCTGCCTGCGGGAATGGAGACAAGTACCATTTCGGGTCAAAACCATTCTTCCACCAATAACGTTCCACATTTGTCAAA
This sequence comes from Bacteroides sp. AF32-8BH, assembly GCF_003435205.1. Classification (NCBI taxonomy): domain Bacteria; kingdom Pseudomonadati; phylum Bacteroidota; class Bacteroidia; order Bacteroidales; family Bacteroidaceae; genus Bacteroides; species Bacteroides sp. AF32-8BH. Next base: position 181,006 of record NZ_QVLZ01000005.1, on the reverse strand, counting down.
GGGAATTTCTCATAATCAAAATGCGTAGGTTGAACCACTCCATTCGCCTTATCTCCGCCAAACCAAGGACAAGAAGTAAGAATACGCTCACCATTCGCATTCAAACGGTAGATATGCAAACCATGTAAAGGAGTTTCAAAACGTGTTTTCATCTTATAGCGAATCATGTCGAAAAAGCGGGCATCCTCCATTCCTAACTCACAGACACGTTCCCGCAGAATCTCATTCAACAAGACCTCTTTAGAATTCAAATCTTTATCAGGATTACATTTCTCCAATCCCTCCAAACCGACACGTTTGCGAATCTCATCTACTTTGTCAATCGCGTCAGAATGGCTTCCACCAGTTTGTACAATCGCTTCCGCATAAATCAAGTAAATCTCCGGCAAACGCAAATATGACCATAAAGCATACTTCCCATCATAATCTGTGCCCATATAGAATTTATTATTTGCATAGCCGGTAGCATATTTCCCGTCCTCGTTGGCAGGGTCGGTTTTGGCATCCGTCCCCCCTCTCCATAACTCATAACTAGTTCCCGACATATTACCTGTATTCCAATCCATTTGCTTCGGCATTCCATTAACAATCACCGACTCATACAAACGAGGGTCACGAGTCAACTCTACACCCGCTGCAACCGTTCCCTTAGCAAACATCTCATCCAACTTTCCGGCATTTTTCGATTCCTCCCAATTGAACGGTTTTCCATCCTTCCACGGGAACATTTCTACGTATTCCTGTGTCGGCGTATAATTCAATCGACGGACGTCGTCATTTTGCCAATACCACCAATTATACTTTCTACCAACTTTATCGTACACACGGGTTGAATGAATCATTTCCCTTCCGTGGGTAGAATATCCTTTACGATAAGCTAGCCGATAATCTTCAGGGCGACTCCCTGTAGCTCGTTCCAACTGATAATAGGTGTTATTCCATTCCCTAAAAAATTCCTCACAGGCTTCCAGACAATTATCCCAAAGCTCCGGTTTACGACCACCATACCAAATTGCCAAGCTCGTAGCTCCCGGATAATAAGCCTCGTTATCATTGAACAAAGGAGAAGCAGCAAAATTCCAAATTTTACACTTTACCCCAATCGCTCCGGCCTTCGTCCAACGCCCGGCATCATTCTGCATATCTTCATAAACCCAGGGCAAATCATTTTTAGCCTCATCCAGTAGTTGAATCATAAAGTTCACTGTTTCTTCTACTGTACCACGTGGTATATCATTACTTGTCCCCTCAAACGAAGAGCGAATAATAGGCAGTCCACCATAATGACGGAATGTATCAAAATAACGGGCAGCAATAATACACTTCGCTTCGGCAACCATCCGCTTTTTCTCCTGTTCCGACAAATCGGGCACTCTATCAATGTTCTCAATCAGCAGCCAACCTGCACGAACCGCTTCCCATACATTACTTCTCAAAAAATCGAACTTCTCTTGATGCGCATCATAATTAGCCGAATGTGTGCCCGAATAATACACTTTTGTCAAGGCACTATTCGCCCAATGATTATGCCAGCAGTCCGACAAAACATCAAACTTACCTATATACGTATCATTCGGATAAGGAATCTGCGAGAAAACATTATCATAGGGAAGCCCGTAATACTGCAAGGCATAAATGCCTGTCAAAAACTCACGCGTATATTTCGCACTATTGAAAACCGTATCTTTAGTGGACTGTCCGCCCGGCGCTTTTTCCAGAAAAGAATTTCCAAACTTCCATTCATCCGTACAGGATGAAAAAGGAACTGCCATTATCATCCCGACTAACACCGGAACCATTATCTTATTTCGTATCTTCATTTTCATAACTTCTACCGATTAAAATCCTAATTTCAAACTCAAAGAATAAGTCTTCGTCAATGGATAAGTAGGTGCACCGGCTACTTTTGATTCCGGATCTCCCCATTTAAATCCGGTAAACGTAAGCAAGTTGTATCCGCTAAACGTTAACTGACAAGTGTTCATCTTCAACTTTTTCATCAAAGGAAACTGAAAATTATATGCAACCTGCAAGGTTTTCAAGCGCAAATAACTGGAATTGACTTCATATAAACCTGAATCAGCATAATTATTTTTGGCATTCGCCCATGTAGCACGCGGATAAGCTGCGCTCTGTGATGGATTCTGCGGCGTCCAGGTACTCTCATACTGATATAACAATAAGCCACCGGTTGTTGTATCCGCATTACTCGTGAACGGAGTACGGAAGCCTTCGTCCAACATACGGCTTACATTCCAGCCTCCTGTCCATTGCATACTGAATTCTATATTTTTCCAACTAAATCCCAAGTTTAATCCGGCAATATATTCCGGATCATCCGTATAACCCAGCTCACGAGTCATATCATTAGAGTCAATTACACCATTTCCATCCAAGTCAACATAGACACAGTCTCCAGGCTGCAAATCGGTTTTGTGGTCGGGAAAAGGTTTTCCAAAGGTCTGTTCGTACAGAGCAGGAGTCCCTTCGTCATAATAACGCCAGAACTTATACAAGGAACGCGCTCCGATACGATGCCCTTTTTCATACTGATAATCATTATTCAGTGGAGCCTCTTTCTTTTCAATAATCTTATTTTCATTATTAGATAGATTCAGTCCAACCCAATAACGGAATTTATCACCTATCTTATCATCCCATTTCATGGATAGTTCCCATCCCCAACTGTTCACACGGCCCATATTATAATAAGGAGTAATAAACCCAAGTATCCCTGCCGCCGTGTAGTCACGCAACAAAATATCCCGGCGTTTTTCCTTGTAATAATCAACGTTCACATTCAATCGTTCGTCCATTAAAGTAAAGTCTACTCCATAGTTTTGCTTGAACGCCTTTTCCCAAGTCACATTTTGATTATTTTTGGCTTTCTCAAAAGCTCCCATGGAAGCGGTAGAGTTCTCAATTCCAAAAAAGTATCCATGTCCGAATTTTCCGCCACCTGCAGGAAGTGCATCATCCACAGAATAAGGATCAGATGTGTATAAGAAACGGGAATTTCCTGCCTTATCATTACCGACAAGTCCCATAGACACACGCAACTTCATATAATTGATAACTTTTTTGATAGGATTCCAAAACTTCTCTTCACTGACAACCCAGCCAATAGAGCCTGCAGGAAAAGTACCAAAGCGTTTGTCCGGAGCAAAATTCTCAGAACCGTTGTAACCCACATTAAATTCTGCCATATAGCGGGTGTTCCAGTCATAGGTCAGACGTCCTACAAGACCGACATATCCTGATGGAATATCCGAATATACCGATGGATAATAAGTTTTAGACTGATTGTACAGCACCAATGCGCCCACATTATGCTTGCCAAAAGAACGATTGTAGTTCAAACCTGCTTCCATATACCAGTTACGTCCTTTTCCCGATTTCTCACTATAAGTCAGACGTCCGGCATCCTTAGTCTTACGATACCCTAATGTCCCGTCTGCCAATACCCAAGGCGTATAAGTAGCAATATCCTGCTCCCCATTCTTTGTAATAGTAAAATCACTGTTATAAGAACCTTTTGCATTGAAAGACAATCCTTTGGTAATCATATCCAGTTTCTGTTTCAAAATTAAGTCTGCACTCAACTTATTTTTACTTCTCGACTGGTAACCGCGTGAAACATATGACATACCAGTACTTCCGGTAAAAGGTAATGCCAAATCTGTATAATCCGTTGATGTTTGCACTAATTTCCCGTCAACAAATCCCGGGCTGGAAAACGGAGTCGAGGTATATAAATCACGTACCAAATCGGCAGTATCCCCTCCACTAAACGGCCGGTTCTGATTATCAATACTTCCTGCCAGATTAAATGACAAAGTTGTCGTTTTTGTTACATCTATATCCAAGTTGGAACGATAATTAAAACGCTTGTATTGAAACGACACATCATGAGGCGTATCGAACTGCTTAAACAGGCCTCCCTGAGTATAAGCACCTGCTGACACGAAGTAACGGACATTACTGGTTCCACCGCTGATATTGATATTATGCTGGCTTTGCAATGCCGCATTTTTCAAACAATAATCCACCCAATCTACATCCGGGAAACGAATCGGGTCAGAATGGTCTCTGAACTTCTGCATAACTTCTGAAGAGAACATCGGAGTCGCATTCGGATTGTCATTGCGCTGCATCTGATTGTAGTAATCCGCATACTGGTAGGCATTGGCTTTCTCTGCCGTCTTGGTCGGCATCAATACACTGGCAGAAGTCGTGAATGAAATTTTCGCTTTTCCTTCTGCTCCTCGCCTGGTGGTAATCAATACAACGCCATTCGCACCACGCACACCGAATACGGCAGTAGCCGATGCATCTTTCAATACCGTAATGCTTTCAATCTCATTCGGGTCGATCTCATTGAAAGTACGTTCCACGCCATCTACCTGAATCAGCGGAGCCGAGTTGTTCCATGTTCCCTGTCCGCGTACAAAGATTTCCGCCACATCCGCTCCCGGTTCACCGGAATACTGTACCGTAGTGATACCAGTCAGCTGTCCAGACAGGACATTTGTTACAGAACCGGTCGGCGTTTTCAACAAGTCGCTTCCTTTAACACCGGAAACCGCACCTGTTACCGTAACCTTTTTTTGTGCTCCATATGCTACGATTTGAACCTCATCCAACACATTTGAATCATCTGCCAAAACGATACTCATCTTAGCGTTCTTCACAACTACTGTTTGTGTCTCATATCCGATAAAAGATATTTTTAATTTCGTTCCCATCGGAACAGAAAGCTGGAAATTCCCGTCAACATCCGTAATAGTTCCTTTGGTACTTTTATCTACCACCACATTTGCCCCAATTATAGGCTCTCCCTGACTATCAAGTACAGTTCCTTTCACATTCACTGTCTGCTGTTGCACCAACTGGACAGATGAAGCCGCCTGTATTTTTTCCATCGGCATCAGACCTGCGGCAAGCCCCAGTAACAAAAGGTATTGCGTGATCTTTTTAGGGTCATACCACTTAAATATGTAATATTCACTCATTACTTATATTATTAAGTTAAACAAAAGCTTTAAAACTCTTAGAAGGCAAAAGAAAAACGGAAATATCCCAGATTCCAAACATATCCATTGATACTATCACCTTCTTTCCCATCTTTCACCATATAGAAAAGATAACCGGCACGTAATGATGAACTCCAGTATCCGTTAAATCTACCTCGCGGATCATTAGCCCCCTCTGTCCCATTGAGATACCACAATGACAAACCATTTGCTTTTGCCATCGAAGCATTGATTGTTTCAGTCTCATTTATCAACATCCGCATTTCTTCAATAGAGGGCAAATACCATCCGGAAGTCAACCCTGACGGAAGTACCTTCTGTTTATTATATGAATCCAGGCAGGATACCATATTCGCAAGATCCCAATCCGCACTATTTTCAATTGCATAATTAGCAAGCTTCTTCAGAACCTCTGTATTATTATATCCCAAAATACTTTTATAATGTGGTTCCCGGCTACCACTCTTACATAAATATGAACCTGTATAAGAAGAAGCTATGCCCTCCATATCAGGTTTGTTTCCTTTAGTTCCAAAAAGCTTGATAACATCATTCGCATAATCTAATGCATAAACCAGTCCATGCACACAAGAAGGATGCTCACGTCTCAAAACATCGTGCGCCTCATCGAAAGGTTGCGAACCGTCCGTGCTTACCTTCTCAGGATACAATACCGAGGGCTGTGGATTTCCTACATAATAGACAATACCTACACAATTCTCCGGTACTTCTGCCACATCTCCTGAAACGATGCTCCCATCCGAACAATAGAAATCCCCCACTTTCAATTCATGTTCAACAGTTTTCTTTCCACCACCCAGTAAGAAACGTTGGTATTTCCCCTCATTTACAGTTGCTGTAAATTCATACTTCTTATCACTGTAAGTACCTTGAGTAACAATCAGTTTGTTTGCATCAACCGGTTTTATAATTAAGCGATAAGACCCATCAGTTGCCAAATAAGGCTTCACTATATTCTCATTACTTACAGAAGACATATAAAACATGGATGCGCTCTCTTTGGCAATATAAGGAATCTCATTCAATGCTTCATCCGAAAATTTATACTCCGTTTCGGGCATCACTAACACACTCATAGCCATACGATGTTTCATAGCCAAACGAATTGTAAACTGTCCGCTTCCTTCCTGAATAACTGATGAAGGTTCAGTTGTCGTCATCAAATCAGAGGCAGCGAATTTATCTTTATCCGATTGGTCTGCTGCCGGAGTCCATTCATTTGCCATTTTCGTAAGAAAATTCTCTATCGTACCAGATTGATAAGTTTTGCCATCCTGATAAGGATAATAGGCATAATAAGCAACTCCTTCCTGCTCGTCATCATATTGCAGCGCAATCTCCGAAGCCCAGGTCCCGTTTTCAGTATAAGTTACTTTGACATTATTCATATTATTCCAGACCGCCCCGTCCTTTATGGCAAAAAGTCCGATACAATCTCCTGTTTCAAATACAGTAGTATAATTTTCGTCTGTCACAGCACGTGAATTTCCGCCAACAGCTTCCATTCCGGCATCATACACATTGATAACCATATTTCCATTAGCGTCCGGAAAGTTATCTTCTTGCGAGCAACCACCAGCAGCCAAAGTCAGGGCAAACAAAACAGCCAATGATAAGTATTTATAGAATTTCATAATGATTCTTTTTTCTGATTACTAAAACATGTGGATTCTTATTCATGGGTCATATCAACAATCTGGTCTTCTCCTTCCTGTCCCCATTGCAGACCGCCTCTTTCGACTACAACAGAAATGCCCGGTTTACCGACTGTCACATAATAAATATTCTGATAGGTCCCTTCAAGCAATCCTTCATTACCTTTGGGCTTATAAGTAAAAGTCTTACCGCCGGTCGTCTTTATTTCAATAAAGACTTTATTTTTTACCAACTGTGGTATCAACAATGCTTCATAAGACGCCAAATAGTCTTTCATTGGAGATACGGCTTTAGGATTCACATCCTCAACCCCAGCCTGTTCGTTTCGGATCAAAGCACCTTCGTTTACATTTCCCTGAAGTGCTACATTTTTAATTGTCACCGTTGCTCCGGCAAGTTCTTCAGCCATCACCTCATTTTTAAGTAAATGCACAATCACTTTAGCTGTCTGATGGCGGAAAGGCAACACATGGCTTCCCTGTAAAGCCACCTTTGTATTAGCATACATCATGTCCGACTGTTGATAACCGTCACCCGACTGATCACTTTTAACAGTCCAACTTCCCCATAACTTATTATCCGCAGTAGCAGGATACCAGGCAGTTACCGTCTGCTCTTCTGTAGCTGACGCCCAGTACAGCTGATTGTTCTCATCGGAACATTGAAGCTCTCCATTCTCATTTACCACCGTATAAGTAGCAGCATCACTTCCATCGCTGACAGAAACGTGTTCCGTACCATCACCTATCCATTGATTATCTGAACTGGCACGCGACTGCACCGATTGCTTCACTTGTACAGCGGTCAGATTCAGCGGAGAATCAGTCTTCATATAGGAAAACTCTTGCTCATTATTACAGGATACCAGACAGGCCATCCCCATCAGGCACAAAGCCCATACATTCTGTTTTCTCATAATATTTTCGTTTATAATTAACTTACCTTATTCACTTTCACCGGCAATCACATAATGGTCACTATTTTCACCCCATATCCAATCCTCTATCTTGGCCGGACTGACAGTCATCGATTGAGGAGCAATCGTTACATCAAAAATATACGTATTACCAGAAATCAGATCAATACCATTCCCAATAGGCTGGGCATAAGTTTTACCTCCCATAGCCAGTTCAAGAAGAAGAGTAGAAGCCAGTTTCTGTGGAAAAACGATCACCGAAGAGTTCATCTCTTTACCTTTAGCCAACGACATATTGATATTCCCTGTAGTCTTACCTGAAGCGACACTTCCGGCAGATGTATCAAAAGAACCGTCCAATATGATATTTTTCAATGTATAAGAGATATCATCCAACTCAAGACCGCCACCCGCTTTGAAAGCCAACACCAATTGAGACATCTTATGAAAGAATTGAAACTCAACTCTCGGATTCGTTTGAGAGCCGCCACCTTCGGCATACAGGAAATCAATAGTAGCCCGTGCCGTACCAACTTGTTTCTCGGATGTGGTGGAAGCTTGTATCACTCCTGCCAACGTTCCTCTCTCACCAGTATAGGGAGCATATGCTGTCATACTCATCGTATAAGGACCTTTAAAATAAATAGTATGATCCTCTCCCTCTTTACTGACTACCTGAAAAACATCTTTTTCTGCATTATACGCATATTTGACATTACGGTCATCTGTCATGATGTAAGAAATCTTAGAGATTCCTGCAGCCGTAGTCACACCGATTGCGTCTCCTTCAGTCCAAATGGAAGAGACGGTTTTAGTAGTTTCAGTGGCAGCATAATCTTTCACCACTCCACGAATTTCAGCTGGATAGTCCATCGGATCCGTGCTCACTGCTTCGTCTTCATTATTGCAAGCGGCCAAAAACATCAAAGATATTGCCACCCATAAATACATGTTTTTCATACATTCACATTATAAATTAAACAAAATTTAATTCTCATAATCTTCGATCTTCCATTCATCAAGCCATTCTATCTGCGGCACGCCATCCTTAAATGTAATAGGTAAAAATACATAGGTTGCATTGAAAGTCACATCCCATTTAGTACGCCGTAGATTACGCTTGTCTCTTGTCTTAGGTTCACTAAAGTCTTTGGGAAACGGCTGGTGATTGACATAATGCTTTTCCTTATTCTTTGCCGTTCGTATGGGAATATCCGTATCGGTCAGTTCTGGTAACCAACGATCAGCCAAAGCCACATACAGATTTTTTCCCGGAATTTTAATCACATCGGTAATCTGTGAAAAGAATGAAGATTCATATTTATCAGCAGGATGCGGATTACCAAGATCAACGTATTCTCCATGAAAATCATCAAACGACGTAACCAGCGATTTATTCGGTACATACCCGGTGGTACCCGATGTAAAGAGGTAGTGTTTACCTTCGTGCATGAAATGAGTAGGTGCCTCACGAGTGAAAGGCGGACGAAGTCCGACAAAATGCTTGGAATAGCCGGAAGTTATGTTCAGGAAATCGTCAGTAAGTTGAGCACATATCATCTCCCAATGAGGACGTTCGAACCATACATAACCCTTCCCTGTCTCCGGATCGGCATACATATCAAAGTCACCCACACCATAGCCTCCGGGTTTCAGCGAACGCACATATTCATAAGGCCCCAGAAAATCATCAGCCTGAAGAATGACAAAATACCCGTCAGTATCCATACTCTTTATCCAACATACGTATTTACCGGTTTTCTCATTATATATGATATGAGGACGGTCGAGCGTCTGCGAATAGTGTAGCGGAGACAATGGATTTACCGTATCAGGTTTAATAATCAGTCCACAATCTTCCCAATTGTAGAAATCGCGCGAACGATAACAACGGATGCCATAAGTCCAGACATTACTGCCCAAAGTGGTGTATTCTTTATTCTCACCATACCAATAATAGGTCCCTTCTTTCTCGAACATCTGGAAACCATGTGCCTGAATGGGGTTACCATTGGTATCAAGCCATAACTGACCGGGCTTTATCGAATGATAAGTCAACGGATAATCCTGCATTAACACCGAATCCTGTTTCTCACCCTCATAGTTAATTTGAATAGGCTTGTTTGAATCCATATTTTTAACGTCGAGCAATATCACACCATTGCAACCATCGACTGTCAAAACCGGATCAACAGTTGTAATCCTTGCATTCTTGATTGTGAACGATGATACATCACGCATTTTTCCAAAATTTTTGCAGTTAGCGGTGATACCGCTGATGTATACATTGGCGAGCGGACGTTCGGGTAATGCATCCACATCAATCAGATTGCAACAGTCCTCAATTATAACATCATTTATTTTTATTGCACGAAAATCAGGTGTAAATTCATCTATCTTGCGTGCGGGGAAGCGTTTAGCCAAATCTCCTCCCCATTTGATGGAGCCAAGCATATTGCAATAGAAAGCGGCACCATTCAGTCTGGCCCTCACCCGTTCTATATAGATCTGCTCTGCACCGCCTCCACGCGGACGAAGCGTCTTGAAACGGAACGCCTGGTCAGTTCCGTCAAACACACAATCGTGCATATATACATTACGGATGCCTCCGGCCGTTTCTGTCCCACAAACAATGCCACCGGCACCACGATTCGCAATACTATAACGGATAACAATATTCTCGGATGGCTGTCCTATTTTCACTCCATCCTCACCACGTCCCGACTTGATTGTATAACAATCATCCGAACAATCCAAAGAGCAATATTCTATCAATACATTACGGCTCGACTCCACATCAATGCCATCCGTACGTCCATGTCCAAAACTCGTTACAGTGACACCCCGGATAATCACATTCTCACAATATTGCGGAACGATATTCCAATAAAGTCCCTGGTCAAGAGTAACTCCCTCAATCAGTACATTCTTACAGTTGATAGGAGCAATGGTCTTCGGTAAAAACACTTCTGCGTTTTTGATGCCATCGTAAATACGCTCCGCTAAAAGTTTGTCACCTACAACCTTTTCAATATGCAAAGCTTTCTCCTTATTGATACGGAAAATCTCACAGTCTGTTGAAGGACCAATAATACGCCCTTTACCGGTAATAGCTACATTCTCGGCATCACAAGCATAAATAAATGCGCCAAGAGAATAGATTTCAATACCCTCATCACGGGTAAAAATCACAGGCAGATAATCCTTAATAAATCCACTAAATTCCAACTCTGCCCCCTCTTGAATTTCAAGATTGATATTACTCTTGAGAATAATTCTCCCTGTTTTCCATTTACCACATGGTATAACCACAGTTCCGCCACCATCATCCGCCAACTTGTCTATCACATTTTGGATATCCGAAGTGGAAAGTCCACGTTTCTTCATCTTCACCACCATCTTGCGGTCAGGAAACTGCGGTCGCTGCAATTGCGGCATATGGAATGGTGCGTCAATTCTTCCAATAGTATCGGTCATAAAAGATGGACCGACATTGTTCTTGGTTGGTATTTCGACAGCATGAAGTAGATAGGACGCCATCAAACAAATAATAAATAGGAACGCAAACTTAAACGGCACATGCCAAACGCTCCTTTGCTCTTCATTGTTTCTCATTAAAAAATAAGGTAGGTTCTGTCAGTTCATTCCAAAAGCCGACTATTGACATCAGAACCATTTAAAATGCCAAAGTTGCTTATAATCACTGCACAAAAGTAACCGCTATGCATAAAATTGAGCTGGATTCAGATACCAATGTATGGACAAAAGTTCGGAAATACACACTCCTGCGCGGCTTAATTTGTCTATTGACAATTAATGGGAATCAACTTCACCATCCCGTTCAGCCCCGAAGGTAATGATTGCCAATTGCTATAAGGATTATGGTTATTATTCAAGCCTACCATATTGATGTCATGGAAAATACGCCAGTTTTCTCCCCGGCGATCCATATCACTGATACGATTAGCGGGTAAGTTGGTCACTGCTATCTCAATGATATTTTTACCGGGTTTAAGCCACTTCCCCACTTTTAGTCGGAAAGGAACAGCCCAGACTACTCCTGCTTCCTGACCGTTGATACGTACACGGGCACTTTCACGCACATCACCCAAGTCCAGTATCCAGTCGTCAGCAGAGATTTCCGGAAGTTGTATTTCATTGGTATAGACTCCGGTAGCCATCGTAACAGCAGCATCCGGATGCCCTATCTCCGTCCATGAAGAAGGAGTATCTATTGAAAACTCTCCTTCTATTGCAGGAATGCTTTCTATGAAATGCAATTTCCAATTATGGTCGAGACAGAGGCTGACAGGTTGTTCCTGAATATAATTCCATTTTTCCACCTGATTGAGCGGTTGATTGAAAGTTTGCAGGATGACGCTTTCTCCGGAGCGTAATTGCAATCGTACTTGTATCCGCCCGTTTTGTATCCGGGTCTGTGCTTTTCCTTTTTCTCCGGTCAACGGATTGAATAACATTACATCTTCGGCAGATACGCTAAGCGTTACCCAATCATCAACTCCCCGGCTTTGTAAGGAAGATATAAAATAATGATAACCTTTATCATTGGAACGACGGATATATTGCAGACCATGGAGAACTTTCATTTCTTCAGGAAAAACAAGGCTCTTAGCCAATGCAGACCCATAATCTTTCCCTGTAATAATCGTCCCCTTCTGATAAGGTGTGGAAAGCGTACTGTCAAAAGTAGAAATAGACGGAAGTTGTTTTCTCCATCCGGCAAAGTTCTTTCTACGTTTCTCCAATTGACCATAGCCCGGTACATCCTCGGGATAGTTCTCTATAAAAATAAGGGTCGCCCCTTCCTCTGCCAATTTCAGAAGATGCTGAAGCACACGTTCCGGCATAAGTTTGACAGCCGGAATAATAAGTGCTTTGTAAGACGCTCCACCTTCTGTAATCAGCTTTCCATCCCGACAACGGGTACTTTGAACGAAAGCATCGGATATGTAATCTACATCATATCCATTTTTTGTAATCGTATGGACTGTTTCGATAAACTTCGGCGCACGTTTGGCCATATGGTGGATAGTAAAAAGTAACAAACGGTCGGGCTGCTCCTGCCATATATCGTATAAAGGAAGATAAAGCAGAAAATCATTATCCGGTTTTCCCATCTGAAGGAAAGACTGACAGCGTGTGATGTATTCAAAAAAAGCAGGAGCATCTTTCCAAATGCTGTTGGCGGGTGACATATTAATAGAAGCATAAAACTTCCATCCCGGCCATTTAGCCTCTTTAGGACTATAAGGCGTACCATGAAAGAACATATGGTTAACTCCCGACAGGAACATCAGATCCATATCCGGCTTACACTGTGAAAGCGAAGTACGGAAATGATCGGTGAGCCAAGTAAATGTCTCCGAGGAAGTAAGCGGTTTTCCGGCAATATGTGCGGCAGAAGAAGCATACTTCAACATCGACAGGTCGGAATCATTGGTACGGGTCAATGAATCCTGGCGTAATCCTTGGATATGGAATTGAGAAAGTCCGAAACCCTCACACTCGGGAATATCCACAGAAGCATATGTATCAATCAGATTAGCAGGAGAACCATGCGCCTGATTGCGGGTAATGCTTCCATGACTATGTGCCCAGGCAGTCCACTGCTTGCTGAAATTCTCGATGAGAAGTTCGGATATTGTCTCGCGATAATCGGAAACAATGCGGGCAGTAATATCCGGACGACCCTGATCCAGAAACTCGAGGAAATGGTTTTCCAGTTTATAACCACGCCGTCTGGCGAATTGCTCCAGAAAATCGGGCGTCCAGTCTGCTCCATATACTTCATAAGAGTCATTAAAGAATGTATGTGGATAAACCATCTTGTTCTCCCGGAAAGCCCTGTCGAATTTAGAGAAATACCGCTTGACCGCATCCCGGTCCAAATGATTCATTACATACCCTTCTCCACCCGGTGCAGCACGTTTCACCTTCTGAAAAGTCTTGCCCACATAGAGCACGACAATCTCCCATTTACCTTCGGGAACCTGCCATTGCAGTATTCCATCATGTACGTAGGAAGTCAGATTCAGACAATGTTTTTTGTCGGAATAAGCCATGGCGCAACTCAAATGAGCCACTGGCTTTTGTCTTTTATCCCGAACACTGACATCAAGACTGACTGCCTCACCTCCTTTCACCTGATAAGACTGAAAGATAGCCTTGGTGGCCGCATCCTTCATATCGACCTCCGGTCCGCCGAACGGCCATCCCGTCCCGGTATTCATATCTATCTCTATTCCCAGTCGTTTTCCCTCATCTTGGGTATGCCGGAGCATCTTCATCCATTCAGGACTTAAAAAAGAGAGATTATTGGCATCATTACCTTGTACCCCATAGATTGGAGTGATTTCCACCCCTCCCAATCCGGCTTTAGCATATTCTTCTAAGTTATAGGTTAGATTAACCTCATCTACTGCACTCCCCATCCACCACCAACGGGTAGCGGGACGGGCTTCAGGTTGTATTTCCGGCCATTCTTGTGCAGTAAGCGTATAGCAACTCGTCAGAAGCAAACAGAATGTTGTAATGTATTTTCTATTCAAGCACACATTTTTCATAAACAATAGTAAATCAAATATTATCATCTTTTATTTATCAGAAGAATTGGACGCAGACATCTGCCGAACCAACTGTACAGATCCTATAATACCTGAAGGTATCAATGACATTCCGGGTGTTGCTATAGAAGTAGCAGAATAAGTGATACGTTGATCTTCAGGCAGCATAGAATCTCCAATCATGCGATTCATCAGAGAATTTGCTACATAAATCTCCAGTTTATTTTCCCCTGTCTCCAGAGCTTCCGTAATATCTATTTCCCAAGGCGAACACCACACCGTACCGACTTCCCGCCCGTTCAACACGATGCGTGCAATGGAGGCAAGCTTGGCAAAACGCAGCAAATACCGCGATTCAGACCGCTTGTCGTCCATCATCAGATTATGGCGATAAACAGCCGTACCGGAATAATACTTGATACGTTCATCCTTATGGCTAGTCCAATCCGTCAACGCAGTAAAAACAACCTTACCGGGACCACCGAGCTTTTCGGAAAAGTCTACAGTCCAATCTCCCTGAATAAAAGTTTTCTTCTCCTGCATATTCCACTCTTTCACGGGCAATTGACTTGTGCTCTGCGCATCACTGAAAATGACAAAGTAAGATTCGCGGGCAGCCATCTGCAAAGGGACTGAAATACGACCGTCAGCTGTAAGAGTACTCTGTAATGAATAACGCTTTCCTGTCACAGGATTCCATAGTTCAGCATACCTTTTACTAGTACGGAAAATAAATGTATGCGCCAAAGGAGTATCTTCATGATTATCCAGAAAATAAATTTCTCCATCCCAAAGAGTGCGATGGGCATAATAAAACTTCCTTTTTTCAGGTACAGTAACATCCGGCATCATCCCCGCTTTCGATACTGCATCAGTCAAAGACATCCCCCAGTAAACAGTTCCTTTGCCATAATGACTACATCCTTGAGGAGTGTTATTCCTTCCCCACATCATATTGACCAATTCTTCATATTCAACCATATGTTCCAAATCATGCAATGTACCTGAACGTTGTGGACGTGTTCCATAAACAGATGCACCAGCTTGCACCAAAGAAGCAATCTTACGCAAAGCCTCCAGTGTTATTTCTCCATTTCGCGGCAATACCATCATCTGATAACTCACGCCATCCGGCAATACAATACGCCCTTCTTTTACCTCCATACGGGTAAACAATGCATCAGTTGAGAAAGCATCGAAATCAAACCCCGCCGGTATGACAGGAAGACGATGAGTCAGGATTCTAACCGGGGCATTATCACCCAGATACAAACATAAGTCTATGACAGACATGCCTTGCCGCATAAGGAAAGAAGACCGGTTCTGATAATCCCAGAAATCCCGGCTATATTCCCAAAAGGTATTAGTACGGTTCAATGCATAATGACGCCCTCCGCCAGTGCTTCCGGGCAGCTTATCAAGCCAAGGTTGATGGGAAGAGGCACACCCGACAAATTCATTGATACCAAAAGCATAAGCATAATCAGCCAATTGTTTGAGTTCTGCCAATGACTGGCTAAATTTCACATCAGAGAAGGCTTCGGCAGATGCAATAGGTTTGCCATACATATGCGCAGCCGATGAGCACTCCTTTATATCATAGTTCCCGTCAGGATGATGTCCCCAAAATTCACTTTGAGGTTTCTGCACTTTTCCCTTAGCCAGAATAGGGTCGCCTGCCATACAAAGTGCGCCAAAATCCTGCGATGTAAGTATCAGATTACGCTCTTTGCACAAACGCTGAAATGTTCCGAAATATTTTTCTACTGTCAAATCCGCAATAGTACGCCGCATATCATACAGAAATCCATCCGACACTTCGCGTGATTCTACTACATATCCGGCCAATGTCGGCAGATACTTTCTTAAATCATACCCACGCAAACGCAGAAAGTCATTTTCAAATCCCGATGTCCAGTTCTGCGAACCAGCTTCATGACTATCTACCACCACTCCGTCCAAATGTCCGCCATGAGCTTCTATCGAATCGGCAATGTGTTTCAGATAATGATTCCAATGTGCCTCTGCAGCAACGGCAGATAGCTTGTCACATTCTAAACCAATCATGTTCTTACGTCCATGTTTGGTCCTTCCACCCGTTGGAACATGGGCAAAACGTACCACTACCCATTTACCGGCAGGAGCTTTCCAGCGTACTGTCCCCAATGAATCTGTCTGCTCCGTAAGATCCACTATCCGATCAGGGTCTATGATTTCATTTTTTTGATAAGAAGGCGTAAAATCATTTTCAATATATGCAGAGGTCAGAGCAGCTTTCTCCTCCCATTGGTCAATGCAGGCACGGGAAGACAAGACCACCTGCCCAAGCTCCAGATGCGGTTTCCGATCCTTTTTTTCATACCAATCATGCAGATTCAAACGAAAATATCGTCCTGTTACAGCCGGAAAAGAAAGAGTCTTCTGTTTCCATCCCCCAAGAGAAAGATAAACAGGCTTCAAATCACATACTTTTTTAAAAGTTAGTCCGTCATCAGAAACTTCCAATTCTCCCAGATTTAGCAGAACCCGGAAACCCGTTCCTACAAATTCCTCTGTAGGGGGACCTGGCACATTCATGGCATCAGTAGCCGCTTTCCCTCTGGGAGCCATTGAATAGGTAATGCAACGTGCTGTGAACTGTTTTCCAAAATCAAGCGTCATATAAACAGACTCTCCCGGTTTTTGTACAGGAATTACGGATAATTGTTTTGACGACGAGAAACATGCTTTAGCATCTATGTCCGCCTTATTGCAAGTTATCACCGGCTTCAAGACACGACTGTCATCATGTATTTCCCTCTGATACGGAAAAGCTAATATAGCCACATCTTTATAATAATCAGAGCGTGCTTCAGGAACAGGAAGCGAAAACTCCAAGTCTTTTCCGCCATCCACTATTGTCTCCACCGAAGTCAATCTCTGCATCCCCAGCGCAGGTGTTATCCATGGCCCCCCAGCCACATATCCATTGGAAATATGTGTTTCAAAAGTTAATCCCAGTCTTTTTGCCTCCTGTGAAGCGAAAACCAACATCTCCCACCATTCGGGAGAGAAAGCCTCAAAAGCTCCCTCACAGTTGCCATGGGTCTGGTCATAATAAACCACGCCGCCTACTCCTTGTTTATGAAAAGCCTCCAGATCGGCTGTAATACCCGCACGGGTAGTCACAGTTTCACCATGAAACCACCAAACTTTCGTCCGGGTAGAATCTTGCAGATACTCGAAACCATACAACGCGTCTTTCAATCCTGCAAGTTTAGTCCGGTTCTCATCCCCATAAATGAATGTAGACAGAAGAAGCAAAAAAGAAAAACAAGAATATTTTATTGACACCATATTATCTCATTAATGTATTTAATCACGACTTTCTCTTACAATTTTTACCTCTTTCAATCCTGACGCCACCAAAGGATCGCCCTCCGAAACAATGGCAGGATAGGCATAAGTAACCCTTTTCTCTTCGGGTAAAGATGCATCATAAATCATACGGTTCATCAGTGAATTTGCCACGTGTATTTCTAATTTGTTTTCGCCATGAGTCAGATATTTAGTAATGTCCAGATTCCATGGAGAACACCATACTACACCGGCTTCCTGAGAATTAACGAATACGCGGGCGATGAGTCCCGGATTTCCTAAATCAAGATAAATCCGGTCGTTTGAAGGATTGCATTGTATCGTCTTTTTATACACTGCCGTACCGGAATAATATTTAATTCTGGGGTCGGTACTTGATGTCCAATCATATAGTTCATCAAAAACGACCTTTCCCGGTCCGCCCCAGACGGGATCAAAATACACCTCCCAACTTCCTTTTATCGTTTCCGACCGGTTCGTCGGCTGATACCATTTCATAGCCGGCAGTTTTTCCTGCTTGTCCGTGAAAACAACGAAAAAAGCTTCGCGCGGAGCCATACAAAGATCAACACTTGTACTGCCATCCTTGCTTTTTCTACCAGTAAGAGAATAACGTTCACCTGTAACCGGATTCCACAGTTCTGCAAATTTTCTGTTAACAGGGAACGTAAAAGTAGTCTCCTCGGGCAAGTCCTTACGATTAGCCATAAAATAAAGATCTGCATCGGCCAGTTTCCGGTGGGCAAAATAAATCATATTATCTTTGGTATTACCGGTTTGCATTGAGATATCAGGAATAATAGACGCCTTTTCAATAGCTTCCGCCAAAGGCATCCCCCAATAAACAACCCCTTTACCAACCTGATTGAAACCTTGAGAAGCTGGATTTTCTCCCCACAGTTCATCGGCCAGACGAGTATATTCCGCCTGTTTACCGGTATCACGGTTAGAGTCGAAATGTGCACCCGGTTTAGGGCCATACACCCGGATTCCCTGTTTCACCATTCCTGCTATTTTTCGTAAGGCATCCAATGTGATATCTCCATCCCTCGGCAGAACCATCATATTGTATCCCGTTCCGTCAGGAAGCATGACCCGGTTGTTTCGGACCGACATACGGGTGAGAAGGGCGTCCGATGTAAAAGCATCGAAATCATAACCACCCGGAATATCCGGAAGCTTATAGGTCAATATCTTGACCGGAGCATTTCCTCCCAAATAAACGCATAAGTCAATGGCCGGCTTCCCTTTTCGCATCACATAGGCAATGCGGGCCTGATAGTCCCAAAATGGAGCACTATACTCCCACCATGTATTGTTACGGTTGAGACAATAGTGCCTTCCCCCACCCGTATTACCCGGATAACGATTCAGCCAAGGCTGGTAGGCCGAAGCACAAATAACAAATTCATTGATTCCCCATGCAAAAGCATAATCAGCCAATGTCTTCAGATCAGCGGCCGAATGACTGTATTTGGCATCGGTATAGGCTTCGGCCGATGCAATGTACTTATTATAGAGGTGTGCCGATGAAGAGCATTCTTTGATATCGTACATACCGTCAGGCTGGATAGGCCAGAATTCCCCCTGTGGTTTGGCTACCTTACTTTTAGCCTGAATCGGATCAGCGGGGATACAGAGAGCGTTTCCGATAGCTTGCGCTGTCAAGGTCAGCCCATTCTCCTTACACAGCCGTTCAAATGTACCGAAATAGTTATCAGAGATCATGTCGGCAATATTTCGCCGGATATCAAATAGAAAATCGTTTGAGGTTTGCACATCATTGATGATGTAACCCATCATAGCCGGAAGATATAAGGTCGGATCATATCCTTGCCGACGGGTGAACTCCTCAATAAAATTATTCGTCCAGTTCTGCGATCCCGCTTCATGACTATCCATTACCATACCCGCAAGGTTATAGTTACCGGATACTTTCAGCGAATCAAGAATAACCCCTACATAATTTTTCCACTGGAGCTCCGCAGCCGCAGCAGAGAGTTTGTCGCACTCGCGCCCCATCAGATTCCGACGACCATGTTTAATTGATGCGCCAGTAGGCACGTAAGCGAAACGCATCACCATCCAGTCACCTTCGGGAACCTCCCAGCGAAGAATACCATCCTTATCCATCTTATCGCTGATATTGAGAATACGCGAAGCATCTATCGACTCTTTGGCACTGTAGGGAGGGGTCTGATCCTTATCTATGTATTCCGGATAAAAGCCGGCTTTTTCTTCATACTCATCAAGTTTAGCAGTCGATTGTAACACAACACGGGCCAACTGCATTTCAGGACTGGAATCATTCTTCTCCCACCAGTCGTGCAAATTCAACCGGAAATATTTACCTGTAACTGCCGGAAATGAAAGAGTTTTCAAACGCCAGCCTCCAAGAGCCCGGTATACAGGCTTCAAATCACAGACAGGAGTATAATTCACACCGTCATTTGAGACTTCCAATTGCCCCAGATTGGGAAGTACCCGATAGCCGGTACCATAAAAGGTATCCTGTGGCGGTCCCGGAACATTACTTGCACTGGTAGTAGCCTTTCCTTTCGGACGCACTTCGTAGCTGATACTCCGGGCAGTGAATTCGTCATCGAACTGCAAGTTGAGATATACGGACTTTCCCTCTCCGGGAACCGGAATCTGCTCAACCGTGGATGATTTCGGATTAAATAAGTTCTCCAGATTAATTCCACTCATATTCGATGAATAGCTCACTTTCTCTGTTGCTGAAGAGATGCCACCACCTGCCGGAACAGGAAAGGCGATGACTGCCACATCCCGGGAATAGTTATAACGGTTGACCGGAACTTCCAGTTTTCCTTCAAAATACTGACCGCCGTGAAGTTTCCGTTCAGTGGCTGCCAAATACTTCATCCCGTATTCATAAGTGATCCAAGGACCTCCGGCTACAAATCCATTCGAGACATTGACCTCAAAGGTCAGTCCAAGTCGTTCGGCTTCCTTAGCCGAGAACCTCAACATCTCCCACCATTCAGGAGAAAAAGCGGGAAAAGCATTCTCCATCCCACCGTGTGTCTGGTCATAATAAACCACGCCACCGATTCCAGCCCGTTTGAATGCTTCAAGATCAGCGGTAATTCCCTCTTTTGTTGTTTCTGTTTCCCCATGAAACCACCACGTTTTGGTACGGGCACTGTCCTGCACATTCTCAAAACCGAACACAGCATCCGAAAGAGTATCCGTTGTGATAGCTTTGTGCCCCCCTATACAGCTGGTTAGTAATAACACTGCAATTAAAGATAATGTATTGCTGTTTTTCATTTTAGAATTTGTTAATTTTAGAATTTAGCGAACGATTGTTATCTAATACCTATTGAAAACTAAAAAACCTGACTATCCCAATCAATCTAACTTATATACTTCAGTACCTGCCAGTAAAAAGCATCCTACTCCATAATCTTCAAAATCAGGAACACTCTTATAAGTTACGGGCTGGCTATCTTTCGGTTCTTTACCACTTCCCTGCACATATCCCAAAGATCCATTGGAACGTACCGCTTCTTTAACTACAGCATTCCATGCTTTTACAATGACAGGCATATATTCTTTCTTATCCAATAAGCCATTCCGTACTCCCCAAGCCATACCATATATAAATAAGGTAGTTCCTGATGTCTCCTTACCGCCATAATTGGAGTCATCATGCAAACTTACGTTCCAAAAGCCATCAGTACGCTGACAGGCTTTCAAAGCTTTGCTCATTGCCAGAAAATCAGCTTTATAGTCTGCCCGATGCACTTCATCCATCGGAATTTCATTCAGCACTCTTACTAATGCCGTATACACCCAGCCATTTCCTCTGCTCCAATAGCAGTTCTTCCCATTAGGTTCTTTATAAGGAGGGACAAAATTAGCATCTCTCCACCACAATCCCTCCTTTTCATTGAATAATCCTTTCCCTATCTTATTACGCGAACAGGCGTACATCTGCCACATTTTATCATAATATTTCTGTTCACCGGTAACTTTTCCTAATTGGGCGAGAACCGGCATTCCCATCTGTATCGCATCAATCCAAGTCCAATCATCTACCTGCGGAGTATTCACCAACATATCCATTGATGCCTTGATATTTTTTATCTTCACCGGATCAGGACATATCTTGTAAAGCTCAATATAAGTCTGTCCACAACAGTGGTCGTCTGCGTTGCGGGTTGTATTTCCATCACGCAGCCCCCACTTATGAAAATCAGCCCAGTCGTATGCATAATCATAATAATCCGAACGGGGATAAATTGTGTGTAATGCCATCAGCCCTTCATAGTAAACACCCCGGGTCCAAATATTACTGGGCCTGAATTTACCCACATAACTGGGCTGGGTATAATCGGCATACTTTTTCATAAAACAATCATTGACTTTCACCAATGTTTTCAAGGTCTCTTTCCGGTCGGGAAGAGACTGTCCCGAAAGAAGATTCCATCCGGCGAGTAATGTCACAACGAAAAATAGTCGTCTTTTCATGAATTTTATTTTAGTGATACATTAAAATTAGTTTTCAGCAAATGTAGGGCGAAAACTTTTGCATAAAATGCACCCTAGTACTATTTTATTCACTCTGATTCAGAACTGCCCAAAAGAGAAGGAAAAAGACTACATATTCGATTTCTCCATGTTTTTGTATATCTGTACATAAATTACAGAGAGAAAACGCTTTCCTTTGCCTGTCAGAAATAACAAGTAATTGCAAAATGAAGAACATCTTACTTTTTTCAGTTTTGATATTCAGTAGTCTCGTAGGAAGAGCTATAACCCCGGTCGGGGAAATGAAAAGACAAATGGAAACTCTGGACAGAGGATTAGTAGCCGTGAAAACCGAGAATGGGGTTTTCGTCAGTTGGCGTGTGTTGGGTAATGAAAAGGACGTAGCTTTTAATGTCTATAAAAATGATAAGCTACTCAAATTCGTATCTGCTGAACACGCAACCAATCTGACTGACAAATCAGGTAACATAGAAGATAGATATGTAGTAAAGGCCGTAATAAAAGGGAAAGAAACAGATAGTTCTAAAGAAGTGAAACCGTGGAAAAAGGATTATCTGACTATACAACTCAACCGTCCCGAAAAAGGTATGACTCCTCCACACATTGCCTTTATTCGTCCGGACAAAGGCATCGTCAGGGAATATCCGAATGGTCAGGAATATACTTATCTTCCCAAAGATTGCAGCATAGGCGATTTGGACGGTGATGGAGAATATGAGATTATAGTAAGGTGGGATCCTACCAATCAAGCAGATAACTCCTGCTCCGGAATTACAGGTCCTGTCTATCTGGATGCCTATAAGTTAAATGGCAAGCATTTGTGGAGGATCAGTTTGGGAAAGAATATCCGGGCAGGTGCACATTATACCCAGTTTCTGGTGTATGACTTCGATGGCGACGGAAAATCCGAATTAGTTTGCAAAACTGCTCCCGGAACTGTGGATGGAAAAGGGAAGAAAATTGTTCTCGGCACAGATGATCCGGACAAAGACTGGCGAAATCTGGAAATGATTAAAGAATCATGCGGCTATGTATTGAATGGCCCCGAATATCTGACCATTTTTAGCGGAGAAACAGGGGAAGAGCTACACACTGTCCCTTATGAGGTGGCAAGAGGAGAAATTAGCTCATGGGGGGATACATATGGTAACCGTGCAGACCGCTTCTTGGCTTGTGTCGCCTATCTGGACGGAGTTCACCCCAGTATCGTCATGTGCCGTGGCTATTATCATAAAACGACTTTAGTAGCTTACGATTTTGCCAAAGGAGAATTAGTAAAACGCTGGACACATATTTCTGATGTGGAGGGTGAAGGAGCTTATGGGCAGGGAAATCACAACTTGTCAGTAGCAGACGTGGATGGAGACGGTTGTGATGAAATCATCTATGGCTCTTGCGCCATCAATAACGACGGGACATTACTTTATCGTACCGGGTTGGGACATGGAGATGCGATGCATGTATCAAAATTAGATCCTGACCTTCCAGGCTATCAGGTATGGGAAGTACACGAGGAAGTTGCAGGATACGAAAAATACGGATATGAAATGCATGATGCCAAAACCGGAGAAATCCTTTGGGGAGGTCCTACCAGCGAAGACAACGGACGAGGATTGGCTGCCGACATTGATCCTAACCACCGGGGATTTGAGATGTGGAGTGCCGACGCACCGGGAGTCTACAACTGTAAAGGAGAGAAAATCTCCGATCAGAAGCCTTCTATTTGCTTCCGTATTTATTGGGATGGAGATTTACAAGATGAAATACTGAATAAAACAACTATTAGTAAATGGGACGGACAGAAGCCTGTACCGTTGCGTACCTTCACGGAGGCCCAATATACAAGTGGCACTAAAGCTGTTCCTAATATCAGTGCTGATCTTTTCGGTGACTGGAGAGAGGAGGTCGTTTTCTGTGATGCAAAGGATCCAAGCAAATTACATATATACACTACGACCATCCCTACCGATCATCGCTTATATACATTAATGCACGATCCGATGTATCGTCTGGGTATCGCCTGGCAGAATGTAGGCTATAATCAACCACCCCATTTGGGATTTTATATTGGAGACGGACTGGAAAATATACCTTGGCCAAAAATGTACACACCTGAATAGAAATAGATATAGTCTTATAAAAAATGCACAGATCATCGATAATCAGCCGATTTTCTGTGCATTTACCACTTAAAAGTTTATTTCTTACCAGACTCACGCAAAGATATCGCTCCGCAGAATATAACCGATAACATCTCCCTTACGTACGGTAGCACCTTGCTGTGCACATATTTCCACCACCCGTCCGGTGAATCCGGTCAGAATCTTTTCATATTCTCCCCATGGAGTAGAAAGGTAACAAAAGACTTCGTCATGCTGATATTTACGTCCGATGAATGGCGCAATGGACGGTCCTTCCACGGAAACTTCCCAAAGCACCTGCCCGTTGTCGGGAGCAATAACCGGATCTGCCTTGGCACGCTTCAGCTTCTTGATATCTTCCTCGGAATAACCACTCTTTGCCATGGATGCATCCTTAGCATGTTGTAATTCATCTTCAAAACGTTTCTTGGCAACACCCGACTTATAATCGCGATACTGGCGATCGTGCATAGCTAGTTCAAAAAGTTCTTCGTCATCCTCTCCATACTCCCAGCCATTCTCATCCATTTCCTTGCGATAATCATCCAGAGCATCCGGATAATTCAACTGCGGATCAGTATCGACAAACTCATATCCTTTAGACTTCGCCAATTCTATAATCTCCGGAGCAAGCGTACCCGGCAGACGTCCACTCTTACCCAGAATCATATCCCAGGTATGGTTGTCTATCATTGTCCAGCGCTCTTCCCCTTTTACCAATTGCATAAGATTCATCAATGCAACATTCTTCACATACTGACTGAAAGGAGTCACCAAAGGAGGATAACCCAACTTAGGCCACACATATTCCACTTCGTCGAAAAGCATTACCAGCAGATCGTCAAGACTAAGTTCAGGTTCGTTCTTACTCCGCAATATCATATTGATACCGGAATGTACCCCTTTCAAATCTGCCATCATAGACCCCATCATGCCACCCGGCAAACCACATTTCAACAAAAGTGAAGACATATATTTATTGGTAGGATCCATGAAGTAACCCAGAAAATCGTCTATGAATTCCTGCGTCATCGCGCGGGCTTTCATATATGCTTTCATATTGATATCGGGAACTTGGAATCCTAAATCTTTCAACATTGCCTGTACCGAGATCACGTCCGGATGCACTTTGCCCCAAGACATGGGCTCCATAGCCACATCTATGATATCCGCACCATTTTCGCAAACCTCGAGGATAGATGCCATAGACAATCCCGGTCCGCTATGACCATGATATTGTATCAATACATCCGGATGTTTTTCCTTGATAGTCCTGACCAGTTGCCCCAACATACCGGGGCAACCGATACCTGCCATGTCTTTCAAACATATTTCAGGTGCACCGGCCTCAATCAGTTGATCGGAAATTCGGGCATAATACTCAACGGTATGCACCGGAGAATACGTGATACAAAGAGTCGCCTGCGGAATCATACCCGCTTCCAGAGCATATTTAATGGAGGGAATTATGTTTCTCGTCTCATTCAGTCCACAAAAGATACGGGTGATATCCACCCCTTGTGCATGCTTGACTTTATACATCAATTTACGCACATCCGCCGGAACCGGATACATACGTAATGCATTCAAACCACGATCGAGCATATGTGTTTGAATGCCCGCTTCTCTAAAAGGTGCGGTAAAAGCACGGACAGCTTTATTAGGATTTTCGCCGTACAATAGATTCACTTGCTCAAAAGCACCTCCATTCGTTTCAACTCTTGTAAAACAGCTCATCTCAATAATCAATGGAGCTATACGCACAAGCTGGTCAACCCGAGGTTGATACTTACCGGAAGATTGCCACATATCCCGATAAACAAGACTGAATTTGATTTCCTTTTTCATCATAGCCAATAATAAGTGATTTTTTCTTTGGTTAACTTCACATATACAAATATAAAGGTTTGTTTTGACATATAGTCAAAACAAACCTTTAAAAAATGGGTAAATAGAGATGTTTTACATCATAATGAAAGCAAACTATTTCCGCATACGTCTTAACAGTATAAATAACAAATCAAATTGTCTAATGTTCAGATATATCCCCTTAAGAATCCAAAGGCTTCACGAAGTTTATTCATACTAAGGTTTGCACGAATGCAAATCGCTTTTCAAAGTCATCATTCGGTATAAAAAGGATAAGATAACCATCAGGCATAATCCATCTATCACGGAGTTTATCATATTCAAAATTACTATTGCAATAATTAATATAAAATGTTATATTAGTGGAGTCATTAAGATAAAGAATAGATTTATTACAGATATCATTTTCAAAAACACAAACTAAGACAGCATTGTCCACTACAACCTCAATGCCTTTACTTGCTTCCTCTTTAAACAAGTATTCATATATACACATCTCTTTTTTAAAAAACAATCTTTGAATGCGGCTACTTGTATTAGTGAGCACGCTTCTTCCCACATACAGCAAATTTTCAAAGTGTGAATGCAATTTAAGAGTATCCATTTCATCATTTTTTATTGTTATTACTTTGCTAAATATTTTATGACTGATCTCTCTCATTTAAGATTCTTGATTTGCCAGACATAATTTATTCTCCAAAGTAACATATTCACATTCATATACTCACAATCATATATGATTGTATGATAAGTTTCAATTAAAATAAAGAATTACAAGAAGAAACATCTACCCATTCAAGGTTACACAAATAAAGATGAAATGAGACTGTCTTTAATAATGTAGTGATTATTAACCAAACACACAAAGATTTCGTATATTTCTCATTTCAGTACACCGAAAAAAGTTTATCTTTTCTGTATAAACGACTTTTGAGTTTCTAATAAATTCTCAAGGAGTTTATTAGAAACGGTATCCAAGTTTATTAAAAACCCGAATGTAGCTTTCAGAAGGGGATACATTGAATTTATGCAACAAAAAAGGCTGCAAATCCTATAAAAGGTTGCAACCTCAAGCTTTTTATCGGGTCGTCTATACCCTAATCCTCATAAGGATCTCCTAGATGTTTTGTTATAATCTTATACTGTTTCATCGTCAGATAACGATGATTATACGGCATATAACCGGTCGGTACAAGTTCTTTGGTCAACGGGTTACAGTCTTTAATCCATCGGCTTAGACAACGCACTGCATTTTTACTGGTCGTACATCCGGGGAAGTACAATGCAGCTAATACAGCAAAAGATAAGATTCGTCTCATTTCGTTTTTAAAGTTTTAATTTGTCGTTTCATTGTTTCTTTCGTTATACAAATATACAACATCAAAAAGCGTTTGTCAAGTCTTTTGGGATTTTGCCGTTAATATAAAGGATTATTTATCCATACAAGACTGATTTTCAATCAATTAAGTTATCATTTTATTTTTTCAATATTTGACATTAAAATTATTGCAAAGCACTTAAAATAAAGCAATATCTTTCCTTTAAAAGGAACACCCCATTGGTTTTAAAGGAACGATGCCTTGGTTTTAAACCAACGAGGTGTTCCTTTTAAACCAAGAAAACACTTATATTCAGACCTTATTTTCTAATTTTCCTAGAAGCTGCAATAGTATTCAGGAAGACTTACTTTCCTCCCCATTACTTACCCCAAAAGCATTCTACTTTAGCCATTAAGAGTGCATCGTGTACGATAACAGTGAAAATCAGTGAAAGAATTTAAAAGAGAAACAAATACAACAGAATTATTTGGAGGTTAGTTTGCAAAGACATACATTTGTCATGTGATTTTTTTCATAGTATTAGATTTAAGGTTAACAAAGGTTGGAGCAAGGCGTTGCTCCTTTTTTTATATCCATATATGAGGTTAGTCTATACGAGTTAATTCAATAACTGATACATTCCTCCTGCCAATACACGAACTACTCCTTTCATTTCCAGTTCAAAAAGAATAGCATTTATCTTATGTACGGGAATATCTGCTTCTACTACCAGAGAATTAATCTGTAAATTCCCCTGTTTCTGCAGGATAGAGACAATCTTCTGTTCTTCTTCGGACAACTCGAGAAAAAGACTACGTTGCACATTTACTTTCTCGGAAGAAGTTGCCGGTATATTCCATCCCATTGCCTGTACAAGATCTTCAGCCGATAATAGTAAGGAAGCCTTATTATCTCTAATCAACCGATTACACCCCTTTGAATATTCATCATTTATCCGGCCGGGAAAAGCAAAACAATCGCGATGATAGCTTTCAGCAAGTTCAGCAGTGATTAATGAGCCTCCTTTTTCTGCCGATTCAATGACAACCGTAGCATCACACATACCTGCGACAATGCGGTTACGACTGACGAAATTATGTTTGTCGGGATTCGTACCGGACAGAAATTCGGTCAATAATCCTCCTTTTTCGAGCATATCAATGGCTGTTTTTCGATGGACATAAGGATAAATGCGATCCAGACCGTGAGCAAGAACACCTACCGTAGGCAGGTCATTGACCAGCGCTTCACGATGCGCATGGATATCGATCCCATAAGCAAGCCCGCTGACTAGCAACACATCAGGACAAAGTGTTTTCAGATCGCGTAAGAAAGAGGCGCAAATCCGGGTACCATAATCAGTGGCATTACGGGTGCCTACCATATTTATTATATGCAGGGAATTCAAATCGGTATTTCCTTTAAAGAAAAGGACGATAGGAGCATCTTCACATTCCCGCAAACGGGAAGGATAAGCTTCGTCATGGAAAGTCAGGCAGGAAATCCGGTTCTTTCGGATAAATTCATATTCCTGTTCGGCACGGATCACAGCTTGCGGACAATCCAATGCGTCTACCACCCGTTGACTCACTTCAGGAATACGTTCCGGTATTTCTTTACGCAGACGGAAGACATCAACAGCATTATTCATTCCGTCTATCAGATGTTTCGCCCCTATGTGCCCGATACCGGGCACCATTGTCAGGGCGATACTATAAATCTGTTCTTCCTCGGAACTGTTCATTTCAGGTAAGGGGCAAAGACGCTATCGAATAATTCGCTGTCACTCAAACGTCCGTTTACCACACATACCGTTTCAACAGTGGATTTCACTACTACTTTATTATCACTCTTACGGAAAATATCCTGATAGAATACATATTTGATACCTTCCTTCTTCATATAGAGTTTAGAGACAAACTCGTCTCCGCTTTTCAACGGCGTTTTGAATGCCATATTAATGCGTGCCACTACCGGATCGACCCCCTGTTCGTGGAGTGCAGCAAAACTGATGCCTACCGACGTCAGAAACTCATGGCGGGTATGTTCCAGATAATGCTGATAGTTCGCATTATTAACAATCCCTTGAAGGTCGCACTCGTAATCACGCACCTTCATTTCCAATTCATAGATATAGTTCATTTAAATTGAGAATTAAAAGTTGAGAAATAGCAGTTAGCCTCTTTTTTGCTCAATATCGAGTCCTTTGAACTTCTTCAGTTCTTCGGTTGATACCAGTTTATACAGCTTGTCACTGGGGCGTATCTTATCCGATTTCATGGAGAAGTGCTGGCCTTTCTTCACAGTCTGTACGGATTCCAAGTCAACGCGGGCTTCTTCCAAAGTCATGAATAGAGCACCTGTGGTCGGTCCGGTAATGAGAAGTTTATCGCCTACGCTGACTTCCGCAGCCTCTACCAGGAATTCAGAAACTCCGATGTTAGAGAAGTATTTGATACCTTTACCTACATATATCTTACGTTCCGTAGCTGCCGAACCATAGTTTCTGGTCCATTCGCCTAGACGTTGTCCCAAGTAATAGCCATCCCAAAAGCCGCGGTTGAATACAGTTTTCAGACGTTCGTCCCAAGCTGTAATCTTTTCATCGGTAAATGTACCTTCCAGATAAGCCTTGATAGCCTCTTTGTAACATTCTACCACTGTTCGTACATATTCAGGTCCACGAGCACGGCCTTCAATCTTGAATACACGCACACCGGCATCCAACATCTTATTCATAAAATGAATGGTCTTCAAATCTTTCGGTGACATGATATATTCGTTATCAATATCCAGTTCCACATCCGTCTCTTTGTCACGGACAGTATAGGAACGGCGGCATACCTGCATACAAGCGCCACGATTGGCAGAATGGTTCATCTCATGTAAAGAGAGGTAACATTTACCCGATACAGCCATACAAAGCGCACCGTGACAGAACATTTCAATGCGAATCTGTTCACCGCTCGGACCACAAATATGTTCTTCCTGAATCTGGCGATAGATTTCGGCTACCTGCTCCAGATTCAACTCACGGGCCAATACTACCACATCTGCAAATTGTGCGTAGAATTTTAAAGCCTCTGCATTGGAGATGTTCAGTTGAGTGGAAAGGTGTACCTCCTGCCCTATCTGACGGGCATAATTCATCACCGCCACATCGGCTGCAATCACAGCAGAGATTCCGGCTTCCTTGGCTGCATCAACAATGGTATGCATCAATGGAATATCTTTATCATAGATAATCGTGTTGACCGTCAGATAACTTTTCATCCCGTGTTCATCACACGTACGGGAGATCTCCCGCAAATCATCAATCGTAAACGTATTGGCCGAACGGGCACGCATGTTCAGGTTTTCTATACCGAAATAGATAGAATCGGCACCTGCCTGAATAGCCGCAGCAAGAGATTCGCGCGAACCGACAGGAGCCATTATTTCAAAATCTTTCAAACTAAGACTCATAGAATATATACTTATTTGTATCAGTTAAGCAAATGAATGCGTACAAAGGTAGGCTTTTTTCCGTATTTTTGCAGCGAAAACAAGAAGTTACTTCAATCATAAACAGTAAATATCAGATTCATATATGAAGATAGGCCAAATAGATTTGGGTAAATATCCCATCTTACTTGCTCCGATGGAGGATGTGACTGATCCGGCTTTCCGCCTGATGTGCAAGAGGTTCGGAGCAGATATGGTATACACCGAATTTGTGTCGAGCGATGCGCTGATTCGCGCTGTCAGCAAGACTGCGCAGAAACTAAGTATCAGTGATGCCGAACGTCCCGTTGCCATCCAGATATACGGGAAAGATACGGAAACGATGGTGGAAGCTGCCAAGATTGTGGAACAGGCACAACCTGATATTCTGGATATCAATTTCGGATGCCCGGTAAAAAGAGTAGCCGGAAAAGGAGCAGGAGCAGGTATGTTACAGAATATCCCCAAGATGCTGGAGATCACCCGTGCGGTAGTAGATGCGGTGAAAATCCCCGTAACGGTCAAGACCCGCCTGGGATGGGATGCTAACAACAAAGTAATTGTAGAGCTAGCAGAACAGTTACAGGATTGTGGTATTGCTGCACTGACTATACATGGCCGCACCCGTGCACAAATGTATACCGGAGAAGCAGACTGGACATTAATAGGCGAAGTGAAGAATAATCCACGGATGCATATTCCTATTATCGGTAATGGTGACGTGACGACGCCTCAACGCTGCAAAGAATGTTTTGACCATTACGGAGTAGATGCTGTCATGATTGGTCGTGCCAGCTTTGGTCGTCCATGGATATTCAAAGAAGTGAAACACTATCTGGAGACTGGGGAAGAATTACCACCGCTAAGTTTCGACTGGTGCATGGAGGTGCTTCGCCAGGAAGTGGTCGACAGTGTAAATCTACTTGATGAGCGCAGAGGTATTCTGCATGTACGCCGTCATTTGGCTGCCAGCCCATTATTCAAAGGAATCCCTAATTTCCGTAATACGCGTATTGCCATGTTACGGGCAGAAACAAAGGAAGAGCTTTTCCGCATATTTGAAGAAATCACTTTCCAACGTAAAGAGAATCCGGAAATTTAATCCACCATAGATCATAATCTTCATCCGCAAACTCTGACTCCTGCGGATGGAGATTATCTGTTTCAAAATACAGAAGTATATTCCAATTTTCTACTTAAACATAGGTTGTGCAAACCACTTCTTAAACATCCAGGTCACAACCACATACAATAGGAATGCAGAGAAAAACCCTACAATGGCATCAATCACATAATGTGCCTGAATATATACGGTAGCCCCGCAAAGCAACATATAGAAAGGTATCAGACAAGCAAACAATTTCTTACTACCACGCCAAGCCATAATCATCAGAATAGTAGAAATACCGACGTGTGAACTGGGGAATGCTGCCGTAGGACGTTCGCCTACCTGCTGTGAGCCCTCCACTAAGCTATAAAAGAATCCATGCTGATAACCCGGTCCGGGAAGTAATTCCTGATTATGATTGAAATAGTCACCGATAGCAGGGAAAATACCTTTAGATACATTATCAATCCCGATGGCAGGGAAATAGAATTGAGGCCCCGCGACAGGAACGAATATATAAATCAGATAATAGATAAAGAAGGAAGTGACGAGAACAAAAGACATCTTTTCGAACCACTCAAACTTATAAATGAAATAAAACAATGCCACAATCAGCATCATCGGATAATAAAAGAAATATCCCATATTAAATGCTTCACTGACGATAAGGTGCGGAAACGTATGGCAAAACCAGATAGCAGGCTGACCATTGAAAATAAACTCCTCGGCAGTTGCAAATACATGATCTAAATTCGGAAAGAAACGATTAAACTCGAAAGTATCCGGATACCAGTAAGACAATAGACTCATCTGGATAACAATGCGCACAAACGCTGAAAACTTACAGGGGGCAAGACGATAAAGATACATCAACAAAAAGGTCATCGCCGCGATCATAGCCCTATCCAGCAACATGTGCCATGGATGATCCATTCGCTGAAACAGGAATAGAATCAATATGGAAGTCAACAGATTATAAATCAGTGTAATCTTTTCCACAGCAAACAACCCTTTACGGGTTTCTACGCGCTTAAATAAGTCTAAAGCCATCCTTCATTTTTATACCAGGCAATGGTTTCACGAACTCCCTTTTCCAAATCATATTCGGGTACATACCCAAGTTCTTTCATTACCGGGGATATGTCGCATTGCCAGTTGCGTTGTTTCATTATCTTATATTTATCCGAATTCAGGGTACTGCTCCTCCCGGAACGTGTAGCAATGAATTCAGCGAACAAAGATATAACTTTTAGCACAATTAATGGACATTTCAAGTGAAGAACAAACGGATTGCCCAATTCTTTTTGTATCAGATCCGAAAAGGCACGACTTCTATAGATTTTCCCATCTGTCAGGAAATACGCCTTTTGAACCACTTTTTTCTCCATTCCCAGAAAAATCGCCTGCACAATGTCCTTCACATAAACAAAAGTCAAGTCCTGGCGTCGAAAACCGACCGAAAAGTCTACATGCTTCTGAATGGACTTGGCCATCAGGAAATAGTCTGACTCACGGGGACCATAGACTCCCGTAGGACGATAAATGACATAAGGAAAACCGGGAATACTCTGAATATATAATTCCGCTTTCAATTTACTCAATCCATAAGCCGTATTAGGCATCGGAGTATCTTCTCCGCTTATCGGAGTATAATCCTTCTCACGTACAGGTCCGAATACACTCAACGTGCTAATATATATAAACTGCTTCGGAACCATATTCAATTCCTTCAGCGTGTCTATAAAATATTTAGTCTGAAGATAATTCACATAATCAAAGGTCTTTTTATCAGAACACTTTGTCACACCGGCGCAATGGATGATATAATCAAATTTGCTGTAAGTACCTTTATGCCCGGAGAGTTGGGCGCGAAGCTCATTGGGATGTGCAAAGTCCAGTTCCAGAAAGTGAATTTTCCGGTTCTTTAAATACCGCTTGCTACTCGTGGGGCGAATTCCGGCCCACACACCAAACTTTCGTTTCAACGCTTCCTCCACGATGAAACTTCCTATAAAACCACTTGCACCTGTAATTAAAACACTCTCCATTATTACTTCCCTGGTTCTACATGAATATTGATTCAAAAAATATGATGCCACAAAGATACGATAAATATAAAATAAAAGCCATTTTGCTTTTCTCAATTATTATTTGTTTATTTGCAACGCGATTTATTTACTATTCAACACTTTTAAAGCACGTGGAAGATAAGGCCGATTTTGATTTTCTTTTTAAAGAGTACTATCCTCAACTTTATTATTACGCATTTCATTTGATTAATAATATGGAGGCTAGCAAAGATATCGTCAGCGACGCCTTCGAATTTATTTGGGCCAATTATGCTAAAATAGATAAAGCCACAGCTAAATCTTATCTATATGTCTACGTTCGCAACAAAAGCATTGATTTCCTGCGGCATCAGAATACACACGAACAATACGTACAAATCTATTCCGAACTGACCAAAAGTTATGTTGAGACGGAGTATCAGGAGCAGGATGAAAGAATGATGCATATCAGTAAGGCGATGGAAAAACTGACTCCACATACCAGGCATATTTTAGAAGAATGTTATATTCAACGCAAAAAATATCAGGAAGTGGCAGAAGAATTAAATATTAGTGTCAGTGCAGTCAGGAAGCATATTGTGAAAGCATTACAGGTGATACGTGAAGAATGTGCAAAAAAATCATAAAGCAGGTGTCTTTATTTTATGATTAAACGTAATATAAATAAGTATTATACAGTCGAACAGTGATGAATAAAGATATTGACAATATAGATAGTACAGATAAATCTGTAGAGAAGGCACTCGACATTATGGAGAGCTCTTCAGAAATAAACGTCGAACAACTGCAGGAAATGCTTAAAGATGAAGAAACCCTGCAGGCTTGTCGCGACATCATGGATAGCAGCCTCTTCCTACAACAAAAAAGTGGAATGGAACTACCCAATATAGAGATGGAGCTAGAACGATTCAAGAAAAAACAGTACACGGCAAGAATGCGTTCCAACTTCTGGAAAGTAAGTATGGGAATAGCCGCCATGATTGCCGTTCTATTTGGAACTTACTATCTTATCAATACCCTGACGACCCCTGCCCTGAAACCAATCACAGTATTTACTGCTGATGCTGCCCCTCAACATATCACTCTGCAAAAAGATAACGGAGAAAAGATTGTATTAGACGAACCGCAATCAAACAATCAAACCTTACCACAGAAAATGATCTCAAAGTCCGAAAAGAAAGAATTGGATTACAGGCAAGTCATTTCAACGACCACTCAAACACATGTACTCACTGTTCCACGCGGTGAAAGTTTCAAGGTAGTGTTATGTGACGGCACGGAGGTCTGGCTCAATGCCAATAGTAACTTTGTCTATCCAACGGCCTTTATTGGCGACGAACGTATCGTCACTTTAGAAGGTGAGGCTTATTTTAAAGTGGCCAAAGATCCGGAGCGACCTTTTATCGTAAAAACCAAAACTGTACAAACCCGCGTTCTCGGTACTGAATTTAATATACGCAGCTATACTCCTGAAGATACTCATGTAGTGCTTATTAATGGAAAAGTAGAAGTCAGCAATACCAAAGGAGGATCATATACCAGACTATATCCGGGAGAAGATGCACATCTGCAATCTGATGGCAACTTTATCCTGGCAGAAGTAGATCTAGACTCCTATGTTTATTGGAAAGACGGCTATTTCTACTTTGACAATGTCACATTGAAAGATATTATGCAAAATTTGGGACGTTGGTACAATGTAAACATAGAGTTCAGAAACAAAGAAGCGATGGAGTATAAAATGCACTTTATATCCGATCGTACCAAAGACCTGGAACATACGATCTCATTACTTAATAGAATGAAAAAAGTGACAGTCACCTTGCAAGGCAATACGCTTACTGTAGACTAGATTTTTATTGCATAAGTATAACTAATCTATGCAAAATACAACAAAATATCACTTTTATTAAAAAATAAATCGCAAAAGGGGTATCCATTTTTTCTTCTCATACGCACTAGTTATATAAACATGTTCAAATAGTGT
This sequence comes from Bacteroides sp. AF32-8BH, assembly GCF_003435205.1. Classification (NCBI taxonomy): domain Bacteria; kingdom Pseudomonadati; phylum Bacteroidota; class Bacteroidia; order Bacteroidales; family Bacteroidaceae; genus Bacteroides; species Bacteroides sp. AF32-8BH. The sequence goes on along the minus strand of NZ_QVLZ01000005.1, from coordinate 144,945 downwards.
TATTAAAGACAAACGTATGAGAAATAATTGGAACCTACTTATTGTGTGTTTTCTATGCGTATTATGTTTCCGACCCTACCAAGTAAATGCTCAGGTGCAATCGCAAAAGAAAATCACGATTGAAATTAGCAACGAACGGTTGCCGTCCGTACTAAAACGTTTAGAAAAACTATCCGGATATAAGATCCTGTTTACGTATGACGATGTCAAGAAATTCACCGTTTCTGGCTCCGTCAAGGATAAGAGTATAGAGCAGACTCTCGATATAATCTTAGCCAATAAGCCACTGGAATATCATATTGAAGACCAATTTATCACAATTACTATCAAAGGTCCTTCCAAACAGGCGAAAGTATTCAATGTGAAAGGAGTGGTTATTTCCGGTGATGACGGACAGCCGCTCATTGGTGCAACCGTTGTCATCAAAGGAAGTAAGTCCGGTGTATTAACGGATATAGATGGAAAATTCTCGATAGAAAATGTATCCAATAAATCCCTGTTACAATTTTCCTATATAGGAATGAAACCGCAAGACCTGACTCCTGCTCCAAATATGAATGTTACATTAATGCCTGATGTACAAACATTATCTGAAGTAGTAGTAACAGGTATGCAGAAAATGGACAAACGTCTGTTTACAGGAGCAACCAAACAATTGTCCGCAGATGAGGTCAAACTAGATGGTTTGCCTGATATCAGCCGGGGACTTGAAGGACGTGCCGCAGGCGTATCTGTACAAAATGTTTCCGGCACATTTGGTACCGCCCCAAAAATCCGGGTACGTGGTGCTACATCTATTTTCGGTAGTTCAAAGCCACTATGGGTGGTAGATGGAGTCATCATGGAAGATGCTATCGACGTAGGTCCGGATGACTTATCCTCAGGAGATGCCGAAACATTGATTAGTTCAGCTATTGCCGGATTGAATTCAGATGATATTGAAAGCTTTCAAATATTGAAAGACGGATCAGCAACCTCTATCTACGGTGCGCGAGCCATGGCAGGGGTTATTGTAGTAACCACCAAAAAGGGAAAAGCCGGTGTCAGCAAAATCAGCTATACCGGTGAATTTACAACTCGTATGATTCCCAGTTATAAAGAATTCAATATCATGAATTCACAGGAACAAATGGGAATCTATAAAGAAATGGAACAAAAAGGATGGCTCAACAATAGCGATACTTACCGTGCAAAAGATAGCGGAGTGTATGGACGTATGTATCAGTTAATCAATCAATACAATCCGGTTACAGGACAATTCGGACTTGCCAACACTCCGGAAGCACGTAACGCTTACCTGCGTGAAGCGGAAATGAGAAATACCGACTGGTTTGATACTTTATTTTCCAACAATATCACACAAAATCATTCTGTCAGTATCACTTCCGGAACAGAAAAATCTTCATTCTATGCTTCATTAAGTGCCATGTCAGACCCGGGGTGGTACAAGCAAAGTGAAGTAAAACGCTATACAGCTAATTTAAATACAACATATAATATATATAAGAATTTATCTATAAATTTAATATCCAGTGCTTCCTACCGTAAGCAGAAAGCGCCCGGAACACTGAGTTCTGAAGTGAATGCAGCTAGTGGAGAAGTCACCCGTCAATTTGACATCAATCCATATTCGTATGCACTAAACACATCACGCGCATTGGATCCGGCAGTCAACTATACAGCTAACTACGCACCATTCAATATCCTTCATGAATTAGATAACAATTATATGGACTTAAACGTAGTTGACGTTAAATTCCAAGGAGAAGTAAAATGGAAAGCACTTCCAGAATTAGAGCTTAGCGCATTAGGAGCAGTCAGATATCAAGCTTCTTCGCAAGAACATAATATTAAAGACCACTCGAATCAGGCAACAGCATATCGCACAGGAATGGATGACGCCACTATTCGTGACAACAATAATTTACTCTACACCAACCCCGACAATCCTTATGCTTTACCCATCAGCATACTGCCGGAAGGCGGTATTTACCAGCGTAAGGACTATCGCATGCTGGGAGTAGACTTTCGTGCCACAGCATCCTGGAATCATTTATTTGCAGAAAAGCATATAACCAATCTTTTCGCTGGTATGGAGGTGAATGATTTAAAACGCATGCAGAATTATTTTCAAGGATGGGGAATGCAATATACAATGGGCGAAATTCCATCGTACGTATATGAATTTTTCAAGAAAGGTATTGAGTCCGGTGAAAATTATTATGGATTAAACCATACCACAACAAGGAGTGTAGCAGGTTTTGCCAATGCAACCTATTCGTATGATGGCCGTTATACAGTAAACGGAACATTCCGCTATGAAGGCACCAACCGCATGGGAAAAAGCCGTTCTTCCCGCTGGTTACCTACATGGAATATTTCAGGAGCATGGAATGTACATGAAGAAAATTTCTTCGAAACACTCAGCTCCGTGCTGTCACATTTGACATTCAAAGCATCCTACTCTTTAACTGCCGACAGAGGTCCGGAATATGTAACAAATTCACATGCCATAATCACCAGCTATTCACCATTTCGCCCTTTCACCAGCGGACAGGAAACCGGACTTTATGTATCCGACCCCGAAAATAGCGAATTGACTTACGAAAAGAAGCATGAATTAAACATCGGTGCTGATATGGGATTCTTAGACAACCGGATCAATTTCTCAATCGACTGGTATAAACGCAACAACTATGACCTGATTGGTATAACTCCGACACAAGGAGTAGGTGGTTCTATTTATAAATATGCCAATATAGCCTCCATGAAGTCACATGGTATTGAATTCACCATCTCAAGCAAGAATATCCAATCGAAAGACTTCTCATGGAATACAGATTTCATCTTTTCCAAAGCAAAAAATGAAGTGACCGAGCTTAACGCCCGTTCCAGCGTGATGGATCTGGTTTCAGGCTATGGTTTTGCGCGTCAGGGCTACCCGGTGCGTGGTTTGTTCTCTATCCCATTTGTCGGCCTAAGTTCAAATGGTATCCCAATGTATAATATCAATGGAAAAATAACCAGTACTGATATTGATTTCCAAACACGTGACAATATAGACTATCTAAAATATGAAGGTCCCACTGATCCTACTATAACAGGTAGCTTTGGTAATATCTTCACCTATAAAGCATTCAAGCTAAATGTATTTATCACCTATTCATTTGGTAATGTAGTACGTTTAAATCCGTGCTTCAATTATCAATACAGTGACTTATCCTCTATGCCCCGTGAATTCAAAAATCGCTGGACAGTTCCGGGTGATGAGAGGCATACCAATATCCCTGCCATCATTTCCAAACGTCAATATGAAGATAATAAAGATTTGATGTATGCATATAATGCCTATAATTACTCTACAGAACGAATTGCCAAAGGAGACTTTATTCGTATGAAGGAGATTTCCTTGTCCTATGATTTTCCAAAATCATGGATTACATCAGCAAAGATATCCAATTTATCTTTGAAACTTCAGGCTACCAATTTATTCCTAATCTACGCAGATAAGAAGCTAAACGGACAGGACCCGGAATTCTTCAATACCGGTGGAGTTGCCTCCCCTGTACCCCGTCAGTTCACATTAACTCTTAGATTAGGATTTTAACCATTCAGATAATTATAAAAATGATGAAATATAAAAATGTATTATATACAGCAGTCATTTCAACCTTATGCCTGGGAATAACCTCCTGTAGTGATTTTTTGGATGAAATGCCGGACAACCGAACTGAACTAACTACCGAAGAGAACATTACCAAAGTATTGGTATCTGCATACCCAATGACCACCAACTGTCATATAGGCGAATTCTACAGTGACAACATTGATGAAAATAGTAAAGCATACAGCTATCTTTTCCGGTTAAACGAGCACTTGTATCGCTGGCAGCAAACCACTGAAGAGAATCAAGACTCACCTCATGCCTTATGGAATGATTGTTATAACTCGATTGCATCGGCCAACCAAGCCCTGGCAGCCATCGAGCAAATGGGAAACCCTCAATCATTGTCAGCACAAAGAGGTGAAGCTCTAATATGTCGCGCATACAATCATTTCGTACTAGCTACCACATTCTGCAAAGCGTATGGTACAAATGCAGATAAAGACCTAGGTATACCTTACATAAAGGAACCGGAAACATCTGTAAATCCACAATACTCACGCGGAACTGTTGCTGAAGTCTACCAAAATATCGCAGCCGATTTAGAAGAAGGATTGCCTCTAATCGACGACAATATTTACTCACGAGTGAAATATCATTTTAATAAAAAGGCTGCCTATGCATTTGCTGCCCGCTTTTATCTATATTACACACAGCCGGATTTTTCTAACTGCCAGAAGGTTATCAATTATGCCAATATAGTACTCGGCACGAATGCTTCCCAATATTTACGTGACTGGGCTGCATTAGGAGCTTTATCTCCCAACAAGAACATACAGCCGAACGCTTATGTAGATGCAGATAATCGGGCAAATCTACTGGTAATATCAGCAGCTTCATATTGGCCATTGGTTTCCGATCCGGGTTATGCCAACTGTGAAAGATACTGCATGAATAATATTACTGCCTCGGAAAGTTGTAAATCCGAAGGTCCATGGGGAGACCAGTCAAGCTACCACCAAATCCCATTTGCGCCTGGTGGCTCTATCAAGAACGGATTCCGCCGTTTAGTCATCTATCAGCAGTTCACATCAGGCAACAGCTGGGTCGGTTATATGCTGTATCCTGCTTTCACTACCGATGAAGCATTACTTTGCCGGGCTGAAGCTTACACATTACTAAAACGTTACGACGAAGCTGCAGCCGATATAGACGCCTGGCAGAAAGCCTTTACGAAAAATACACAAACCTTGTCCAAAGAGACAATCAATGATTTTTATGCTCAATTAAAATATTACACACCGGAAGCCCCGACGGTAAAAAAGGAATTGCATCCGGATTTTGTAATAGAAAAAGGAATGCAAGAGAATCTGATACACTGTATTCTACATGCGAGACGCCTGTTAACTTTAGAAGAGGGACTTAGATGGCAAGATATAAAGCGCTATGGCATTGTAATCTACCGCCGCTATTATGAAGGTTATACCTTGGTGAATATCACCGACAAGATGGACACGAATGACCCCAGACGTGCAATTCAGCTACCGGCCAGTGTCATTACGGCAGGTATGCAACCAAATCCAAGAAATGACTAACTAACTTAAGGAGGGAAAAATATGAAGAAATACATCATATATAGTTTAATCATAACATTAACCTGCGGACTGGGAGCTTGCAACAACGACGAGGACGTGGACAAAGCAAACAGCATCTTCTCTACAGAAGAAGTAGAACGCAGCCCATTCGACAACTGGATATTGGGTAATTACACCCATCCGTACAACATTGCATTGAAATATCGCATGGAAGATAACGAGAGCGATATGACACATGTATTAGCTCCTGCCGACTATAAAAAATCCGTAGTACTGGCTAAAATTATCAAACATGTATGGCTGGAAGCATACGATGAAGCGACCGGTAATCCGGACTTCTTACGTCAATACATCCCCAAGACCATTCACTTTATCGGCTCTCCTGCCTATGAAGACAATGGCACCATGGTATTGGGAACGGCAGAAGGTGGTATGAAAATTACATTATACAATGTAAATGACATCAATCCTGATAAAATAGATATCAATCTGCTAAACGAATACTATTTCCAAACAATGCATCATGAGTTCGCCCACATCCTGCATCAAACCAAAAACTATGATCCGGCATTTGATCGTATCACAGAAAATGCCTATATCGGCAGCGACTGGTATATGGTGGGAGCTAACCGCAATGCATGGCAACAAGGATTTGTCACTTCCTACGCAATGAGTGAATCACGTGAAGATTTTGTTGAAAACATTGCGGTGTACGTCACAAATACAGAAGACTACTGGAATAATATGCTACAAAATGCCGGTAAAAGCGGTCGTGCACTTATCAAACAGAAATTCGAAATAGTCTATAGTTACATGGAACAAACCTGGGGAATCAATCTGGACGAATTACGCGACATCGTTCTACGCCGCCAAGATGATATAGCAAACGGCAATGTAGACTTAAGTATTATTGAATAAACTATGAAAATTATGAAGAAATATCTATCAATATACACACTTCTGGTATTGACTTGCATTGTATTACAATCTTGTCTTTTCTCTGAAGAAGAAATATTCGACGAATCATCTGCCAACAGAGCTACAGCCGATGTAATAAAATGTCAGGAGATTCTTAAAGATGTTCCGAACGGATGGAAACTGGAATATTACATAGGAAGCAACTATTCTGCAGGTGCAGTCACCCTACTAATGAAATTTGATGGAAAACAGGTAGAAATGGCGTCGGAAGCAGGAGCAGAAGGTTACAAGCCGGGTACCATAATAACCTCCCTGTATCAAGTTAAATCGGAACAAAGCACTATGCTCACTTTCGACTCATACAACCAGCTGATCCACATGTTTTCAGGTCCTTTAGGCCTGAACATGAACGTGGGAGGAGATTATGAGTTTATTATCATGAGCGCAACTCCCGACAAGGTTATTCTACAAGGAAAAAAATATAAAAATATAATGGAAATGACGCCTATGCCCAAAGACATACCATGGCGTATCCAGCTTGAGGATATCATTAACATCGAGAAAGATGCTTTTCTGAATACATATCGCATGGAGAAAGGGGGCCAAGTACTGAACTACTTTATACGTGACAATGGCACAATGTCTACATTCTCCGTTTACAGTACCGATTATAGCAGTGCAGAAAGTTTACCATATATTTATACAGAAAAAGGGCTGAAGTTACAGTCTCCATATAATGTCAACGGAGTTGAAGTCCAGCACTTCAAATGGGATAAAAAGTCCAGGCTATTTGTTTGTACCGATGCAGATGCAACGGATATTGTATTAAAAGAGTATTATCCCGAAAACTATCTGCAATATGAAGACTATATTGGCACCTACACCGCAACGGTTGACGATTACGATGAAGGTCCAACTTCACAATCTGTAACCATCACTCCTAAAGTCAGAGGAGAAAGTTATACTCTAAAAAGTATTGGCGGATTCAACTTCACTCTTCTGTATGACAAAGCCAGCGGAAAACTGATCTTAGATTCACAAAGTATAAGTCCGGTTTCTTCATCGTCTTACTACTTTGCGTGTGCGGCAGGTGTAGAAGGATATGCTCACACAGAATTAAGTTTGCCTTCACGTCTACGCAGCGGATTGGTAAATGTAACGGCAAATACCAACCCTTTCACTTTTTACTTTGCGGATAAAGCAAGCCAGGAAAATACATTATTGATAATCTGGGCTTATTCCTCTGATGAATATTCAACTTCAGGACTAATGGGTTACTGGAGCTGGTATAACTCAATCTTAATGGAAAAAGAAAACGAAGGTAATTAATACAATTATGAGAAAGTTTTTTAATATATTCTTATTTGTACTTTGCACCATAGCAATAGCGGGATGCAATGATACGGAAAGCAGCGAATCCAGGTTAGAGATCAAAGCTGTAAATACTAATTTCCAAGCGACTGGAGGAAAAGGCTACATACAACTTCAGGCAACAGGCAATATAACAGCAGATGTTAATGCCGACTGGTGTGTGCTGAAAGAAGTAAACCCCAATGAAGTAGTATTCGAAGTAAAAGAAAACACCGGATACTCTGGTAGAAATGCTTTATTGACAATCAGTAACGGAGTAGAAAAAAAGGCGTTCAATATCAATCAATCCGGAGCTGTTTTCATCTTCGGTAAAGACGAGTGGATGCTCCGCACCGACAATAAAGCAGCTACGCTACCTATAAAATTACAAAGTTCTTTCGATTATACAATAGACATACCCGCAGAAGCTCAAGAATGGTTGTCATTTGAACAGAATGCGAAGGGAATAAATTTCAAGGTAAAAGAAAATACCTCCGGAAAAATGAGAGGAGCTATTGTCAATGTGGCAGCAAAAGACAGATCGGCTTCTTATCAGGTAATACAATATGATGTTGACGAACTTACCGGAACATGGCAAGGCATGTTTTCAGATGGGCAAATGAATTACGGTTTGAAAGATGTCACCATTGAGAAACAGGAAGACGGAACATACCTGCTTTCAAACATTCTAACCGGATTGCCTTACAAACTGAAAGCAAAAGCCATAGACAATTGCCTGGCTTTTGGGGCCGGTCAAAACCTAGGAGTCTTCGAGGACAATTTATATCTCTCATTCGAAATTCTTAGCTCTGATCTATATTATGTAAAAGATCCTTCTGTAACAATCTCATTAGGCCCCGTAATGTTAACAGACGGAACATTCGTTTTCGCTTTTTCCGGAATAAAAGAAAATGATCCTTTCGGTTTTGTTTTCCGGGTATATGAAGATGCAAAACTACAGAAAGTTATAGACAATCTGTCTATTTTTATTAATTGTATTCTATTTAAAGAAGACATAATCCAATAACATATGAAAAAGATACTATTAACTAGCTTTATCGTGGCATTAGGATTACTTGGTGCAAGCTGTAAAGATGACAACAGCACCGCAGGCGGAGGAGGAGAAATACTTCCGGACCAACAGGTAAGCTGTGAGATATTTATGCCAACTGATGGCGCAACCGTTATTATGTCAGACAAACTGATTATCAGAGGAGAAGGGACTACAAACTATGGTAAAATCATTTCTGCAGAACTGAAAGTCGGGGAAGAGATTATCACTGACATCACTTCAGTTCCATTCTATTATGAGTATACCTTCTCCAAAGATGCCGAACCGGGAGAACTGAAAATTGAGTTAGCAGTTAAAGGAGATCACGAAGGTAGTGCCTTGGCAACTATTACAGTGACAACAGAACAAGGAAACAAGCCTGCTCCCCCTCAATATGGAGAAGTGCTAACCGATACCCGTGATGGAAATACATACAAAACCGTACAACTTGCAGACCAGTTATGGATGGCAGAAAATTTACGCTATCTACCAGAGCAACAGTTTGATGTGTCCTCAACCGAACCAAGATATTACGTAATGTTTGATAATGATGCAAAAACAGAACTTGGAAAAGGTTTCCTGAATGCATATGGAGCCTATTACAACCTACCTGCTGCTCTACAAAACGAAACGGCTTTAGGTCCCGATGAAACACGTATAATAAAAGGAGTTTGTCCTGATGGATGGCATATTCCTTCTCAAAAAGAATGGCAAAAATTATCTCAATACGTATTAGATTCCGGAATGGCAGCAATTATGAATGATGGTCAAGTAGATGAAACAGCCCTAGCAAAGGCTCTAGCTTCAACAACGATGTGGATGATGCCGGAATACACAGAAATAGAACCACAGCCAACCTGGGTTGGAGTTGAGATGGAAAAGAATAATGCAACCTTATTCAATGGTCTGCCTATAGGTTTCCGTGCTTGTGCAGGCGACGAAGATTGGATGCATTCAGCCTACAGTGCGGGTTGGTGGAGTTCGACAGCGGGAGTACAAATGGGACCAGAATTTGGTATTACCGTACGTATGTGGTCAGACCTCCACACATTTGTAACCAATGCAGAATTTAATCCGGGAGTAGGACTCCCCGTTCGTTGTATCAAAGATTAACCATATATTATTACTCACTAAATAAAAATACAATTATGAAGAAGTTAGGATTCCTTTTATTTTTAGTCTTAGGACTAACGGCTTGCGGTGATGACAACAATGATCCCGCTCCAGAACAACATGTAACATGTGCCATATCTTCTCCTACTGAAGGAGCAACGATAGACATAGCTGAAAAGATGACAATCAAAGGAGAAGCAACTGTTGACATTGGTCAAATATCGAATGTTACTCTTAAAATCGGAGACAAACAAATTTCAGAAGTAACTTCTGTTCCATTTAGTTATGAATACACATTCGAAGCCAGTCAAGCCGTAGGAGCACTAAAAATTGAACTGACCGTCAAAGGCGATCAAGGTGCCATGGCGACAAGTGAAGTAAATGTCACACTAAAAAAGACCGAACCAACCCCAGAACCGGAAGAAGGAAAGATGATTGACCCACGGGATAATCATGAATACAAAATTGTTACAATTGGTGAACAAATATGGATGGCAGAGAACTTGGCTTATTTACCATCAGTTAGCAAACCGGAAGATGCCGCTACCAGTGATGGAGATCCGCTCTATTTTGTTTTCAACTATGATGGCAAAGATGTAAATGCAGCTAAAGCCACGAAAGAATACAAGACATACGGAGTCTTGTATAATTGGTATGCCGCTATGAACCAAAAGAACGCAACCGGTGGAAATGCGGATGCCATACCAAGTGGTATTCAAGGAATCTGTCCTAACGGATGGCATCTACCCAGCAAAGCAGAGTGGAAAAAACTAGAAAATTTTGTTGCAGATGAATTAGCACCAGTTGAAGGTAATGTATGGACAGATGATGAAGGAAATAAATACTCCGATAAAGACTGTAAAAACGTCTGGTCAGCATTGACAGGAAAACTGGATGCTGACGGTTGGGGAGAATCCGGCATGATAGATGAAAATCCTGATCTCGCTAAAGGTCCACGTGACACCTATGGCTTTAATGTTATACCTGCCGGACAATGTTATCAGAGCGGAAGTTTTGAAATGCCTAAGTCACAGAGTAGAACAGACTTTTGGAGCACAGACCAAGCTACTTACGGAGCAGGAACTGTATATTTCAGTAATATGAGTTATGGGTTAGGTTATTCTTCTGATAAAGGAGGAATACAAGTAAAACGTGGCCTTTCAGTACGTTGCGTAAAAGATTAACTATATTGTAGATAAACATTTATCAATTAGTTCATTACAGAATTAATAAATTCTCTCTTAAAGATAAGGGAAGTATGTCGAGAGATATGCTTCCCTTTTAATATATCTTTTTACACCTAGTTACCAACTCACTCAAACATATAATTAGTCGATATCCAATATCACGAAATAAAACAAATTCTGAATGTTCTTCCATTTTATTATATATCTTTGTAACTAGATATTTTAAAAGACTACATTATGGCAAAAAAGAAAGAAAAGAAAGAGAAAAAGGCCGGCAAGAGAATGAGTAAGAAAGAGCTGGCAGCGTTATTAATAGACTTTTTCCATGCCAAATCCAGCGAGACCTTAAGTATGAAATATATTTTTTCAGAACTGCGTCTCACTACCCATCCGCAAAAAATGTTATGCGTCGATATATTACATGACCTTTTAGCTGACGATTATATTTCTGAAATAGAAAAAGGAAAATTCCGTCTCACCAATCATGGAACAGAGATGGTAGGCACTTTCCAACGGAAAAGCAATGGCAAGAATTCCTTTATTCCTGAAGGAGGAGGCGAGCCGATATTTGTAGCCGAGCGTAATTCCGCCCATGCGATGAATAACGATAAGGTAAAGATAACCTTCTATGCCAAACGGAAAAACAGAGAGGCAGAAGGAGAAGTGATAGAAATACTGGAGCGTGCAAACGATACTTTCGTCGGCACACTGGAAGTAGCTAAGTCATACGCATTCCTGGTGACAGAGAACCGTACATTAGCCAATGATATTTTCATCCCGAGAGATAAGCTAAAAGGCGGAAAGACCGGAGATAAAGCCATTGTGAAAGTAACCGAATGGCCAGACAAGGCAAAGAATCCTATCGGACAAGTAATAGATATATTAGGTCAGGCTGGCGACAACACCACAGAGATGCACGCAATTCTTGCGGAGTTCGGTCTGCCGTATGTATATCCGAAAGCAGTAGAGACAGCAGCGGACAAGATTCCTGCCGAGATTTCAGCAGAAGAGATTGCCAAACGCGAAGATTTTCGTAAGGTAACAACTTTCACTATCGACCCGAAAGACGCCAAAGATTTTGACGACGCACTCTCCATCCGCAAGCTAAAGGACGGATTGTGGGAAGTAGGCGTACACATTGCCGACGTAACACACTACGTAAAAGAAGGTAGCATCATCGACAAAGAAGCAGAAAAGCGGGCAACTTCCGTTTATCTGGTAGACCGTACCATCCCGATGCTTCCCGAACGGCTGTGTAACTTCATTTGTTCACTCCGCCCGAACGAAGAAAAACTAGCTTTCTCCGTTATCTTCGATATTACGGAAAAAGGAGAAGTCAGAGACTCACGTATCGTACATACGGTTATCAACTCCGACCGTCGCTTCACCTACGAGGAGGCACAACAAATCATAGAAACAAAAGAAGGAGACTTCAAAGAAGAAGTACTCACATTAGATACGATTGCCAAAGCACTGCGCGAAAAACGCTTCTCTGCAGGAGCCATCAACTTCGACCGCTACGAAGTGAAGTTCGAAATTGACGAAAAAGGAAAACCAATCAGCGTTTACTTCAAAGAGTCAAAAGATGCCAATAAACTGGTGGAAGAATTCATGTTGCTCGCTAACAAGACCGTAGCAGAAAAGATAGGATGTGTGCCGAAGAACAAGAAAGCCAAAGTGCTTCCTTACCGTATCCACGACCTGCCCGATCCGGAGAAGTTGGAGAACTTGTCACAGTTCATCGCCCGCTTCGGCTACAAAGTGCGTACAAGCGGAACGAAGACTGATATTTCAAAATCCATCAACCATTTATTGGACGACATACACGGAAAGAAAGAAGAGAACCTGATAGAAACCGTATCCATCCGCGCCATGCAGAAAGCACGTTACTCAACCCATAACATCGGTCACTACGGACTAGCTTTCGAATATTACACTCACTTTACTTCTCCCATCCGCCGTTTCCCGGACATGATGGTACACCGTTTGGTGACGAAGTATATGGACGGAGGACGTAGCGTATCCGAAGCCAAGTACGAAGACCTCTGCGACCACAGCTCGAACATGGAACAAATTGCAGCCAATGCCGAGCGTGCTTCCATCAAATATAAACAGGTGGAATTTATGAGCGAACGTCTGGGGCAGATTTACGACGGTGTAATCTCCGGCGTAACCGAGTGGGGACTTTATGTAGAACTGAACGAAAACAAATGTGAAGGTCTGGTCCCTGTTCGTGATCTGGATGATGACTACTACGAATTCGACGAGAAGAACTATTGTCTTCGCGGACGCCGCAAAAACAAAATATACAGTCTGGGAGACGCTATTACTGTTCGGGTAGCTCGTGCTAATCTGGAAAAGAAACAATTGGATTTTGAATTAATAGAAAAGTAAATTCACCACAGAGTACACTAAGAAATCAGGAAGTAAAAAGACTTCATGTACTCCGTGTCCTCTGTGGTAAGCCAAACAGCCATTATGAAAACTGTCATTATTGAAGATAAACAACGAATCGAATCCATTATTCTCCATTGCGATGCCTGTTTTGTAGGCATTACTGATTTGGAAGGTAATCCCTATGTAGTTCCGATGAACTTCGGTTATGAGAATGGCATCATATATCTTCATTCGGGTCCTGAAGGCAGCAAGTTGGAGATGCTGGAACATAATAATAATGTATGCATCACTTTCAGCGTTGGACATAAACTTGTCTACCAACACGAAAAGGTAGCCTGCAGTTACAGTATGCGTTCGGAAAGCGCGATGTGTCGGGGGCAAGTAGAATTCATCGAAGAAATAGATGAGAAACGCCGTGCATTGGATATTATCATGCGTCATTACACGGATAGTGAGTTCAACTATTCCGATCCTGCGGTACGTAATGTCAAAGTATGGCAAGTACGTATCGATCAGATGACAGGAAAAGTTTTCGGTTTGCGAGCCAACGAAAAGCCATAAACCGGTTTCCGGCTTTCTGCCTATTCGCTTTCTTCCTCCTGTTGCCTGCTTTTTCTATTTTCGCACAATCAGAAAAGCAGGTAAACAGTAAATGTAACAAACTACAGCCTCTTCGGAGAAGATATCATTGTAGACGGAGCCAGACGCATGATTTACCTGGTCAAGCTCAAATCAATCCAAAAGTGATACATTGTAAAAACTCCTTCATGATTTACATAAGTATGTACAGATGTATATTCATTCGTATTATCTGTTAAAATCAATGGGGAATCCTGTGGAAATTCTTTCGTTATCTTATTATTAACAATCTGAAGCCACTCCTTGACAGACTTATTTTCAATATATGCAAGCATTCCGTTGTTTCGCAAATTCTTATTGCCATGTATCCCTAGTTTATAGCGTTCAATGCCACCTGAAGGATTGTTCGTTGAACTTTTACCAACCACATATTCTTCTTCACTTTCCGTTTTATACTTCGGCAATCTTTTAGCCTCTGCAAAGAATATACGTGTATAACTGTCGTCATTCAGATAGAAATAGATATCTTCCTTCCCTCTGCCGTCTTCGCGTTCGTGTTCCTTCTGAGCCCCAATCAAAGTTTCACACATAGTAACGCCAATCATATTGAACGTGTCTACTAATGATTGAGTATTCAACACTTCACGCTTATTCCTGCACAACTTATTCCGTTTCTGGATACCCAGCCGGATGATATAAAGAATCTCTTGTATATATTTATTTGAATAATCTATATGGTCAAAATGCATAGCTTTTAATATCCGTTTTTAAACATGTCGCTTTTAACATTTTCCGCATCCCGGTAAGCAATGGTACGCATCCAATATTTAAGTTTATTCGGTTTGATAAAATTTATTTGATTGTCTATTTTATAGTATGTGATAATTCTATTTATTGTTAATGCATTATTGGAAATATTATCATACAAGATTTCCGACAATATAGTTTCATTACGTCCTGTAACATCATTTTCTACAGTCACAGCAGACTGGTTTGTATGTTCAAAAGTAACCCAAACATAATCGTCAGTAATAATTTGACGAACAGATTTAAATCCGTATCCCTCTTTTCCGTATGTACGATTAAGAATATCACAAAACACATCACAGTATTTGTCCAATAGTCCGGCATCAATTCCTTTAAATATAACCGGATCGGAATTATTCAGATTATTAGCCAAAAGCATAGTGTCTTCTATTATCATGCAATCCAAACGATCCATCCGTCCAAAGGAAACAGGATAACCTTTTTCATCCGTATTTATCGGTAACCTTAAGATATCCTGCGCATCAACGGTATATGCATCACTCTGTTGCACAAATGCTTTCGCCGACATAACCTTTATTAAAAAAGCATATAACCATCTGTTTTCCTTAAATACAGACACAAATTTCTTCATTAATTCTTCACTTTCATCTTTCAAACCTAATATTCCTTTTGGAAATAGTATATTCTGCTCATTATAAATAATAGGCAGATTAAGATTTAAGTTCAAACGCAGTAGAACATTTGGAGGGGTACTTATATATTCGGGAATCCTCACCCAATCTTTTTTTGATATGATTTTAGTCATCCCATCTGTATAAATATCACAGTTAAAGAGTTTAGAATCCATCACTCTCCTCCCATTCAAGTCAACAACTCTTTTGCCTTCTTCCCTTAATTTTATATCATCAATAGTCGATTTATCCCTTTGATAACCGCCCCCGTTTCCTTTTCCCTTAAAAATTTGTGCTATTTTAGGATATTGAATCTCATATTTCTCCATCAGTTGTTTTAAATATCCTCCACCGAGCAAGTTTGTTTTCCAAGTATAATCTTTGGAAAATGCCACATCAACAGGAACGCGATACCTATCATATTGATCAATCTGAAAACGAATAGCTCCTTTCTCGTTGGCGGATGAGTTACGGATGACAATATGCTCGATGACAGAGTTACGGACGAAACATCCATTAGATATCTTAACAGCAATGGTTGCTATATTTATGTTCCCCCATAAACGGTCCATTAAAGGAGTAAAATCATATATTTTTTCAATATTCCAATAATGGATCAGACTTTTTCTATATCGGATAGAAGAAGGCATATATAAGAAAGTGGATGAGGGCATGATCATAAATACCACGCCTTCATTCTCAAGTAAAAGATTATTCAAACACCGATATAAAAATATCAGAGCCGGATTCTTGTTGGGAAATGGGCATAGCTTTCCAACGTAGTCATTATATTTTTCTGAAAAGAATTCATCATCTATTCCAGCCTCTATGTTCTTTAATTGCTCTTTTTTCGAAATATTAAAAGGGGGATTCCCTGCTATAATATCAAATCGCAAAGACGTTCTTTTATACCATTTGAAGAAACCTTGATTAACAAGATTACCATGCTCCACTAAATTATCAAAAGTCAGTTTCTCCCAAATTTCTTTTGGACGGATATGGCTCGACAGTTCTATTTGCAAAGAAGTAGCAGTTATAGACAGTGCATCTTTGTTTATATCAACGCCATAGATACATTTGGACAATATTTTTTTTATTTCCTTTATATCTTCCTCCCCTTCTATAATCTGCTTATTATTGTTCAGCATCCATAAGGTTATTAATCTTTTGTATGCCAAAACCAAAAAAATACCCGAGCCACACGAAGGATCCAGAATTTTGAAATTCTCGAAATCAATTTCTTTATTAAAAGGAAGTAATTCATCAATTAGCAATCGTGCCAAATGAGGAGGAGTATAAAACGCTCCGGTACTCTTCTGCTTTCCGTCAACAGATGTGACAAAACGTTCGTATAACCGACTAATAAACTCAATAGGTAATAAATTGAAGTCATAGTAGCGCCAAATAGATATCTGTCCATCAAAATCCTTGTTTCCATCAAGAGCATCGGCTATAATATGAAAATCGATTGCCTTAATTTCCATTTCCTCCTTTGGAGATATTTTGAATATTCCTCCATTGAACTTGACATTAAGAGCTGATAGAAGCCCAACAATATCATTCCCCCTAAGCACATCACAGAATGTATATTCTTTATCAAAAAGAGTAGTATTGCTTTCTTTGTCAACTATGAATTTTTTGAAGAATCCGGAATCAAAAACACTGTTACCATTATGATCTACCTGTTCTTCCAGATATTTTATCAGGATGAATTTAACAAGAAGTTTCTTCAGAAGCTCCAACTCACAACCGATCTGCTTATTTTTGTTTAATACATATTTCTCTATATGATCTAAAAGTTTCTGATAAGGAGATACACTAATATAGTCTGCAGGAGATTCCTCTAATATACGACCTTCAAAAATTCGTTTTTTGAGGCATGAGTCGATTTCCCGAATTACTGATATTCCGTCCAAGAAAGAAGGTTCCGGTTTCTTTTTGACGCTTTTTATTGGATTTCTTGTATCTAATATTTTGAAACCATCTTCATATATAATAACTGCTAATGCGATTTCCCCTAGAGTCCACAATTGCTTGTTTATCTCTACCAAATTAATAGTATCTTTATTATTGCACTCGTGCCTATCGTATATATAGATATATGGAACAGGTCGATTTTCTATCAAATTATTGAAACAATAAAAATAATCAGCATTGACTCTATTTGCTTGCATTCTGTAGTATTCCAGCAGCTTGTCCGCATAAGAATCTTTGACTGAATACAGATTATGTTTATATCCAGCCAAGTCTAATGCTTGCAATACTGATTCTTTCCTTGTACTCATACTCAAAAATAACACAGATCTTTTTCGTTGGCAAAGATAACTTTTTTTTCGAGAACCTGTTTGTCATCTGAATGATTTTGATATGATGAATTACCCAATCATCGCATTTTTGACTAACAACCATCGGAAATTAGTCTATAAATCACCGTCGCTCTCGCCCAAATAGGAATTAAGTTTAGACTCAAAATCGTACTGTTAGTATCTGTCGAAGGTATCGTTGCGACTCCCAAGCATTTTGCCGTGTATAGTATTCCGGTTGGTGGACGTGACGGAGATACAATAAATAAATCCAGGATAATCGCTAAAAGCAATGTGAGGCAGCCTCTTACTATTTAAGCTACCTCACATTCTTTTTTATTTCTCTTTCATCAATTAGGATAGAGCTATAAGTTATACTTAATAAAACAAATAAAACCGGCATCTTTATAAGTTATGCTTAATAAAATTGCTATATTTGTTTTACATATCAACTATAACTTATAAAAAGATGAAACTTATCAATAGGCCTATTTATACAGAGCGTATTCGTCCGTTCATAGGAAAGGGAATCATTAAAGTACTTACAGGGCAACGAAGAGTAGGGAAAAGCTGTATCCTTATGCAGTTAATGGAAGATATAAAAAGAGACGATTCAGAAGCCAATATTATCTATATCAACATGGAGCATGAAGAATTTCGAATGATTCATGACGACTCCGATTTGTTTCAGTATCTTAAAGGAACAATGCCCCCGGATAAAAACAATTATTTGTTTATTGACGAAATACAGGATATCCAGGGATTCGAAAATGTTCTCCGCAGTCTACAATCTAAAGATAGTTGCGATATCTTCATAACAGGAAGTAATGCCAAGATGTTATCCGGAGAATTAGCAACCTATTTATCTGGACGCTACATCGAATTCCATATTCATAGTCTCGGTTATACCGAATTTCTTGAATTTCACCAACTGGATGACAATAATCAAAGCCTGATGCTTTATCTAACATACGGGGGACTTCCTTACCTTTCCCGACTCCAACTGACTGATGAATTAGCATTTGAGTATTTAAGGAATATATATGCCACTATCCTATTAAAAGACGTAGTGAAGAGAGAAGGTATACGCAATGTCGATTTTCTTGAGACATTAGCTCACTACACCGCAGATAATATTGGCAGCCTCTTTTCCGCCAATAATATTAGTAAATATTTGAAATCCCAACGTATCGATATATCTACAACCCAAGTTATTAACTACCTGAAAGCACTTTGCAACGCCTATTTAATAAACAAAATAGGACGTATTGATATTAAAGGGCTAAAGAAATTCGAGGTCGGAGATAAATATTTCTTTGAAGATTTGGGACTAAGAAACTGTCATATAGGGTTCAATCTCCAACGGGATATACACAAATTACTAGAGAATGCTGTGTATCTACATCTTAGTTTACTGCAATATGAGATTTATATCGGACAGAACGAACAACAAGAAATAGATTTCATTGGGATAAAGCAGGGAAAAAAGGTATATGTACAGGTTACTTATTTAGTCATCGACGAGAAAACCCGGGAACGCGAATTTGGCAATTTAATGAACATTCAGGATAATTACCCTAAATATGTCGTCAGTCTTGATGAGTTCAATAAAGGAAGTAATGTGGAAGGTATTCATCATTTGCATCTTGCGGATTTTCTAAAAATGAAGCAATTATAAGATCCTACTGTCAATAGGAGGAAGAAAGCGACTTCTACTTTCGACTGGATTAATTGGCTATCAGATCTAACAATGTTGTAATAAAAGCACTTGGTATTCCAGAACTTCAGACTATTTATATACTGTAGGGACAATGTCAGTTGCCCCTACAGTAAACTAATAATCCAACAAGCTTTTTACACTCTCTCTAAAAACTAAGAACAAATAAAAAAGACACAGTTATTTTATACATACCTATTACAAACTGAATTTCTTTGTTTGTACATCGCGGCTATTTCCACCAACCATCACTTCAAATTCTCCCGGTTCACATACCCAATTCAGCGCACTGTTATAGAATTTCAGTT
This sequence comes from Bacteroides sp. AF32-8BH, assembly GCF_003435205.1. NCBI lineage: Bacteria > Pseudomonadati > Bacteroidota > Bacteroidia > Bacteroidales > Bacteroidaceae > Bacteroides > Bacteroides sp. AF32-8BH. The sequence continues at coordinate 125,384 of NZ_QVLZ01000005.1, read as the reverse complement.
GTTCTGCTGTGATATCGAAAGAGACAGTGCGGCTTTCCCCTTTCTTCAAATGGATACGTTCGAAGCCTTTCAATTCTTTCACCGGACGTGCTACACTCCCTACCATATCACGGATATACATTTGTACGATTTCGTCAGCATCATAGTTGCCCGTATTGGTGACAGTGACAGAGGCGGTTATCTTCCCCTTTTCATTCATTGAGTTATTGCTAAGTTGAAGATCACCGTAACGGAATGTGGTGTATGACAATCCATATCCAAATGGATAAAGAGGATCATTGTCTATATCAAGATAGTTGCTACGGAATTTACTGAACCACTTTCCTGCCTCTAAAGGACGACCTGTATTCAAATGGTTGTAATACAAAGGAATTTGTCCTACGTTCTTCGGGAAGGTCGTAGTCAGTTTTCCACTCGGAGAAACATCTCCGAATACTACATCACAAATCGCGTCGGCTGCTTCACTGCCTCCGAACCATACATTCAGTATAGCCGGGAAATTTTCCTGTTCCCAAGTCATCACAGTGCTGCGACCGGCAAAATAGACCAGTACAATCGGTTTGCCTGTCTTTTTCAATGCTGTCAGAAGATCACGCTGCGCGTCCGGCATTTCAAGATTAGTACGGCTGCTGGATTCACCACTCATTTCGGACGATTCACCAACCGCTGCCACAATCACATCCGCTTGGGAAGCTACATTCAAGGCCTCATCAAGCAATTCCTGCACACTACGCGGATCACGCATTTCACGACCGAACATAGTAGCTTCCGCCTCTCTTTGAGCATCATACATCAGATTTGAACCTTTGGCATAAAGCACTTCCGCTTTACCTGCCAATGATTGCTTCATGCTTTCATACAGGGAATTGTATTTGTCAGAAGCAGCTGCCACACTCCATGTACCCGGCATATTGGCCTTTGTATTGGCAAGCGGGCCAACAAGAGCTATTTTGCCTTTACGCTGTAATGGAAGCAGGTTGTTTTCATTCTTCAAAAGCACAAATGTTTCAGTAGCTATTTTACGGGCTACGGCACGGTTTTCTGCCGTAAAGATGTCTTTCTTCACACGGCTTGCATCACAATATTTATAAGGATCATCAAACAATCCGAGCTTGTATTTCGCTTCAAGAATACGATGACAGGCTTTGTCTATTTCAGCCATTGTCACTTTCCCTTCTTTGAGAGATTTCTCCAAAGTAGTAAGGAAACCGTCTGCAACCATATCCATATCGGTTCCGGCACTAAGTGACATGGCAGATACCTGTTGAAGATCTCCCATTCCGTGAGCAATCATCTCGGAAATAGCTGTGTAGTCTGTCACAACAAAACCATCAAATCCCCAACGGTCACGCAAGACATCGGTCATCAGCCATTTGTTGCCGGTAGCAGGAATACCGTCAACCACATTGAAAGAAGTCATCACACTACCCACACCAGCATCAATAGCTGCTTTATAAGGAGGGAAATAATTGTTGAACATACTTAGGTGACTCATGTCTACTGTGTTATAATCACGGCCGGCTTCGGGTGCACCATACAGGGCAAAGTGTTTCACACAAGCCATAATGGTGTTCTTATCTGTCAGATCATCACCTTGATAACCTTTTACCATGGCTGCCGAAATCTCCGAACCTAAATAAGGATCTTCGCCTCCGCCTTCAGCCATACGTCCCCAGCGGGGATCGCGACAAATATCGACCATAGGACTGAAAGTCCAGCAAATACCATCGGCACTGGATTCTTTTGCCGCTATACGGGCGGATTCTTTGATAGCCTCCATATCCCAACTACAGGAAAGTGCCAAAGGAATAGGAAAAACAGTCTCATATCCGTGGATGACATCCATACCAAACAACAAAGGAATTTTCAAACGGCTCTGCTCTATGGCAATCTTTTGGACTTCCCGAATATTCTCCACTCCTTTTACATTGAAAAGACCACCGACCTGACCTTTCCTTATCTTTCCGGCCACATCACTACTCTTAGCTTGTCCGGTAACAATCTCACCCGACACAGGAAGGTTGAGCTGACCGATCTTCTCCTGCAAAGTCATCTTCCCCATCAGGTTGTCAATAAACTGATCCATTTTATCTTTATCGGCTTGCGGGGCAGCCATAGCAGTGAAAGCAGACGCTGTAATCACTGCTGTTAGCAAAAATCTACCTATTCTCATATTCTGTTTTGTATTTATATTATTCTTTCTTCTGTTTTTATTCGGCTGTTGTAGAAGTGAAACCTAGCTTTTTCAGTCCGTCCTGAATTTCCGGACAACTCATGAATAACCGCCAAAGTAGTCCTGTACGGTGGTTCTCTATCATTGGCGCAATCGTACACTGGTCGATGGCGAGATAATGCGGAACAGTCCACTTTTCGTTCGGTGAGAATGCATCGTAGAATCCATATTTCCCCCAAATCCATGATCCTTGTTTATAGAAACCTTTCAAGGCGGCCATTGACTCTTCCGGTGTGTAAGGGAAAGAGGATAAAGCGGCAGTAGGAGTTATCACACCGAGATCATTGTCGGGCATGTGGGCTGAATAGCCATTTATGGAGTAACTCGCTGTAAGTCCCCAGCAATCAGGTCCATATCCTTTGTAGCCTTTCGGATTAGTGACACAATATTGATAATCACTCATCGCATGATTGCGTACCACATTCCAGTAGTTGGCATATTGATCGGTCAAGTTACGCGGGTCGAGACCGATATAAGAGTAGTGTGCCCAGAATAAGGGACCGCCTTTCTCTTCTGCGCCATTATGCTTCAGTTCGAGCGGGTAACCGTAAGGTTTGGAAGCGCTTTTGATGCCACCGCTACGCGCCCACCCTTCATGGTAACAGGCTGCCGGAACGGAATGTGTAGGGGATGAGGCTGCAAGGATATAGGTAATCAGACATTCATTATAGCCCTCGAGCGGGAAGTTCATTTCCCAGCCATAGTTAGGAGACCAATGCCAGTATAATACATTCTGATCGCCGTTGCGATACCAGTCGAATTCCATCCCGTGCCACAGTTCGTCTATTTTAGCGGCCAGTGCTTTTTCTTTCTCGTTGCCATCCTTTACGTATTGTCGTACACACAGCAGGCTTTGCATAAGGAAGCTACTTTCTACCAGGTCGCCACCGTCATCTTTTGTTCCGAACGGTTTCACTTTTCCCGTAGGACCATGGAGCCAATGCGGCCATACTCCATGAAAACGATCGGCTTTTGCCAGATAGTCTACAATCTTTGTCAACCGGGCTACACCTTCTTCCCGGTTGATAAAGTTTCGTTCGATAGCCACCAACAAGCCGGCAATTCCAAATCCGCTACCTCCAATCGTAATTACATCCTGGTCCTGTTGTGGATAAACATTATCAAGATGTATACGTTCGCAGGCCAGTCCGGAAGTCTTTTCCGCACCTTCCCACATATAGTTGAAATGCGTCTTTTGAATATAGTCGAGTAGTTCATCGTCGTTCGCAAATGCCTCGGGGCGATCAGGCTCCGCATCGGTCACTGTCTTGTTCTTTTGTGTACATGCGCATACCACTACGAGTAGAGTAATAAATATGCCGGTTCTTGTCCATTCCATCATCTTATAAAGTATTTCTTCTGATTAATAATTATTGTTTCACGACTTTCGACAACGCCGACCGCCCCGATTCATTCAAAGCTTCAATGGCAAAGTAGTAAGTCGTACCAAGGTCGAGTCCCCGGAAGTCATAATGATCCGCACCGTTCACGGTGATGCAGTTATATAACTTTTCGGGAGCAATGCCATAATAAATATTATAGCCGTAGGCATCGGATGAGGGATTCCACGAAATCATTGCATTGCGCTTATCCTGTTTGTCACGCACTATCTTGAAATTTCGTACGGGCAGAGGTTTCTCTCCATCAGCATTACCAAACACCCGGAACTCCGAAAGACAAAAATTGCCGGATGGAACATGAATGTTTTCCAGTTTCAGATAGCGGGCATCCAGCGTCTCACCCAATTCGATGTAGTCATGAGGCACATCTTTATCGTTATCACTTTTATCTACCGCCAGTGTCCAGTCTGTCCCGTTATCACTGGAGTAGATACGATATTGATAGTATAAATCGTTTGCACGATTATGCTGCACACTTTTATGGTCATAGTAGTTGAGTTGGATCGCCTTTATGTGTTTCATGGCGCCAAGGTCAATTTCTATCCACTCACCCGGTTCCCCGGTTTTAGCAGCCCAATACGTACGCATATTTTCATCGGTAAGATTGGAAGCGGAATAGATGCTGTCGGTACTGGATACTTTTACCGGTTTCTCATAAGAAAGGAGCATCCAGCCGGTAAACCGGTCAACCGGATTTTTAATATCGTAGTCAGCATTCCAGCAAGGATAATCGCCGAATGCTGTGGTAGAGTACATCACTCCATCCGGATCGAATGCCGTAGGATATAATCCGATACGCCTTTCAAACTTATATTTGAGAGATAACATACAGGTACCCACATGCCAGTAATTCCCTTTCAAATCTTGAAAAGTGCCACTGTGTCCTACTCCCTGTACAAATCCACCGGGCTTATAGCTCATCGGGTTATGCTGCTGGTAAGTAAACGGTCCTAATGGCGAATCGCTGACATATACCCCGTCGGCATATACCTTGAACTCCGTTCCCGGAGCACCGTACTGAAAATAATATTTTCCATTATGCTTCGTCATATAAGCCCCTTCGGTAAACGGACGCAACGTCACTTCATCATCATTGTTCATTCCAAACCGTTCCCAGCCATGTTCTTCCGGACGAAGCATCATGATATCATAAATCTTACTGACCGGACGAAAATCATCACGACTCACTTGTACGCCTTTAAGAGGGTACTCATTACTCGAGCCATAATAAAGATAGAGTTTACCGTCATCATCCAAAAATAAACAAGGGTCCCATGAAGGTAACGTATTACGTTCGATAGCACGCTTGAAACGCCCGGATTTGGGAGATGTGCTATACCATACGGGCAATCCTTCATAAGTAGAACCGGTATAGAACAACGTATCTCCGCTTACAAATGCCGCCGGAGCGCACATATCGTCATCCGTAGGACGACGCTGGAAAGAGGCCGGAGCAAATTCCCAGTCACTTAGATTCTTCGAATAATGAAAGCCTCCCTGGTTCGTGGAAAACAGGAAATACTCATCTTTATAAGTTAATCCCATCGGATCGGCAGAAGATCTGAACGATCCGTTAGACTGAACATTGTTATTATAAGGTTCATAGTTATAACTAATATTCATAGGATTACAATAGGTACGAGTGACAGGATGCGCAGGGTCATACCACCTTGTAGCTTGAGCAGGCTGACGCTGCACAGACTTATGCTTCCCTGATTGCATAACGATTTTCACTTGCCGGTCGTCAACAGCACGTTTTACATTGGCAAAAGATTTTCCCGGATAATAGGCATAAAGATGCACATCGTTATCAGTAGCCTTCAACGTATAACGGCCTTCTATGTTCGTGTTACAATGAACCGGACTCGAGAAAAACATAACGGTAGCCCCTTCAAGCGGATTACCCTGTTCATCTACAACCGTTCCGGTTATTTCGTATTGATTTACTACCGGGATATAGTAGTCGCTTACCTGTCCTTTTACTACTTTTATAGAATCTTCCGGTGGTAGTGCGTTCCCCGCCAAGGCAGAGAACGCTATCCCAGAACTTAGTAATATCTTTTTTACTATTCCTGTCATTTCCTAATTTTATTTAGACATAATTACTCGTCAATCGGTTCGTTCGTCAGACTTGGGATATTAGATACCTGATCGAAAGGAAGCGGATAATAGGTTTTATCTTCAGTCCATCCTTTGGAACCAAGCACAGAAGCAGCCTTACCGGTACGAATCAAGTCATTGTAACGTTCTCCCCACTCACAAACAAGTTCCATACGGCGTTCATCAAGGATTTGGTCTACAGTCGCACCATCAATCTCGGACATTCCCGCACGATCACGTACAAGTTTCAATGACGCATCACCATCCTTACCCAAACGTACCTTAGCTTCTGCATTCATCAATAATACATCAGCGTAACGGAATATACGTACATTGTTATTTGCACCATATTTGGTACGACCTGGTGTCAACTGATTTGTCGGAGTATAAGCTTTTCCATTCCAGCAATCTGTTTGAGTAGAGTTCTGCAATTCACGAATCACATCACCGCTTGGAGTAGTTGTACCAGCCAACAGGAACGAAGTCGTAGCACGGATAGTCTCACCACGAGCCGCTGCCCAATCACGGAAATCTTTATATATACCGATAAATCCCCAGCCTGAAATATTTCCGTCGTTCGCCGGTCCTTGGAATACAAACCAGTTATCAGCATCTACCATATCACCTGACCCAAGACCAAAGTCAGTACATTGACATTCGAATAACGATTCATCACAAACCTTACCCGGAATCTTGAATAAATTATAGTAATCATCATAAAGCTTAAATTTCTTGCTACCGATAATATCATCTGTCAATGTTTCAACTTCTCCATAATTACCCTGATTCAGATGTATCTTTGCTGCAAGCATCTCTGCCGAGAAAGCAGTGACAGCACCATAATGAGCCATTTCATTCGGACGTAATCTCGGAGTATGGTCCATCGTATACTGTAGATCTTCAAGAACATATTTATATACAGCATTGATCGTTGAACGGGTCATGTCGGTTTGAGTATTACTACGCAAAATAGTTACCGGACCAAAAGCCTGTACAAGTCGGTAATAGGCATAAGCACGAAGGAACCTCACTTCACCACAGTAAGAGCGGTAATTAGTCATATCATCGTCCGACGTGATATTTTCTGCGTAGGAATCCAGCGATTCAAGAGCAGCATTGGCCACTTTTATGATACCATAATACTGATTCCACATCTCGTTGAGTCCCCAGAAAGAACTGTCGTAGTTGTAGTTACCCATATCAATAAGGGTTGCCTGGTCATCTATACGTCCGGACCAAACATCATCATCACGCACGACAGACAATGGCCATATCACCCAGTGCATACCGCCTGTTCTAACTTTAGCATATACTCCGGAAACCGCTTGATACATATTCTCAATTTGAGTAAAGTCTACATTCTCTTCCGGAACCTTATTTTCGGGCTCTTTATCAAGATAATCACATGATGTATTGCATAACATTAATGCTGGCAACGCATATATTAAGATATTCTTTAGTATTCTCATTTTCTTGTTCTTTTGTTAGATTAAAATTAATTTTTCCATTCCGGCTTAGAAATCAATCTGGATTCCAAAGCTATAAGTAGATGTCAAAGGATAAACTTCTGTATCCCATCCTTCAGCATCGCTCAACTCCGGAGTGAATGAATTCGCCTTAAATGTCGTGAACGGACGGTCTGCCGTCAGTGAGAAACGGATACCCGGCAATGTGTAATTTCCCATCTTGATATTACGCAAACTATAACCGAGAGTTATGTTCTGAATACGGAAGAAATCCGCACTTTCTACAAAATAAGAGTTCACTCTTTGGTCAGATACATTCCAGCCCTTTACCAATGCTGCAGCAGACGGATGCGAGTTAGTAGAACCCGGTCCGGTCCAACGATTCTCATACTGTGCTTTATCAAAGTTATAATTAGACTGTGCATAACGCAAAGCACGTTTACGGTTGTATATCTGTCCGCCTGTTTGACCATACGTAGTCAATTCAAAATCCAGATTCTTCCAGTTCAAACCAAGATTAATGCCGTATGTAAAATTAGGTATGTAAGAGCCAAGTACTTGGCGGTCATCACCATCAATTACATTATCACCGTTTACATCTTCATACTTGAAGTCACCCGGTACAAGATTGTTGGCTACGGCAATCGGATCTTCCGCACATTCTTCCAAAGTCTGATAAACTCCTACAACCTTATATCCATAGTATGAATTCATTTCTTTGCCTACCATATTAATGGTCTTTCCTCCCTTGATAGAGCTCAATCCTCCAAGGTCTTTCACCTTATTCTTCAAATATGAAAGGTTCACTCCCAAATTATACTTGAAGTCTCTTCCGATATTATCATTCCAGTTAAGTGATAAATCAAAACCCGAATTCAGAATCTTACCATAGTTTCCGGCAAGTACGTCATTGCTGAACGGTAAACGCGGAGATATAACAGCTCTTTTTGTCAGGCGATAGAAATAGTCCAAATCTACATTCAAACGGTTCTTAAAAGTAGAGAAGTTCAAACCGACGTTTGTTTCATCTACCAGCTCCCACTTCAAATAACTGAAATAAGTTGTATTTTGATAGCCTGGGAAAGTAGAGTTTCCAAATACACCGGATGCAGAATTACCTGTGGTAATTGAAGCAAAACCGTCACTTGCAGCCACGTGGTCATTACCCAAACGTCCCCAGCTGGCACGCAGTTTCAGGTAATCGAAGAACTTTTGATCTTTCATGAAATCTTCCTCACTGATAACCCATGCAGCACCAACGGATGGGAAATATCCCCAATGTTCCTGATATTTGGAAGAACCGTCCGCACGCATAGTGAATGTCAACAGATATTTCCCTGCATAGTCATAACTTAAACGGGTGAAATAAGACTGACCGCGATAACAGTAACCATCATCTCCAAGAGTTACACCTTCAGCATTTCCCTGACTCAAATAAAGCCATTCGTCTTTTCCTTCCGGTACATTATTAGCTTTTCCCCACATATATCTGTACTGTTGTTGCCGCATAGAGTAACCCAACATGGCTCCAAAGTTATGTTTTCCCCACTGATTATTATAGGTCAATATATTATCCCAAATGTAATTGTAATAGTTCGTATCTTTCTTTGTCAATTCTGAAACGGCCTGTTGTTGCCAGCTACTTACATAGTAGGGAGCTATATATTCACGACCACGAATGGCTGAATAATCATAACTATAACTCGTTCTGAAATTTAACTTCTCCGGCAAGAGTTGGAACTGTGCATAGAAGTTAGTCAATACCTGATAGTTCTCATTTTGTGAATCATAATAGTTGGCTGTTGCCACAGGATTGTAGAAGTTAGCAGTGAAACCAACTGCATCAGGTGATGCATACTTGTCGGGGAAAGTATTATCATTTGCCGGATCATAAACCGGATAAATGCCCGGAGCATTAAATGCCTGCTGCCAAGCTTTATTTTGCGGCAAGACTTGGGTAGAGTTACTAAATACACCATTAAAACCTACCTTCAGCCAGTTGGTTGCTTCATAATCGAGTGCTGCACGGAAATTGAGACGTTTATAATTATTCTCCACATCCATTACCCCATCCTGATACAGATAACTCATACCTACGGAATAAGTGCTTTTCTCTGTTCCACCACTAATTCCCAAACTGTGGTTAGTGATAAGTGCACTCCGCAGCAACTCCTTATACCAGTCTGTGTCTGAATCGAATTTCCAGTTATGAAAATCCGGATCGGAATAGTCACCGCCGAATTTATCAATAGAGGCCTTCATGGTAGATACATATGCATCATAATTAGCTTCGAGAAGCATAGTGGAATACTCTTGAGAGTTAGCCATTTCTAAAACGTTTGTAGCTTTTTGTACGCCTATGTACCCATTATAGGTAATTTTAGCTTTTTGGTTACGCTGTCCTTTTTTGGTAGTGATAATAACAACACCATTAGCAGCACGTACACCATAAATAGCGGCTGCCGAAGCATCTTTCAACACAGACATATCCTGAATGTCATTACTATTGAGGAAATTGATATCATCATAGAACATACCGTCCACTACATAAAGAGGCGAGCTGTTGGAAAATGACCCTTTACCACGAATGGCTACCTTCGGCCCTTCTCCCGGAGTACCGCTATTGGTTACATTTACTCCGGCCACTTTCCCTTGCATAGCAGCCATAGGTGAAGAGGCGGGAGTAGAAAGTAACGCTTCTCCCTTGACTACCGTAATGGGAGAAGTCAAGTCCTTGGCTTTGGCTGAACCGTAACCGATCACGACCACTTCTTCCAGCTTCTGAACATCATCTTTTAATTGAACATTGATTACATTCTTCCCTTTTACAGCAATTTCTTGAGGTATCATTCCTATATAAGAGAAGGTAATAATAGCATCTTCGGGAACGTTTTCCAAAGTATAGTTACCATTAAGGTCCGAGATAGTACCAGTATAGGTACCTTTTACATGAGCAGACGCACCAATGATCGGTTCACTAAAGGAATCAACAATAGTACCTCTGATTGTTTTGTTTTGAGCAAGCAGTGTCTGTAAACACAACACTGCAACTACAAGAAAAGTAATCTTTCTCTTCATTTTTTTACGTATTAGTTGATAATAAGGTTGCTAAAAAATCGATGCAACAAAGGAATGGAGTTTTTAAAATTCTTGCAAAATAACGCATACTACGCTACTACTTTTATGCTGTACAACACTACGTTTTTAGTACGTTTATCGCTTGTAGACACTTATTTTGGCATGTTTTTTCGCTGATTTGAGATTTTTTAATTATTTGGTATTATATTTGAAATTATTTTTCATCACCATAATAGAGAGAGTATTCTATGAGACGCACTGATTTTATCTATTTATTATTTATTTTCATAGGAGGATGTTTATCCCCGGTAATAAGTCATGCATCTACATTTATGCCCATTGTGACCAACTATACAGCCAAAGACTACCAAGCGGGATTACAAAACTGGGCTTTAGCTCAAGGAAAGAATGGAGAGATGTACATTGGCAATAATACAGGACTATTATGTTTCGATGGCTATACGTGGAGTAAATATCAAATGCCCGGTAATCAGCTTGTGCGATCCATACTCATTGACGGTGACCGTATTTATGTGGGAACATACGAGGATTTCGGCTATTTCAGCCGCAACTCTCTTGGTATACTTGAATACACTTCCTTATGGAGCCAACTCAAGAATATCGAAACACACAATGATGAAATATGGAATATACTCAAAATAGGTGAATGCATTTATTTCCAATCATTCAGTTCTTGGTTTAAATATGACGGAAAGAAAGTAACCGCACACTATAACTCTCAACATTTGCCATTGTATTTTCATAAAGCGCATGGACAAATCTATGTACAGATGGTCAACGGTGATTTTTATCTTCTGGAAAATGATGAATATAAACTATTGATTAAACGTAAAGCATTAAAAGATGACTCTGTGGTTGCAGTCATTCCCACAGCAGGAGGAAAAATGATTCTATGTACCGAGTGGAACGGACTTTTTGACTATGACGGAAAGACACTTTCTCCCCACCCTACCGCTATCGATCAGGAATTAAAAAGTCAGCAGATGAATCGTGCCGTAATGATTCCATCAGATTCGACAATCGTACTCGGAACGATCCGTAATGGTATTTATGCCATTGACAAAGAAGGAAAAGAGAAGTGGCATTATGATATGGAAAATCGTTTATATAACAATTCTGTATTACGGCTTTTCTGTGATCGGGATAATAATGTATGGGCGGCACTTGATATCGGCATTGCATTAATCCATACCGGTTCTCCCTATTCCATTCTGATACCTGACCGCAATTCACAGTCATTCGGAATGGTATATGGGATCAATGTATTTAATAATAGTCTATATATTGCTACTAACCAGTCTGCGTGGTTGTACTCTTTTGCCGACCAAACAATTGTTCCTATCCAGGGTACCGAAGGACAGAACTGGCATATCAGTACATTTGATTCACAAATCTTGTTGGGAAACAATTTTGGGACTAAAATCATAACGGGAACTACCGCCAGCAATATCCCCGAAACAGAAACCAGTAGCACGTGCCTGCGCAAATGCATAATTAACGGACAGGAAGTGCTCATAGAATCGTCCTATTATAACCTTAGGGTCTATCGTAAATATAATGGTAAATGGAGTTTTTCTCATTCCATTGATGGCTTCTGGAATCCGGTACGCCAGTTCGAGGTCGATCATAGTGGAAATATATGGGCTGCACATATGAGTCTCGGTATCTACAAGATAGAGCTTTCAAGGGATTTAAAAAAGGTGGAAAAGTGCACGTATATCAAGTCATTGTCAGACGAAGAGAATAATGCAAGCCTGATGCATGTTATGAAGATACGTGGAAGAGTGGTATTATCGGACAGCAAAAGAACGTATACTTATGATGATATTAACCAGCGCATCATACCTTTCGTACAACTTAACTCCATTCTCAAAAACGGGATTAATATGGCTATACCGGTAGATGATAACCTCTATTGGCTTACCGACTATCGCGGATACACCCTGATAAGATATGATAATGACAATTTCAGGATGGAACGCTTCATCCCTTCCTCTTTTTTCGGACTTGAATGCAATGAAAACAATAATAATGTATATGTAAACAATAACATTACTTATTTCTGTCTCAACAATGGTATAGGGCGTTTGGATATGAATCTAAAAAAAGACACTTTGCTGCAAAGGAATTCTTTACTCATTAGAAAAGCTACTTCTTTGTCGCAGGATTATCAATTGCATCTAATGCCTGTATCTGCCGAAAAGAAAGACAACAAGAAAATATGGGGGGATATAACTTTCCATTTGTCTTATCCTAATTTTAACTACGAACCTCTCCGTTTTTGTTATCACCTCACGGGAAGTAGCTTGGATCTGATGTCAGAATCAGCCGATCCGGTAGTCACATTTGGTAGCTTAGGGTATGGAGATTATCATTTTACGGCTTCAGTGAAAAATGTCGATGGTCAGGTACTTAGTTCCGTAGAATATTATTTCAATAAACCACGCCCATTTTATCTGTCCATATATGCTTGGATAATATATGTGCTTCTTGCGAGTGTAATAGTATATTTATACTCTCGCTGGCATGCTGCCAAAATGCTAAGAAAACGTAATAGGGAGTTTGAGAAAGAGAAAATGAAACAGGACTTCAAGATGTTGGAGCAGGAACATATCATTGCGCAACAACGCGAGCAATTACTTGAAGCAGAATTACAGGTCAAAAGTAAGGAATTAGCCAGCCTGGCTCTCGATGCCGTAGTCCAGCGTAAAGCAGTTGAAAGCTTGAAAGAGGTTATGTCTGAACAAGAGCATAAAGGAATTATCAATCAACATGATATAGACACCATACTGAAGCAGATTAACGGAAACCTGAATGAGGAAGAATTCTGGGATATTTACCACAAGAATTTTGATATGATCCATAAGAATTTCTTCCGTAACCTGCGTAAACAATATCCCAGTCTCACAGCCAGTGACTTGAGATTTTGTGCACTGTTACGGCTAAATCTATCGACCAAAGATATTGCGCAGTTCACCAATCTCACTATTCGTGGGGTAGAAACAGCCCGCTATCGAATAAGAAAGAAACTTGCCATTCCCGGAAATATTAATCTTGTTGATTTTCTAATTGACTTTACATAGGAAGATTTACTGAATATTCCTTCTAATTTCACACCCCTATTCTGTTGGGATTTTCTAAAGAAACTTTATCTTTGTAATGTCAACAATTAAAAGAATATGGTTCGTTTTAATCTTGTTATCACCTTACTACTAATGATAAATATGGCTGTCAAAGCCGAACTGACCAACCGGATGTTCGATGTCAGGCATGTAGGCTATGCAGAAGGACTTAGTAGTCAACGTGTTTTTTCGATTGTCGAGGATGGAGACGGTGCGATGTGGATTGCTACAAAAACCGGAATAGACAGATACAACGGTCATACGGTAAAGAACTATGATTTACCGGGCAGTTTCTATTATGGCGATCTTGCCGGACGCAGGCTTTACTTATTGTACGACGCACAACAAGGACTGTTTGCCTACGACCACACCGGACGAATCTACCGATATTCCACCATCCTGGATCATTTTGAACAAGTCCTCCACCTGGGACAATTGATTCAGGAAGAAGTCATCTTGAACAAACTCTGTTTGGATAGTGACGGAACCTGGTGGATGGGGGCGGATAAAGGACTATACAAGCAAGAAGCGGACCATCGTATAGTTGCCGTGCTGAAAGGACAATATGTCAACGACATCGCATTTGCCGGCGAGTCGCTTTTTGTGGGTACTTCTAACGGTGTCTGGCAACTGTCACACGCCCTGCCGGATAAGAAACGCCAGCTGCTGGAGGGGTGGAATGTACAAACATTGTTCTGCGACAAACCAAAAAAAGAACTCTGGATAGGCACATTTGGCAGCGGTTTGTCTGTGATGAACCTCGACACTTCCAAAGTGCTTGCGCTGGAGGGACAAGGGAGCACGTTCCTTCATCCGATACGGGCAATTACAGACTATGATGTACATACCATACTCATAGGCGTAGACGGTGGCGGCGTGTATGCGATAGACAAGGACACCAAGAAAGCCCGTTTACTGATGAACACCAAAGATGACACAGATACTTACCTGCGCGGAAACGGCGTATATGCCGTAACCAGAGACGACCAGGGCAACATCTGGATAGGTAGTTATACGGGAGGTGTATCCGTGGCTATCCTGCTGAAACATCCCATTTCGATATTAGCACACGAAAAGGGAAATACCCATTCTCTCATCAGCAACAACGTGAATGATATCGAAGAAAACCCGGATGGCAACCAATGGTTCGCTACTGATGATGGAATCAGCATCCGAAACACCCTGTCAGGCACTTGGAAACACGTGCTGAAAGAAATCGTAACCATTTCTCTTTGCACATCCGGAAATGGGAACGTATGGGTAGGAACGTACGGAGACGGAGTGTATCTACTGGATAACAACGGACGCATATTACGCCATCTCACCAAGCAACAAGGGCAATTGACCACCAATTATATTTTCTCCGTCAGACAAGACATGGAGGGAGACTTATGGATAGGAGGTCTGGACGGATGCCTGATCATGTTTGAAAAAGAAAAAGACAGCAGACAGTCTTTCGACGTGAATTGGGTACAATCCATTGAACCTATCGACCGCAACCGGGTAGCGGTGGCTACCGTCAATGGTTTCTTCCTGGTGGACAAACATACAGGGAATATACAGCACTATGCCAGTTCCCAGGAATTTCACAATCAGAATGTCAGTGCTTATATCATCTCTATGCTGTTCAATGACGACGGAACCGTGTGGCTGGGAACCGAAGGGGGAGGATTGAATCTATATGACATGAAAAACCGGACGGTAAAGACTTTCACTGTTCAAGAGGGATTGCCGTCCAACGATATATATAGTTTGCAGCGAGACGACAAGAAACGCTTGTGGGTCAGCACCGGAAAAGGAATTGCCTTGATAGACAGCCTGCGCGTGTCGAACCTCAACTATGCAGGCAATATAGACAAGGAATATAACAAATCCTCATTTGCCCGGTTGATGAACGGCGAGTTCGTGTATGGCAGCACGGATGGCGCTGTCTTTATCATGCCACTCGACATCTCAACCGTAGACTACTGGACGCTCCTGCGTTTCACTGGGCTGACGGTTGATTATCAAAACGTCCAGGAAGAAGAATCGTTGAGACCCGCCATCCATGATATGCTTGCCGACCGTGCGGTACGGCTCGGCTATAAATACAACTCGTTTACCGTTTCTTTTGAATCTATCAACTATCGTTTCCAGCGCGATATTGTCTATCAGCATATTTTAGAGGGGTATGACAATGACTGGAGCAAACCGTCTGCCGAGGGGAAGGCATCCTACACCAAGGTATCGCCGGGCACTTATCTTTTTAAGGTGCGCAGCCTGCGGCGCAGCGACGGAAAGACTATCTCCGAAAGCACCTTAGAAGTGAAAGTGAGCCAGCCATGGTGGAACTCGTGGTGGGCTTGGACTATTTACCTATTTATAATAGGCTTCGTTTTCTATTTCATCCTGCGCTATAAGAGCAACCAGCTCCAAAAGAAATACGACGAAGACAAAATACGTTTCTTCATCGACACGGCACACGACATTCGCACGCCGGTAACGCTTATCATGGCACCTCTGGAGGATTTGAACCGGGAACAGGATCTCTCGGACAAAGCCCGTTATTACCTGAATCTGGCTCATGAAAGTACCCGGAAACTCCATTCGCTCATCACACAGTTGCTCGAATTTGAAAAGGTAGACGCCCACAAGCCATCCTCTTCATCGGTTCCGCTTTGTCTGAATGAAGTTTTGCTGAAAGAAGTCTCCGTCTTCCGGTCTTTTTGCGAGAAGAAGCAGTTGACACTGAATCTGACCCAACCCGACGAATCCGTTTTCGTTTCAGCCGACAAACACCTGATAGAGATGCTACTCGACAATCTTCTTTCCAATGCCTGCAAATACACCATGCCCCAGGGAGAAATCAGCCTGGATTTGAAAGCCACGAAACGCAAAGCCATCCTTTCGTTGAAAGATAACGGAATAGGCATACCGAAGAAAGCGAAAAAGCATATCTTCTCCGATATTTACAGAGCCGAAAATGCCCGGCAGTCACAGGAAGAAGGAACCGGATTCGGACTGTTGCAGGTGCAGCGCATTGTAAAGATGCTGCATGGAAAAATCACTTTCTGTTCCGAGGAGGGCAAGGGAACTACTTTCATCGTAACATTGCCGCGAACCACCACCGTAGCCGAACCCGTGTCGCACGAATCATCCCTCGAACACCTTGCCGGCACATCGGATAATAACAGCCACGAAACGGATAAAATAAAAGATCCGGACGACCGGAATACATTGCTCATTGTAGAAGACCACGAAACTCTCCGTCACTACCTCCGCCAGACCTTTGAGCACCTCTATCGGGTGATTGATGTTGCCGACGGACACGAAGCTATCGCCTGTCTCGCCAATGAATATCCGGATATCATCCTCTCCGACGTCATGATGCCCGGCATACGGGGTGACGAGCTTTGCAGAATGGTCAAGGAAAATCCTGACACATCGGGTATTCCGGTCGTTCTGCTGACGGCAAAGGCTAACCACGAAGCAATAGTGGAAGGATTGAAGAAAGGCGCGGATGATTATATCCCCAAACCATTCAGTACAGAGATACTGAAATTGAAAGTACAAGGATTGATTGACAATCGAAACAGGCAACGGCAGTTTTTCATACGGCAAGCCATCGCTCAAGTAGAGGCGGGCGGCAAACGTGACGACAATGAAAGCAATGAAAACAATGAAAGTATCGACAACAAAAACGTAACGACAGCAAGCGAAACAATGGCCGAGGGCGACCGCCGGTTTATCATGCAAGCTACCCGGTTTGTTCTTGAACATTTGGATGAACCCGATTTCAACATCAATCTCTTGTGCCATGAAATGGCAATGAGCCGGACACTATTCTACAGTCGCCTTAAATCACTGACGGGAAAAGGGCCGCAAGAGTTTATCCGTATCATACGGCTACAAAAAGCTGCCGAACTGCTGAAAGAAGGTAAAAGCGTAACCGATGTCGCCGCCGAAACCGGATTTGTCAACACGAAGTATTTCAGTTCATTGTTCAAGAAACAATTCGGGATGCAGCCAAGTAAATATAGTGGGAAGTAGACAACCATTCATGTTCGGTTTTGAATTAGAATTAGCTCGTTTCCGGTACAGTAATGAACTGTTTCAGCCTATTCTGACAAGGGTATATTCTCACTGCAATGAGAAAAAGTTCTCATTATAATGAGTATTTCTTCTCATACCTATGAGTATTTTTTCTCATAGTGATAAGTACACTTGAGAATGTTTACGGAAGTTTTTTTGAATTATAATTGTATGAGTTTACCTCATTTCCGTACCGTTCTTAATTAAATGGGAATTTTGCAGTTAAATGAGAATTTATCGGTTAAATGAGAATTTATCGGTTAAATGGGAATTTAGCGTTTAAATGAGAATTTATCGGTTAAATGGGAATTTTGCAGTTAGGCTGAAAGCCTTACAATTATATATTTATTGGTGTGCCCTGAAAGGGCTTAATTATATAGCGTAGGGCAACGCCCTACGAAAAAAACACCCCAGCCACAAGCCCTGAAAGGGCGGAACCGTATACAATTATGCCCTTTCAGGGCGCAAATTCAGATTGTCGTTTTTACGTAGGGCGTTGCCCTACGCTATGTAATTAAGCCCTTTCAGGGCACTCCGCAAAATTATCATTTACCTCATTCTTGTACAGCAACAATCTTCGAAAAAGAATGGGTAAGATAACGTCCGTTCGATAAAAATCAGCAGATTTGTCAGCAATCAAACCTAATATGTCAGCAATCTGACCATCGTTTCAGCCGGATATTAGCATCTTTGCACCAAGCTTTACAAGTATAAAGCACATATTACGTTTAACCTTTAAAATGCTAAAACGATGAAAAAAGTAGCACTATTCCTATTTTTATCCGTTTGCTTCGCGCAACAATCCTGTTCGTCGGATTCTGTTGGAACGGAACCGGAGGAAAATCCACAAGACATTCTTTTTAAAGACGATTTCAACTTTTTCGATGAAAAAGTATGGACGAAAGAAACTCATGAACCCGGTTGGACCAACCAAGAGCTTCAGGCATACGATGCCGCCCATGTATCAGTAGGAAAGGACGGGGATAAATCGGTTCTGATTCTTACCGCCGAACGCAAAGGGAATAAAATCTACTCCGGCAGGATCAATTCAAAAGGGAAAAAGAGTTTCAAGTATCGCAAGATAGAAGCAAGTATCAAGCTTCCCAAGACTAACGGCGGACTGTGGCCTGCGTTCTGGATGATGGGAGATAACGACAAAGAATGGCCGGCATGCGGAGAGATCGACATTATGGAAATGGGAGAACAGAGCGGAATGGCTGCGGGCGATTCGGAAAAACAAGTGAACACCGCCATTCACTATGGCCCTAGCGCAGCGGCTCACGAACAGCAATACTACAAAGCCAATGTTGCCAACAGCCTGCAAGACGGCAATTATCACACCTACTCTCTGGATTGGGATGAAAACAACCTGACAATATCCGTCGACAACGTCAAGTTTCATACGTTCGACATTAGCTCGAACACATACTTTCATGACAACTTCTACATCCTGTTCAACCTCGCCGTGGGAGGTGCGTTTACAGGAATTACCGACATTAATAAACTGACGGGCCTGAAAGACGGTCAGAAAGTGAAGATGTACATCGACTGGGTGAAAATATTATAGGAATCTTAAATATACATGCTATGAATATGGAAAAATGTAAGTATCTACTGTTTTGCGGAACACTCGCCCTTTGGATGGCGGGAGGTTTCCAGCAAGTGTATGCAGCAACGGAACCAAGTTCCCAGGCTATTCAACAACAAAGTAACAAGGTAACCGGAAAAGTGAGCGATGCCACAGGTCCCATCATTGGGGCTTCCGTAGTGGAGAAAGGAACTGCCAACGGAACGATTACCGATCTGGATGGAAATTTCAGTTTGAATGTAAAAGCGGGAGCTACGCTCGTTGTCAGCTACGTGGGTTATAAATCCGAAGAAGTAAAAGCGGGAAGAGGTCCTTTGAACATCACCTTGAAAGAGGATGCCAAAGCATTAGATGAAGTGGTAGTCACCGCCCTTGGCATCAAGAGAGAGCGCAAAGCGTTGGGCTACGGCATTGATGAAGTGAAAGGTGAAGCCTTGACCAAAGCGAAAGAGACGAATCTCATCAACTCCATGGCAGGACGTGTGCCGGGCTTGGTAGTCAGCCAGACCGCCGGTGGTCCTTCCGGTTCTACGCGCGTTATTCTGCGAGGCAGTACCGAAATGACCGGCAATAACCAGCCGCTTTATGTAGTGGACGGTGTACCTTTGGACAACACCAATTTCGGCAGTGCCGGCACAAACGGAGGCTTCGACTTGGGCGACGGTATTTCGAGCATCAATGCCGATGACGTAGAAAATATGTCGGTATTGAAAGGTCCTGCGGCATCTGCACTTTATGGTAGCCGTGCCAGCCACGGTGTTATCTTGATTACAACCAAGCGAGCCAACAAGGATAAAGTCAGTGTGGAATATAACGGAACGCTGACTTTCGACACCCAACTTGCCAAATGGGACGAAGTGCAACAGATATATGGTATGGGAAGCAACGGTACTTATAGCTATGATGCCATATCCAACACAAACAAAAGTTGGGGCCCCAAAGCAGACGGTTCAAACATGCTGAAGTATTTCGACGGCGTGGAACGCCCTTTCCTCATTGTCCCCGACAATACGTCCAACTTCTTCCGCACGGGTATCACCGCCACCAACTCCGCCATCATAGGGGTGAACAGCGGAAAAACCGGAATTCGCTTTACCTATACGGATATGCGCAATAAAGACATTGTTCCCCAAACGCACATGAGCCGTGACATTTTCAACCTGCGCGCCAATACGTCTGCAGGAAAGGTAGACCTGGATTTCAGCGTCAACTATACACGGGAAGACGTGAAGAACCGTCCGGCACTGGGCGACAGCAAGTCCAATATCGGTAAAAACCTGATGACCCTTGCCACCACCTACGATCAGGAATGGTTGCAAACCTATCAGACTGCCGACGGCGAATATTCCAACTGGAACGGTATGGATCCCTACAACGTGAATCCGTACTGGGATATCTATAAGAACTTCAATAAATCCAAGAAAGACTTGTTCCGCATGAACGGCAAGGCCGTATGGAACATCGACCCACATCTGAAACTTCAGGCAACGCTGGGTGCCGAACTCAACTGGTTCACGTTCGATGATTACAAAGCACCTACCACTCCCGGATTCGAAGCCGGAAGACTTCAAAACAGTGCTTTCCGCAACCGCATGTACAACTTTGAAGTGTTGGCTCTCTACAACAACCATTGGGGTGATTTCGATTTCAACGCTACATTAGGCGGCAATGTATATAAGGTGAACAACCAGACCACCGTTACCACCGCTCAAGACATGAAGATACGCGATGTCCCTTCATTGACGAGCTTCAACGAGATCAGTGTAGTGCCCGGCAGTTACCGCAAGCAGATTAATTCGGTTTACGGAGCAGTGAACGTGGGATGGAAACACATGCTTTACCTCGATGCTACGTTGCGTGGCGACCAATCGTCTACCCTACCCACTGGCAACAACATGTATGTGTATCCTTCTTTCTCCGGTAGCTTTGTATTCTCCGAGCTGACAAAACTGGGCGACCTCCTGCCTTACGGAAAGTTACGTATGTCATGGGCCCAAGTAGGTAGCGATACCGATCCTTATCAATTGGGACTCGTCTATACGAAATCCAAATATGCTTATCCCGGATATACCATCGGATATATCGATAACGGAACCATCCCCAACAAAGACTTGAAACCAACCAAAACAAACTCCGTGGAAATGGGATTGGAATTGAAATTCCTGAAGAACCGTATCGGACTGGATTTCACCTACTATTCTCAAATCAGTAAAAACCAGATTATGGGAATGGCAAGTTCCTGGACAACCGGTTATAACTATCGCTTGATTAATGCCGGCAAGATAGAAAACAAAGGTATTGAGATTGCCCTTAGCACACGACCGATTCAAACACGCGATTTTTCCTGGGACATTAATCTGAACTTCTCCAAAAACAGCAACAAAGTAAAAGAACTGGATGGCGAATCGGATATGTTTGAACTGGAAAAGGCGTCTTGGCTCGACGTTCAGGTGGCCGCTAAAGTAGGCGAGAACTTTGGTTCTATTGTAGGCCCGGACTTCCAACGGAACGAAAAGGGAGATATTCTGATTGACCCGCAAACCGGTCTGCCGCAATATGACAAGAGCAACCACGTATTGGGTAATGCCTCTTGGGACTGGACAGGTGGATTACTCACCAACTTTACCTACAAGAATCTTTCGCTGGTAGCGGTATTCGATGTGAAAGTAGGTGCCGACCTCTATTCTATGTCTGCCCGTGCTGCTTACGAATCGGGTAAAAGTCCGGAAACACTGGCAGGACGCGACGCCTGGTATCGCTCGGAAGAAGAAAGATTGGCAGCCGGCATTGCGAAAGGAGCCGATAACTGGAAGCCGACAGGCGGATTCGTTGCTCCGGGTGTCATCGACAACGGTGATGGAACGTATCACCCCAACGACATCTACATCAATCCGGAAGACTACTGGATGAGCGTTTGCCGTAATGCACCTTCTATGTTTATTTACGACAACTCATACGTGAAATGCCGTGAACTGACGTTGAGTTACAATGTACCCAAATCCTGGCTGAAGAATGTAGTAAGCGGACTGACCGTTTCGTTCGTTGCCCGCAATCCGTTCATCGTATGGAAGAATATCCCGAATATCGACCCGGATTCCAACTACAACAATACCACCGGTATGGGACTTGAATACGGTTCGTTGCCTTCACGCAGAAGCTATGGTTTTAATGTAAATGTGAAATTCTAAAAAGATATATCATGAGACAATCTAAATACATCACAATCATCACGATGGCATGTGCCCTGTTTTTCGCTTCTTGCAGCGATGAATACATGGAAAACATGAATACCGACCCTTCCAAGGCCGCTACCATCGACCCGAATGCGCAGCTCACCACTGCCCAACTGCAAACGTACGGAGACCTTAGTATGATGGAAATCTACCGTAACTACCATTATGCATTCACCCAACAACTGATGGGATGTTGGAACACCACCAACTACGGCGGACGCCATACGCTAGACAATAATGAAATGAGCCGTATCTGGACATCGTTCTACACTCAATCCCTGAAGAATATCATTGATGCTCAATATCGCACAGCCGAAGATGCAGAGAAAGTGAACATCAACTCTGTGCTCCGCATTTATCGGGTTTATCTTATGTCTATCATCACCGACACTTACGGAGACGCTCCTTTCAGTGAAGCCGGCCTGGGATTCCTCGAAGGAAAGTTCAATCCGAAGTATGACAAACAGGAAGATATTTACAACGCTTTCTTTCTGGAGCTGGAAGATGCCGTCAATAAAATCGATCCGACCAAAGATAAAGTGACAGGTGACCTCATCTATGCCGGTGACGTAACTAAATGGCAACAACTGGCAAACTCGCTTCGCCTACGTTTTGCCATGCGAATCTCCAATGTCAATCCTACAAAGGCACAAACGGAATTTGAAAATGCTTTGGTTGCCAATGGGGGTGTGATAACGGACGCCTCAAGCGATGCGCTCATCAAATACATGACAATCGCATTTAGTTTCGGACAAGAAGCTTACTCTGATTATCGCGGAAATTCATTGTCACAGTTATTGTTCGGCAACGACCCCGCTAATAATCCAAGTTACCTCTGCTCCACTTTCTTTAATCAGCTACGCCAATCCGGTGACCCTCGTACATTCAAAATTTCCCGTTGTTATTATGACGGGCTGATGAGTGCCACCAGTCCCGACAATCGTGTCGACATCACCCAGGAGATGATTGAAAAAGGGATTGATTTCAGTCCGCGCGACCCGGGTGCCTACTCGTGGGAGCCATGGCCTACAGGATACGACAGCGATATTTGTAAGGAATTAGCCGTTAACAATCCTTCCGTTACGGTAACTATGGCTCGTGAAGTGGAACCCAAACTTGCCAATAATTTCCTAAAAAGCGACAATCCGGGCGTAGTGATGACCTCTGCAGAAGTGAAATTCCTGATGGCGGAAGCTACCGTGAAAAAATGGAATGTCGGCAGTGTGTCGGCAGAAGATCTTTACAAGCAAGGAGTGCGTGCAGCTATGGATTTCCTGACAGACAACTACGGTTGCACGGCTACTACTGATGCAGAGTTTGATGCATTCATTCAAGGTAGAGGGACGTTCGGACATACGGACAATCAGAAACTTGAAGCTATCAATACACAGGCCTGGATTCTTCACTTTACCAATCCTGCCGAATGTTGGGCAAACGTGCGTCGTTCCGGTTATCCGAAGTTGAAATCACCGGCAGAATATGGATTCGGACAATACCTCACCGGTGGAACGGAAATTCCGGTACGTCTCTGCTATCCTGTATTGGAATCTTCCTATAATAAGAAAAGCTACAATGAAGCCATCGAGCGCATGGGAGGAACAGATAATTGGCACAGCCTTCTGTGGTGGGATACTGAAAACTAACTATTAAACAATCATCCATTATGAAAAAGATATATATTGCACTATTTGCCCTACTCGCTGTAGGCTCCACATTTACTGCATGCACCGAGGAAGAACCGTTCGCTACGGTGACGGAAAATGATGATCCGCATATCCTTGCCCCGGTATTCCCTGACAGAACGAACGGGCAATTGGCTACATTCGCCAACATCAGCCGGGATGCGAACTTATCCATCGCGCTGACCGTAACTCCGAAAGATTACACCACAGTAACCTGGTTCATTGATGGGCAGGAAGTAGAATCGGGTACCGACTCCGACAAAGAAATCAACCGTAGTCTGAAAGCCGGTACGTATAATTTAAAAATAGAAGTGGAAACTGTGAAAGGGAAGAAGACTTCCCGTGAAGGATTAGTGGTGGTCAACCCATTGGCTGATGACCCTCAATCTAAGGAAGTAGCCTTTGAGAGAATTGTATCTCCCGGTAAGACTGCCCGTTTATATGGCAGTAATTTACAGAACGTAACAGCCATCCTCTTGGGAGGAAACACGATCACCAATCCTACTTATGTTGAATCGGAAGACGAGAACTATCTGGAATACATCGTTCCGACAGGCGTAAGCGAAGGCGATTACCGTATCGTTCTGCAAGATGCCGCCGGCAATGAATATGGAGCCGACATGGTGAAAGTGACCAATGCTTCCCTTGTCATTTCGGGGGCTAACCGGGCTACTGCCAACGTGGACTGGACCATTTCCGGTATCAATCTTGAAAACATCGCTTCTCTAACTATCGGCGGACAGACGGTGTCTCAATTCAGCAATCAATCTTCTACGGAAGTTACGCTGACTTGTCCGGATTTGTCTGATGGAAGCTATACGCTGACAGGCAAAACCCGTAGCGGAGAGGCTGTGCAGTTCTTAAACGACAATGCTACGACTACCGAACAGACTGTGACCGTATCTACCGAAATAACACTTTGGTCAGGACACCATTACGTTTCGTGGGATAAGCCGGACGGTGACCCCAACAAGAGTTTCGGTCTGATTCCAAAAGATGTGTTTGCCGGTATCACAGCCGGATCAACACTGAAAGTAGTCTACTCCATAGAACCAACTGCCGAATATCATCAGATGCAACTTGCCACAGGTTGGTGGACTGGCCTGGCAGATAAGATAGAATTTACGGAAAACGGTGAATACACACTGGTACTGACACAAGAGATACTGAATAAGATTCAAACTGAAGACGGATTCTTATGTACGGGTCATGGCTATTATGTAGACCTGGTAACCGTGAAATAATGTTCCTAAGTAAGTTTAAAAATCATTCATACCATAAGTATCTGTCATTCTTCGGGTTAAATCCCTCTGAATGACAGATTACATAAACGATGCTACTTAAAAACAAATCATAATGAAACTAAGAAATATTATATTAATGACCGCATCTATCGCAATGACTGCCTGTTCCAAACAGGCAGTTCCCACTGCCATTCCTGAAGACGCAAAAATAGAACAACAAGTGGAAGAGCTGCTATCAAAGATGGACCTTGACGCCAAGATAGGGCAAATGACCGAGCTTGCTATTGATGTATTAGGAGAGACGATAAATGGAGAATTCCAATTGGACGAGGCAAAACTCCATAAAGCAATTGCTGAATACAAGGTAGGTTCGTTTCTCAATGCTCCCGGCCCGGTAGCACAAAGCCCTGAAAAGTGGAACGAGATTATCGGTCGAATACAAGAACTGTCGATGGCGGAGATTGGTATTCCATGTATCTACGGTCTGGATCAGAATCATGGTACTACCTATACATTGGGCGGCACGCTCTTTCCTCAAAATATCAATATGGGTGCTGCCTTCAATCCGGATTTGACCTACGAAGCGGCACGTGTAACGGCTTATGAAACAAGGGCTAGCAATTGTCCCTGGACATACTCCCCCACCGTCGATATGGCACGTGATCCCCGTTGGCCGCGTGTATGGGAAAATTATGGAGAAGACTGTTTAGTCAATGCCATTATGGGCAGCACTGCTGTTCGAGGCTTCCAAGGAGATGATCCGAACCATATTCCCGCCGACCGAATCGCCACCTCCGTGAAACATTACATGGGATACAGCATGCCACGTACCGGTAAAGACCGCACACCGGCTTATATATCGGTTTCCGAACTGCGTGAGAAATGTTTTGCACCGTTCAAGGCTTGTGTGGAAGCTGGTGCACTGACTATAATGGTCAACAGTGGTTCCATCAACGGAAAGCCTGTGCACGCCGACCGCGAACTCCTTACACAATGGCTGAAAGAAGACTTGGGATGGGACGGAATGTTAATCACCGACTGGTCGGACATCAACAATCTTTATACCCGCGAACATGTGGCGGCAAACAAGAAAGAAGCCATCGAAATGGCAATCAATGCAGGTATAGACATGGCTATGGAACCGTATGATCTCAATTATTGTACACTACTAAAAGAGTTAGTGCAAGAGAAGAAAATACCCATAAGCCGTATTGACGATGCCGTCCGCCGGGTGCTTAGACTTAAATTCCGTCTGGGTCTGTTCGATCATCCGAACACTTTATTGAAAGATTATCCTCTCTTCGGCAGCAAGGAGCATGCGCTTATCGCACTTCATGCAGCTGAAGAATCGGAAGTATTGCTAAAAAATAAAGATAATATTCTTCCGCTTCCTCAAGGGAAAAAGCTGCTGGTAACCGGTCCGAACGCCAACTCTATGCGTTGCTTGAACGGCGGTTGGAGCTATTCGTGGCAAGGACATCTGACCGACAGATTTGCCGACAAATATAACACCATTTACGAAGCAATCTGCAACAAATTCGGAGCCGATCATGTCCGTCTGGAACAGGGCGTAACCTACAAACCCGAAGGTGCTTACATGGAAGAAAATGAACCGGAAATTGAGAAAGCTGTGGCCGCTGCCCGCAACGTGGATATTATTATCGTCTGCATCGGTGAAA
The DNA here is from genome assembly GCF_003435205.1 of Bacteroides sp. AF32-8BH. NCBI lineage: Bacteria > Pseudomonadati > Bacteroidota > Bacteroidia > Bacteroidales > Bacteroidaceae > Bacteroides > Bacteroides sp. AF32-8BH. The sequence goes on along the minus strand of NZ_QVLZ01000005.1, from coordinate 98,467 downwards.
ATTCATATTGCGAAACACCCGGTAATCTTTCCGAACTTGCCATCTCTGCCAACCAAAGCAAACTGGTAAAGGCACTTGCCGCTACGGGAAAACCGATCATCCTGATACTCAATGAGGGTCGTCCCCGCATTATCAACGACCTAGAGCCATTGGCTGATGCTGTTATTGACATTCTATTACCCGGAAACTATGGTGGCGATGCATTAGCGAACATTCTGGCAGGAGACGTGAACCCCAGTGCCAAGATGCCTTACACATATCCGCGACACGAAGCAGCACTGACTACCTACGATTATCGGGTGAGTGAAGAGATGGACAAAATGGAAGGAGCTTACGACTACAATGCGGTAGTCTCCGTTCAATGGCCTTTCGGATACGGATTGAGCTACACCACTTTCGAATACAGCAACTTCCAAACGGACAAATCTTCGTTTACCGCAGAAGATGATTTGCACTTTTCCATAGATGTAACTAATACCGGTAAATATGCCGGAAAAGAAGTTGTTATGCTATTCAGCAGTGATCTTGTGGCTTCGCTTACTCCCGAAAACCGCCGGTTACGAGCCTTCAAAAAGGTTGAACTGCAACCGGGCGAAACCCAGACTGTCACTCTATCCATCAAAGGCAGCGATTTGGCTTTTGTCAATTCCGACGGGCAATGGGTACTGGAACAAGGAGATTTCCGTATGCAATGCGGAAATCAAGTATTGACTATTACTTATAAGTAGGCATTTATAAGTAGGTATTTATAAATAAATGCGCATTATTAATATATACACTCCCGACAATAGCTCTATGAGACACTGCGTTACTTTGTGGTGAACTCAAATTATCATCTAACCGGTTGAACAGCCGTTTGAGACTGTTCAACCAAATTTAAACAACCGCTCCTCTTGATCCAAACGACCGTATGTCTACAAAAAAAAGACAATCGTTTGAGCCCAAAGGAGCGGTTATTTTTATCTGAAAGAAAGCGGCATTATTACAAAGGATATTCCTCAAAAGCATACAAAATGGTAGATAAATAACGTTCGCCTGTATCGGGTAATAATGCAACAATCATTTTCCCTGCATTTTCCGGTCGCTTCGCCAGTTCCGTAGCAGCATATACGGCTGCGCCTGAAGATATGCCTACCAACAAACCTTCCTGTTTGGCTAATTCACGACTCGTACGAATGGCATCGTCATTCTGCACCTGAATAATCTCATCTACGATAGAAGCCTTGTACGTTTTAGGAACAAACCCTGCACCAATTCCCTGAATCTTATGCGGACCTGGTTTTCCTCCCGAGAGTACCGGAGAATCAGAAGGTTCTACTGCCACGATCTTTATACTCGGATCACGCATCTTCAGCGCTTCACCTACACCGCTAACTGTCCCGCCAGTACCTACTCCGGCCACAAAGATATCGACTTTCCCCTCGGTATCTCTCCATATTTCCAGACCGGTAGTCCGTAAATGCATGGCAGGGTTAGCAGGATTCTCAAATTGTTGTAAAATGACAGCTCCCGGAGTGACCGCCTTCAGTTCTTCAGCTTTGGCAATGGCTCCCTTCATACCATCCGCACCAGGAGTCAATACTAATTCCGCCCCTAAAGCTTTCAGAAGATTACGCCGTTCGATACTCATGGTATCGGGCATCGTCAGAATCAGTTTATAGCCTTTAGCTGCCGAAACAAAAGCCAATCCCACACCGGTATTCCCGCTGGTCGGTTCAATGATAGTTGCTCCGGGATGCAAAATTCCTTTCGTTTCTGCATCCTCAATCATAGCCAATGCTATGCGGTCCTTCACGCTTCCTGCCGGATTGAAAGATTCAATCTTTACAATCAGACGAGCTTTCAGGTCGTTACTTGTATTATAGTTACTAAGTTCCAATAACGGAGTGTTACCTACCAAATCCGTCAATTTTCTTGCTATCTTTTCCATATATATCTGTTTTTAATTTCTCTTGTTTTAATATATGACAAAGATAGTGCGGATTCTGTTCAGGGTAAATACCATATATGTGGTAAATTCATACCACATATATCTGACTTCCTGCCAGATATTATATTAAGAAATCAGCTCTCATAGGGCTGAATGTATCAATCAATACACCTGCTTCCAGGCAAACACATCCATGAGGCTGGTCAGGTTCCACATAATAACCATCACCTGTAGAAAGAATTTCTTTCCGATCTCCAATGGTCAATTCAAACTTACCGCTTGCAACATAAGTAGCCTGGCTATGATAATGTTGATGCATAGAACCGACGGCACCTTTCTCAAATTCCACTTTCACCATCATCAGTTGCCCGTCATACCCCATTATCTGGCGGCGGATTCCCGGAGCCGGTTTCTCCCAATCCAATTCTTTCTCAAACTGAAAAGCATCACTGCGTGTTTTCATCTTCCAATCTATTCTTATTTATAACTATATTATTTGAATCTCTTCACATAATCTGCAATCAGATAACATGCCGGGCCGAGTACCTGACCATGATCGAATCCTTGCATTTCATACAAAGTCACCTTCTTGTTACCTATACTTTTCAAGACAGCTTCCAGCAGCGCATTTTCTTCATATCTTGCCGCCATCTCCAGATGCTTGTCCCCCGTAATCAACACGAGAGGAGCAGTTTCCTTGCGGGCCTTATTTACCGGAGCATACTCATCAACCACCGGAATACCGTCAGGCAAACCGCGTTCCTTACGAATAGTGAAATGTGTCACCGTCTGACCACTCACCGGAAGATAAGCAGCTACACTATCGGCATCTGCTCCGTATGCTGCCATGTATTTCTTATCCATTGCCAGAATCAACGAAAGATAACCTCCCGCAGAATGACCGGAAACGAAAATGTGATCCTTACGACCACCATACTTCTCAATATTCTTGAAAACCCATGCCACAGCTTCAGCCGCATCTTCGATGTAAGCCGGATTTTTTGCTTTCGGACTCAAACGGTAATTCACCGCCACTACTGCAAACCCTTGTTCTCTCAATTCTTTGGGAATAAATTTATTTCCACCTTCCATACCACCTCCATGAAACCAGACGATAGTTGAGAAATCCTTCTTGTTTTCAGGATAATAAATATCCAGTTTACAACGTTCCAGACGATAGGTGTCCGTTTCGGAGCCAGAGACATAAGATATATCTTTGTTTGTGCGATAAGCATTTTGTGCTTGAGCAATGCAAGCACAAAGCAAAAAGAGAAGAAGGCAAATCTTTTTCATGACTTTATTTATTTTCAATGGTTCAATATTATATTAACTATCAGCCTAAACAGTTCGTTCTTTTCTTCAGACGGGAACAAAGATAAGACCTTATTCCAAAAACATAAGCAAAAAAGACTAAGAAAAGAAAGTTGTATTATCTGGAACTCTTACTATTGACTGAATAAAGTCCCAACTTGAACAAACGCTATTCAATCTACCATTCTTAAGAAGACTACTGATTTCTTCAGAAAGCTCTTTCAACTTTTATCCTTCAATAGCTCTTTTGTCTTATCCGCCAAAAACAGAGGGATATTAATCAAATTACCATCTTGTTTCAAATTCAGCATTGAATACCGTATCCGGCAAGCAGGCTGGAAAAGCTTCTCATACTGAATCAGACTTTTACCTGTTATGTTTTGGTCTGCTTTCACTTCTATCGGATAAATATGATTGTCGTATTGAAGCAGAAAATCCACTTCAGCCTTATTGCCGGAAGTCCAATATCGAAAAGATGCTTGGAACTGCGCCGTAAGACTCTGCAACACATAATTCTCTGCCAAAGCTCCCTTATATTCCATATAGCCGGGAGTAGACAGAAGCAAAACACTTGCATCCAGTTCCGACAACTGCCTTAACAGTCCTACATCTAATGCGTAAAGTTTAAATGTACTCAAATCATCATACGCTTTCAATGGTAATTTGGGTGACTTGCTTAATACAACTTTATTGATAAGTCCCGCCTGCTCCAGCCACAGAAGAGCATCTTCATACTCACGAGCACGGGCACCGGGACGTACCAACTGATAAACAAACTTATGGTTCTCCTTCGCCAATTGTGAAGGCAGGGAATTCCATACATAATTAATGCGGGGAGCCAATGCCGGCGTAGTATGTTTTACAAAATCCAATGCATAGTCATTCAAGATATCCCGAAGCGCCGAATCCACCTTTTCCATATCATCGAAGTCAATCATCAGAGTAGCAGGTTCGGGCATACCGCCACAAATGGAATAGGCAACAAATGATTCACGCAACTTATCGAAAAATATTTGAGGAAGAGGAGCTATTTCTTTAATAGAACACAGATACTCATACATATTTGGGTCTTTTGTCTTCAGAAATTCCGTAAAAGTAAGCGGATACATAGACAAATGATTCACCTTTCCCACCGGAAAGGAATTGCCAATATGATTCAAATAAATACCTAATAAAGAACCTGCGCAAGCTACCGCATATTCGGGAGCTTCCTCACAAAAATATTTCAGTGCGTTCAGTGCTTCATTACACTCCTGAATCTCATCCAATATGAGTAAAGTCATTTGAGGATTGATTTTCTTTCCATGCAAGAAAGACAATTGCTGAATAATTCGCCTAGGATCTTTAGTCGTTTTAAAGATATCGCAAAGCCCGCTTTCATCCTTATCCAAACTAAAATAGGCGACATCCTCGAAATATTCCTTCCCGAAATACTTCAAAGCCCATGTCTTTCCTACTTGACGAGCCCCATGAATAACAAGTGGCTTCCTGTTCACGTCCATTTTCCATGCCGACAATTGCCTGATAATATCTCTTTCAAACATAATAAATCACATTTTTAATATCAGAAATGTGATAATTTACACATTTTTGATACGAGTTTTGTGCGAATATACACATTATCCATATAAAACGAAAGAAAAAATCAGAATAATAATTGAATTGCCAAGCATTAACAGCTGAAATATCAGCTATTAACTGCTAAAAAGTCAGATATTATTACAAGCACAGATAATTATCAATCAACACTTTACAGATTATTACTATTAGAATATCCCTAGTAAATACGATATTAAGGTTTAATAAAGAATAGAGAGCTATATAATGATTATATTCAGGATAATATCATACTTAATTTATTATGAGATTATTATAAAGAAAGTATGATTAATTATCCTGAATATATTTTCTAAAAACAATGTCCATCTATAGCCGAACATTCAGCACCGAACGCCCTTCCACCGGTATTTCTTTCGAGACATACCCCTTCTTGGAGAAAATCAAGACATCATCAGACGCAACTTGTTTCAACAGATATTCTCCTTTCTTGTTAGTCACGGCCAATTCTTTCTTATTTCCCATCGAATAGATATGGACTCCTTCTACCGGAGTAGCTTGTACATCTCTAACTACCCCACGCACTGTTATCTTTTTACTTGTTCCAATCTTAACCTGATTCTGTTTCATGCTTGACACAGACACTGCAGCAACAGAGATATCTCCTACCCCTATCACTTGCTTCTGCAAAATGCAATCTGAAGCATTTCCAACCTGAATTTCAAATTCCCCGGGTTCGAGGAAAGGGATCCCCTCCTTATCAATCAAACATAATTCAGATACTGGAATTCTTAGTGTTACTTCTTTTTGTTCCCCCGGTTTCAGTTCCGGTTTGGCAAATGCTTTCAACTGTTTCACTGGAGTCACAACAGAACTTACCAAATCACGAACATATAGTTGCACCACTTCCTTACCCGTTCTTTGTCCTGTATTACGAACCTGTACTTTTACCTTTATTGTATCTCCGGAAGCATATATATTCTTGTCACATTCCATTTTATCAAAAGAGAAAGTCGTATAACTCAACCCATGCCCAAAAGCCCACAATGGTTCAGGAGATGAGAAGACATAGTCACGACCGGATTGTTCATAACTGCCGGGACGTTTATAAAATCCCTTATCAGAAGGCAAATGATTATAATACACCGGTAAATGCCCTGCACTTTGGGGAAAAGAATAAGTGAGATGTCCCGATGGATTCACCTTTCCAAAAAGGACATCAGCAATAGCATATCCTTCCTGTTCGCCGCCATACCACTGTGCTACAATGGCAGGAATATGTTCTTTCTCCCAAGAAATGGCAAAAGGCTTGCCACTCACCAAGACCAATATCACCGGTTTGCCAGTAGCATAAACCGCCTGAATCAAATCACTTTGTGCGCCAGTCAGACTTAAATCGCTTAAATCAAATCCTTCTCCGCAATTCGTACGCGTATAGTCACGAGCTAATGAAGCACTGGAGCTCCCGCAGAAAATCACAGCAACATCACTTTTCAGCGTTGCCTCCACTGCTTCCCCGATACCTGTTGTATCACGAGACATCATACTACAACCAACAGCATGGTTTATTTTAATTTTCTCTCCCACTAACGCCTTAATTCCTTGTAATGGAGTAATTCCATCCTTATTATCCCGACTCCATGTATAATCACCAAACTGTACCTGATCTGCATTGGGACCTAAAACAGCAATAGAAGTCAATTTATTCATATCCAGAGGTAACAAATTATCTTCATTCTTCAACAGTACAATAGATTCTTCCGCTATCTGACGAGAAAGTTCTACACTCCGGAGAGAATGCATTTCGCCGGAAGCCGCATGCTTATCCCCGTATGGATCTTCAAAAAGTCCACATTCGAATTTAGCAGTCAATACCCGGCGAACAGCTGTATTTATATAAGACTCATCCAATTTTCCTTCTTTTACTAACCGGAATAATTCGGGATAACACTCACTGGAAGCCTCTACATCCAACCCTGCAGTCAGTGCTTGTGTTGCAGCCTCCGCTTTATTAGCTGCCGTATGATGAAAAGTCTCCAGCATTTCGATAGCACCCCAATCCGAGTAAACATATCCTTTAAATCCCCAACGGTCTCTTAATATATCAGTTAATAAATACCGGGAAGCGGAATTCGGTATTCGGTTCCAAGAATTATAAGTAGACATAACTGCATAAACAGGTAAATGCCGTAACACCATCTCAAAAGGTTTCAGATAAACAGCATGCAAATCATATAAACCACAATCCACAGAAGCCAAGTTTAACCCTCCCAACGGATTCCCGTGTGGACCATAATGTTTCAGCATGGGAGAAATGCCACTATCAAGATATCCTTTCACTTCTGACTGCGCAAAGATGCCACAGAGATATGGGTCCTCTCCATAAGATTCCTCTACTCTCCCCCAACGCAAATCACGTACAACATCAATGCACGGAGCTAATACCTGCCTCATTCCCTGCGCATGCAAATCATCGGCAGTCATACAAGCCCTCCGATAAGCAAGAGCAGGATTAAACGTACTACCAAGAGCTATATTTTGTGGAAAAATGGTAGAACCTTCATGTGCAGAACCATGCAAAGATTCGGCTACAGTAAAAGCCGGAATACCGAGCCTGGTACGGGTAAGCATATATTCCTGTATTTCCCGCATACTACTCCGACAATTCTCACCCGTCAACGGAAAACCTTCTACAAATCCATATCCTGTTTCTCCAACAACAGCGGTTAGCTTTTCTTTGTCCAACGTTTGTTCATTAAAGATGTCCCACGAATGTAAATGACGTATCTGTGCGATTTTCTCTTCCAACGTCATACGCTTCATCAAATCATCCACCCGTTGTGAAACAGGCAACCCGGCTTGCTGATAAGGAAATGGCTGTGCATTAACAACTGTTACCAATAAAGTCAGAAAAACTCCTGACAAGAATCTCTTTTTATTCAATGAGGTTGCTATGATCCTCTTTCTCATCGTATATCTATACATCATTCCTATTATTATCTAAATTCTACAGATATTCCGTACATTTTATCAATGTACCTGCAACTGAACTATTATATTGGCTTTAAAGTTATATAACAGGGACGAAATAGTTCAGTTGCAGTAATCTCTTCTCCCTGAATTCTGATATCAAATTCACCGGCAGGTAATGTCACTATACCTACCGTTTCCGTTATGCAATTACCATTACTAACTTTCTTTACCAGCTTTTTGCCCGCTAAAGTAATCGAATACACTCCGGCAGCTCCGCTACTTGCCTTGCGAATCTCCTTTCCGGCATCACCCTCCACTAGTTCATCCGCATATTTGGGTGCAGGAGCTACATAAGTAATACTCACTTCAAAAGTCATTGGCTTATCCAAACGAACTGGCCAAACAACCGCATCCTCCCGTCTCTTCATATTCTGCACGCATGTAGACTCCACTTCCTCACCACCATAGCGGACACCACCCTCCAAACGAGCATCAAATGCACGTAACTTATCCACTTGCTGTGTATACGAAATACGACGACGAGTATCCGCTTTCAACTCTCCTTCACATTCAAGAACGACCACTGCATCAACCGTATCAGGACAAAGGGCCGGTACATCAATCATTATATCTTTTCCCATTCGCGCCACTTTCAATGTTCGCTGCGGATTACTCTGCAAATAAGCACCCTTTACCTCCGTCAACAAACCACCTACACACAGCTTCCCATCACGAGGCCAATCGAAGACATGCAAAAACAACTTATTCTCCTTACAGGTAGATTCTCCCCAAGACTGTACCGCTAACGGAGTAGCCTTCGTTCCACGAATAGAAGCTTCTCCGTTCACTTTCCACCAAGCAGCTATCTGTTTCAGAATATCCAAATCCGGAGCACTGAACTTTCCGGTTCCCATCGGACCAATATTCATCAGAATATTTCCTCCGCGTGCTGCCGCCTTCGCCATCAAACGAACAAAGAAAGAAGCCGGTTTGTACTCCTGATCGTTTTCATTGTAGGCGTAAGAATTGTTCGTAGTCGGAATACCTTCCCAGTAACTATCTCCATAATGGCTGAACTCGTAAGGACAATCCGCAGTGTTGTAATAATCATACCTGTCGAATCCGGAAATGGCACGACCATTAATAATGATATCAGGAGATGCCTCACGCGTCGCTTCTACTATACGAATACACTCTTCTTGTGGTAATTTATGAGGTGTATCAAACCACATAATATCAGGATCATACATTGCAATCAATTCACGAATTTGCGGAATAGCCTTCTCATCTACATATTTTCGGGCAACAGGCAGATAATCTTTTCTCGTCTCCCACCAGTCGCGCCCACCTAGCAACTTGTCACCTCCGGGATTGTCATAATCCCAGTCATTACCTACACCCTCTTTCTCACCCCAATCAAATGCATGTGAATAATAGAAACCAAATTTAATTCCTGCCTTACGGCAAGCATCCCGCAAGTCTTTCATCGGATCACGTCCGAAAGGCGTTGCCTTCACAATATTATAATCACTCACTTTCGAATCGTACATTGCGAAACCGTCATGATGCTTCGACGTAATGATAAAATATCCCATCCCTGTTTCTTTGGCAATACGTACCCATTCTTCCGCGTCAAATTCTTGGGGATTGAACGTACCTGCCACCTTTTCTTTATAAACCTCTACCGGGATACGAGCCATTCGTTGAATATGTTCACCATACCCGCCATACTTCTTTCCATTCCACGAACAACCCAAAGATGAATAAACTCCCCAATGAATAAACATACCGAAACGCGCCTGCTCGAACCATTGCATACGGCTATCCAGTTCTTTCTTATCAGGAATCAGACTGTTCAATGCAGAAGCACGGCGTTTTTCCACCGCAGGTGAAAAACGTTGCGTCACACATTTACCACATTCTTTCCCTGATGGCAAAGTAATGTCAATAGCCACATCGCCAATCTCTACTTTTACCTGTTTCAAATGAACATTCATAGTCGGGTCTGTTACCGAAACGGAGTATTCTTCTCCAATACGTTCAATAAGCAAAACACAAGGTACAGACGTTTTCACAGGTAAACCACTCCATTGAACAGTTCCACCGGCTCTATAAAACACCGCTTCCAACACTTTCTCGTCAGCCGACTGCACTGCCTGTACCAATGTGTCATTCCGAAGAATATCAAATGGATTCTCCTGTGGAGGAAGCCCCTCACCTGCATATACCACATACCCATATACGTCATTCTCAACATTCCGTCCGTGATCAACCCAAACTCGCAGCAAATCTGCCTGTACAGGAAGATTCTTTTTCCCCTTATTCACTAAATTCCTCTTTACCCATTCATTGGGTCTGGACTCACAAAGGAAAAAGGCTTTCGGACTAAATTCAGGCAACGGGGCATAAGCAAATCCTCCTTCCTGTAATACCCAAAGCGGCTTTCCCTTCTCTATCAACGAATGGATGCCGGAAGAAGGTTGCCATCTCTTTTTCCCATCATATAGCGTTACGTTCCCCTGATGGGCAGTCTGTTCGATAGAAGTACGTATATTTCCTTCCTGTTCCGGTTGCAAATTAGTAACACCCGCACCAAGGGCAATCAGATAGTCACCCAACATAAAATAAGACTTATAAGCCCTTACACCGAAAGCCACCGGATTCTCCATTTTCACATCCTTTTCTTTAGAAGTAGCATCCATCTTCTCGAAAAGATAACCCGCTACCGCATTCCCGCCTCCATCAGTAGCCGCTCCTGCAAAATTGTACTTGCTGCAAAATCCTCTCCAATTGGTAATTGGTTTCAGCCGCCGTTCTCCTTCACGAGCAGTCACTCCGGGCATAGCAGTCAGATCCATCGCTCCGATAATCTTCCGGTACTCATCCCCTTTACGTTGAAAAAGAGTGAGTCCGTCGTTGGTATAAATATTAAACTCATCCGCAAAATTACCGGCACTCTCCAAACCATCACAACGACTGGATGCCATATTAACCATCATATAATAATCAGGAGTACGTTTTATCAAATCGTCATTGTTATAAAACCAGCGTGTACCGTTATAACGACCTGCCGGATACCCTTCCATACGGATATTATTTTGTCCCGCTTCTTTAATAAGCTGTTTCAGTTCCCGAAGTTCACTATCCGTAAACGAAGCAGGCCATCGCTCAACAGACGCTTTCAACATCTCATAATAAGGAATATGAGCCGGTTTTCCTTCGTAATACACCATAGAATAACGATCCAGACAGGGAGGAATATACCCTTTATAATGATAGAAGGTACTGCCTCGATAGAAATTGAGCAATGCTTCCACATTCTCCCGTGTCAGGCTTTGCCCCCAAGGAGTATCTCGGAGTATCCATAGCAAGTCCTGTGCACTGGATGCCCCATGAATCGGATATCCCCAAACCAAACATTGCATACCATGTCCCCATCCGGCTCCGTCGGCAGTAAAACCTTCGTTCCAGAATGCCTCATTATAAGTAGTCTGCGACACATTGCTCAAACTCCGTTTTGCCACTTCAGCTACTACATCGACCATTGGAATAGAATCCATTAAAACAGCAGTTTCTAGTAGCGGACGATAAGCCAATGCATTTCCACCTACCCACCATACATGATGACGAAAACGTTCCACCCTCACAATATCCCGGTCCATTTCATTATTACGCAATGGTTGTGTCCACGATTGCATAGCCAATGCTTTCAACATCCGGCAGGCCGATTTGCGCAGTGGTTTTGTATCATCCGGCAGATCCATTTGCCCGACCAAAGAGAAATAAATACCACAGGCTGCTTTCGGGATAGCAAAACAGGAAGCATGAAAACGGTCGTTCGGTTGACGACGGACTTCAATATCTCCATATCTCAAAATAGATTTCCAGAAACGTTCGGGAATATCATTCACATTCGTTTGCCGGTAATGATTAGCTATCACCCACAATCGTCTAAACGTGTCTGCCAAGTAAAAACCTATATCCTGTTGGTCCTGAAAAGAAACGGATGATAGCCAGTTGTTGTCATGAATCTTTTTTTCATAAGCAGCCAAATCCGCAAACTGCCCTTCTTCACTAAGCTGTTTCAGATAGAGATCCCATTTCCCCATATCCTGGTTTATATCATAGGTATTTATATTCCGCGTGTAATAATCGCGCAAATTACGCATAGCCTTTACTTTGTCAGACGACTGTGCACATACAGTCAGACAAATAAATAACACCAAAAATACCAGACAATTTCTTTTTTTATCTTTCATATTGTATTGATTTAATTTCCAAACACAATTGTCTCTCCCGATTTCATCACCTTCTCCGTAATCTCACTGGTAAAAGGATTATCAAGTCTCATCCGACCGCCTTTTTCCGAAGTTACAGTAATAGAAGCCACTTCTCCATTGACATACGAAGCCGAAACCAGAAAAGCTCCCATCGCCCGCAGATTCCGGAAAGAAACATTTTTCCAGGAAGTAGGCAGAGCAGGAAATACCTTGATGATTCCCGTATGGCTTTGAAGTAGCATCTCCTGTATCGCTGCAGCACAGGCAAAATTTCCCTCCAGCGTAAACGGACGATAAGTATATTGTGAATACCCATTATCGGTCTGATCCCCATTCAAATGGAAACTATTGGGCGAACAAAAAGCATTCATAAAAATATGCAAATTTCTCAAAGCCCCATTACCATCTGCTACACGGGCTTTCATATTCGCCAGCCACGCATAAGTATAACCTGTCCAGTAATCCGGACCCAGATCTTCCACATTTTTGATAGAACGTAAAATAAGATTAGTCGCTTTAATTCCCTGACTGACATCAATAAGCCCAAAGGGATGAAACGACAACAGATGTGAGAAATGACGATGAGATTCATCCATTGGCTTTCCGGGAGCTATCAGCAATCCGCTCTCATCTACTGCTTCATCCGGCCATTCATCCAACTGCCGGGCGTAATGAGCCGCTTCATCCATCAATCCCAATGCTTCCGCCATTTCTTTGGCAACCGTATAAGTAATGCGGATATTAGCCAAGTCATAATTAGTAGTATTCATAAACCAGGCATCTATCCGGTTATCATTGATTTCGGGAGAGGAAGATAACGGTAACTTACGCTTACCCTGCTTGTCGTATATCGAAACATTTTCAAAGAAACGTGCCACCTCTTTCACCCAAGGATAAGCCCGTTCTTTCAGGAATTGTAAGTCCATGCCATACTTCCATTGTTGGTAAAAATGATAAGACAGCCATCCGGCCGTAGTAGGTGAATGAGAGTACGGATTCCACCCACCGATAGGCTGACCTGTCAGAGTGGCAATACATGGCACATTCAATCCTTCTACCTGAAAAAACTGACGGGTAAACTGCTCCGAATTTTCTTTAATTTTCCACAGCCAATCTGTAAATACAGCAGACTCTTCCAAATGATTAGCAGTATATCCCGCCCAATAACTTAATTGTGTGTTCAGGTCACTGTGGAAATCTCCTCTCCATGGTGGAGTCTGTCCATTATCCGCTGTCCATATTGCTTGCAGACAGATAGGAGGTGCATTCTTGCGGGAAGCAGCAGCAAACTTATACATTTCCAGGTACCATTGTCTCTCCAAGAGTGTATCCGGCAGACTCACAGAGGATTGTTTCCAATATTGTTCCCACCAGTTCTGATGAGAGGCCAATGCTTCATCAAAACTAATATTCAAATGATCTGCCCTACCGGTATCTCCCGAGTACCAAGTACCTTTAGAAGTCACATAATATCCACCTTCCAACACTCCGGTATGTGGTTGCTCCCATTGCAAACCAATTTCATAAGAAACATCTCCCCACGCTTGTTGCCGGTAAAGTAATCTTCCGGGAGCAGGAGAAGTAATGGTACCCGATTGATACCCTAATGCCGCCAGGTCATTTACACCGGGCTGATGATCTGACTCGGTAACACGTCCCTGATAAAGTGGAGCTAATAATTCAGGAGAAAGAGTATCCGGCAGATTTACAAAACGGAAACGCCCCCCGTTTCCCTCCGCAGGAATAAAAAAACGAGCTTGCACACCATTCTCCCAAAGAATAGTACATACCGCAGTTGCCAAATCCAGCGCCACTTCCTTTACTTTACCTAATTTATGAATATCAAATTCCAGAGCTCCGGCAGGAATTTTAGTAGGAGCAGGATCATTGGCTGTCCGGTCATCAATCAATGCGTATACGGGCCGCATATCTTTTTTACGGATCACCTGGTCGCAGATAAACCGATAGGTATGATCAGGCGATTTAAATGCCTCCACCGGACGTAAATCCCAAAGATCAGCACGGTCGATAGCCAACCGAAGTTTACCATCTTTCTGCCAGAGTAATCCTCCTGTCAGACCATTACCTAAAGGGATAGCCTCATCCCAACGTTGAGGCAGCTCTGTCAGATTCAGACCATGACAAGATTGAGGCAGTTTGCTCTCCTCTTCACTGCTTGTACATGAAGTAAACAATCCCAGCCATAGAGTCACCGTAAACAGCATATATTTTACATCCACCCTCATTTTCAATCAAGCTATTTAAAAAGTACTAAGCAATTTTCGACCATTACGAACCATCTGCGACGCATTTTGTCCATTCAACTTTTCGGGCATGAAACCGGACACCGTCTGATTCAGTTTTTTCAGTTTAGCCACCTCGCCATTTTCTGCAAACTCCTTACGGAGTATTCTGATTTTTTCAGCATCCTGAATACCTTCCACCAAACGTTCCATCCGGATACTACTGCTCCCCGGATATACCAGATAACAGTCTCCGGCTGCCCAAGAACGGAATCGGGAATCGTGAAGCGGATCTTTCGTCCAACTGTTGTATGCCCATCTCAAATAACCATCATATCCTCCGGCAACAGCATGCCACATCAGCCAACTGGCTTCAGCCGGTTCGGAGAAAGTAAAAGTGTTGGGATAGGCTTCAATACAGCAGGTATACACAGTAGAGAGCTTTCCACTCCTCCTCCGCTCTTCCCTTACCGAGTCCGGTAACGTATGTCCGTATGCCAGACAAAGATCATACATTTTCGGTTCTATCTCCGGATAATAGTCTCCGGCTCCGGAAACCTTATATCCGGCATCCGCACGAAATATCAAATCGAACGCTTTCTGCATCATACTTTTTTCCCGCTCGTCCATGGCAATAGTCGTTTTCTCGAACCACCCCTTCTGACGTAAATGCCCTGCAAAATCTTTTAAAAAACTGAACCAGTAGTCTTCATAAGCGGCCTCACCGGGTTTGGCTTCTACAAAGCGAATACGATTGGTAGCCTGATCGTAATAATCAAACTTCAAGGCCCACGGAACCAATGTATAGCAATTAATCTGACGATCGATCCCCAAACTCATCATAAACTCTACCCAACGGTCGAACACGGTATAGTCATACACCCAACTCCCGTCTATTTTCTTCATACGGAATACCATACTGTCAAAAGGATCTTCTGTCTGTCCTGCCCATGGATGATGCATTACCGAGGCTGTGATTACTTTCTGCCCGGCATTTGCCAACTGCTGCATCAAGGGTTTCATAATATCGAAATGCTGCCGGCTCCACAAAGGAACATTATAATAGCGTGCCACAGCATACGGGTTCTGCCATAAGTCAAGATGAAAAACCCATTGAGCAGGGTCGGGCAATGTTCTTTTTTGCACATTGATTTTCATCGGAAGACGCACATCGGCAAAATTCTCTCCGGAGACAGTCAAGGCTCCCTTATAAACTCCACTGGGAATATCTTGCGGCACCCATATATTTACCCATAGAGGTTGCGTACACTGCGCCTCAATATCCAGTGATTTACGGACTTCAAGCACATCCGCAACGAGAGAAGAATCCCAGTCAGCCTTATTGGGACGGTCACTGCAACCACTTTTGCGATCCTTATTCAATTCGTCCGTCCAAACATAACCGACAAAACTAGCAGTAGTTGCCGAAGCGGGAATTACATTTTTCCCGCATTTCAAGTCGCTAACAGCTATACGGACATTCTTTAAAGGTTGCCTTGTCCATAACACTGCTTGTGCATTGACACGTTCGCCTTTCCATGCATCAGTTTCCCATTGCTTGTTTCCTTGTCCTGCCGGAACTTCATTACGGGGATAACGCACATCGGTACTTCCCCACTGCAAAATCAAATCCTGTGTCTGCCGTTGTTGCGCCCCTACAGAAGAGACAACTAACATCAGTAATGACAGACTCGCTAAAAAATTCTTATTCATAGTGTTTTATCTCTTGGTATTATATACGATCAATTTTACTCAAGGAACAACCAGTTCAGTCCAAACAGTTCTTTCCGAGGAGTAACCGCAGGACGGACATGGATGGTATAAATTCCGGCATGTGGAAATTTAACCTTGCCCAAATGACGGGTATAGAATTCCTCGAACCCTTTAGGCCCTGCTAAAGTCTTTGCCTCAATCATTCCCGCACCTTCCACTTCAACCCAATAAGGCTGACCTGCTGAAAGCGAATCACAAGAATAGCAGATAGTCAGCTCCCTTTCACTCTCTTCCGGGATATATACTTTCCAGGAGGCACGGCTATCCATAGAGTTCCATTTACGAATACTAGTCGGAGAAATATAACCGACACCAGTGACATCCGTCCCCGTAGCCCGTTCCACTCCTCCTGTCAGAACTGCTTTCGCCTGTCCCATCTGAATACCTCCGAAATTAATTTCACCACAAAAACCATTTTCTGCCTGTACCTCTCCTTCAACCTCCAATTCAACAACCGAATCATAGCCTACCGGCTCACGTACAGGTCCCTGCACATGAAGTAATAATCCTTTCTGGATAAATGTGATTTTTTGATCTCCCAAAGAAGGAATACATGCTTTCAGCACTTTGTTTTTCAATCCATTGACCCGGATTATCCCATCCGAGGGCCACTCAAACACATGCAAATAAATTTTCGTCTTATTTCCTTCAGTACGTTGGGTTATAAGCCCCCAATCTTGTGAGTCTTCTGCAAAGGGAGAAGGATAAGTGCCATGAAACCCGACTTTATTCTTATGTATCATTTCTCCAATTTCACGTATACGGGTTTTGATTTCCGGAGGAATAGAGCCATCGGCACGGGGGCCAATATTCAACATAACATTTCCTCCTTTATATATCCCTTTCACAATCTCACGGACAAAGTAAGTAGTAGAACGCCAGTTCTGATCATCACGGTTATATCCCCAAGTGTGATTAAAGGTAGCAGCTGTTTCCCAAGTATGCCCCAACGGTTGGTCAGGGAACTGATTATCTCCCATCGTTTGGAAGTCTACTCCATCATCACCCACTTCATGAATCCCCAAACGGGTATTCACCAGCACTGTAGGATCCAACTGGCGAATCATAGCAAGCATATCACGCATCTGTTTTTCCGTCATCTGCCCCTCGGCAACAGGATCTGCACGCCAACAGTCAAACCAGAATAATTTAACACCATACTCTTTGATTAATTCGGCTACTTGCGGCATCGCTTTCTCACGCCAATATTTATCATAAGCTTCTTCAGTAGGCAGTTGCCGATAAGGTGCATCAATCTCTCCACGTCCGGCAGCTATACGGTCAAAATGGGTTTTCTGTTCATCTGCATAATCCCAGTCATTATTACGTCCGTTCATATCTCCCCAATCCAGCCATTGAGAATAGTAGGCACACAAAACAATGCCATGTTTATCACACTTTTCCTTCAAGCACTTCAACACATCAAAATGAGTACCGGATAAGTTTCCATAAGTATAATCGCTTACTTTGGAATTCCAAAAAGCGACTCCATCATGATGTTTTGTCACAAAAGTAAGATACTTGAATCCTCCCTCTTTGGTAGCAATCACCCAGTCTTCTATCTCTTTTTCGGAGATAGGCATACGTTTTGCCATCTTGTCCCAATCGGCCTTCTGCACTTTATTATGGCAGCGTATCCATTCGGCATATTCCGAGTTTCTCACCTTCTCACCATAAAAACGACCGGCTGCCGGAGTACACAATGACCAATGAATCATTATGCCGAGCCGCGCTTCTTCAAACCACCTGACTCTCTCTTTTTGTGTACGGGGCAGAACTTCTTTTTCGGGAGTTTGCTTGTTACAACTCAATAGTAACAGACTTGCAACAAGTATAAACCAGATTCTATTCATAACTACTTTCTTTTTATATTAGATTTGTTACAAAAGTAGGTCACATAAAAGTTTCCATGTGACCGAAAGCGTACAATACAGGGTAACTCTGCGTACAAAACAACGTATTTCTCACCTTTTTCTTAAATGAACGCTAAACTATCCGGAAGACTTGACAAACGCCTTTTTTTGTTGTATATTTGTAGACATAACGTATTACTTAAAGTTTAACATGGAAGATATAAATCTATATAAACATCTATACCCCACTTTGGAAAAGTATAATATTACAACAATTCACTTAACTGATTCTTGTAAAAGCTAGAACATAAATAATTCTCTGAAGGCTTAAGGCTGCAAACTCTGATGGGGTTTTCAGCCTTTTTTGTTGCATAAAATTGAGTAGAAACTACTAAAACGACAGATGAGAGTTTATAATAAACTCCAGACCCGTTTATAATAAACGATGAAGGTTTTTATTATAAACTAAAAAAGAGTTTGTGCATAAATGGTAAACTATTTTCAATAGAGAATAAAGACAAGAAAACGAATAAATGGTTTTAGCCGGGATTAATAGTAAATATTAAACACAAACCTGTCGTTCATAAATCCGGAATGTCAATAGCCTGCGTCGCTATCTGCATCCACAATCACTCTTCGTCTTTTTCGACTTGCTCTTCATCTTCTTTTCCCTTATTCCTATATCCTAAAGGACTTACTCCATAAGCCTCCTTGAAACAACGACCAAAATAACGCGGTGAGCTGAATCCGGTCTTATCGGAGATTTCCGAAATACTTAGGGTCAGATCACTCCTCAATAAGAAAGCGGCCCGTTTCAAGCGAACGGTAGAAAGGAATTCATTAGGTGTCTGTCCTGTGATACCTTTTATTTTCTGAAAAAAGTAGGTGCGGGACATACATAACTCACGAATCAGCTCACTCAAACTAAATTCAGAGTTATCCATGTTCCGTTCGATAATCTCCATGGTGCGTTCCAGTAAATCCTCGTCCATAGGATTAGTAGCCAGTATCCGTGCAGGCGCTTGAGGTTGCTTGCTGAATTTCTCTTGTAAGATACGCCGGCTGTTTACCAGATTATTGCAACGGGAGATAAGCAGACTGGTATGGAAAGGTTTCGTTATATAATCATCCGCACCGGTACGCAACCCCTCCAATGTATGCTCAATCGCAGTACGAGCTGTAAGAAGCACCACGGGGATATGACAGGTGGCAAAATCCGACTTTATCTCCTTACATAGTTCGGTCCCCGTCATTCGGGGCATCACTACATCACTAAGGATAATATCCGGCTGTTCCTCCCTACCTTTCTGCAGCCCTTCTTCTCCGTCAGCGGCAGTCAATACTTCGTAATAGGGTGAGAATAACCCTGCCAACATTTCACGCAACGAATCATTATCTTCCACGATCAGCATTTTAGCACCTTTGATACGTTCTTTTACCGGTTCTTCTTCCAGTTCCTCCTGCCCTGTGATAAGAAACGCATCTGTTTTTACTGCCGCCACTTCATTTTTTGTTATTTCATCCAACTGTTCATCAGTGAAATGCTCTTTACCCAATTTCAGAGTAAGAGTAAATACCGTTTCCTCATCGGGAATACTGTTTGCAGTCAAAGTGCCATGATGAAGTTCCGCCAACCCTTTGCTCAAGGCAAGACCGATGCCAGTACCTTCAGATACAGTAGAGCTTTTCTCTACCTGATAAAAGCGGGTGAAAATCTTCTCCAGTTCCTCCGGCTCAATCCCTTTCCCACTGTTCCGCACTTCAACTACTGCTTCATCGACATTTCTGTAGACATGAATCACAATGGTACCGGATTGAGGCGTATATTTAAAAGCATTAGAAAGTAGATTACTAATAATTTTCTGTATCTGACGTGCGTCATACCATACCTCCAAATCCTCTTCCTCCTTCACGAAGCTAAAATCAATCTGACGGGTAGCCGCATATTCCGCATAGAGCAAATAATTCTCATATAAGAAATCAATCAAATTGTGCCTGCGGACTTTTATCTTCATGTGCCCTTGCTCTTGTTTGCGAAAATCGAGTAACTCTGAAATCAACTCCCGAAGCTGAATACCGTTCTTATAGACATTCAGTAATTTATTATAAATGGAAGGAGCAAAGGCCTGCATCTGCAACAATGTCTCCATCTGCCCTATAATGATCGTAAGCGGTGTGCGGAATTCATGAGAAATATTCGTAAAGAAACGAAGTTTGGATTGGTTCATCTCCTCCACATCACGGATATGCTGCTGTTCATATTTCAGTGATTCGCGAAGATGGAAACGCGTCTGATAAGTCCTGATTACATAATATAAAAGTCCGCCGACAATTGCTATATAAATAAGGTACGCCCACGTCGTTTTATAGAAAGGCGGCAACATGCGAATATCCAACCGGTAATCTGCCTGAAACGCTTTATTCTTACCAATCGATTTAATCAACAACGTATAGTCTCCGGCAGGCAGATTAGTATAGGTGATTGTATTCTGTCCGCGTGTGCTGGTCCAGTCCTTCGAGAAACCATCTAACCGATAAACGATTTCATCTTTGTTTGCCGGAAGATAATTGGATGTCGCAAACTCGAAACTGAATATCGAGTGATTACTTTTCAATACAATAGAAGAAGCATCGTAAAGAGAAACCGGAAGAATCCCTGAATTATCGCCTACATGAACTTCATTTCCATTCACCAACAACCGATCAGGAATAATCCGGTAATGCTTGTATATAATGTTCAACTGTTTTTCATAGAAAGAAACCATACCGTTCATTCCTCCCAAAAAAATTTCTCCATCCTTAGTCTGGCACAAAGAGCCTTCATTTAAAGTAGTGAAAGGAAAGCCATTGGCATGATTGTAATTACTGAACGTCCGGTTAACCGGATCAAAAATACAAAATCCCTGATTGGTAGTCAACAAAAGACGTCCGTTTTGAGATTCACAAACAGCGTATACGCAGTCACTACCCAGTCCATCCTGCCTGGATGTAAAGCGTTCAAAATCATTTGTTTCAGGACGATACAGATTCAGCCCTCCTCCCATCGTACTTAGCCAGATCCGCTGGTTCCTGTCCTCTGCAATACAGGTAACCATATTATCGCTTATACTATTCTTTTTATTCAAATCAAAAGAATAAAGCGTAGACTCTTTAGTGTCCATATTATAACAATACACACCCTTACCCTCCACTGCTATCCAAAGACTTCCCTTTGAATCAATCTTAAGATAATGCGCCAGCTCATTAGTCAACAAGGTAAAGGTAGCTGTTTCCGGATGGAAAAGATACACTCCGTCATAAGAAGCAATGGCTAGTTGATCCTGATAGCCTATAATACTCAATACCACATCTGATGCATGGTCCTCCTTATTCACGCTATAATGTAAGAAACGCCCGGTCCGCAAGTCCAATTTATTGAATCCTCCCTGATGGGTACCAACCCAGACTGAATTGCGTTGACGATCATAATACAGACATTTAACTTTGTTTTGTGAAAGGCTGTTCATTCCTTCCATATGCCTGTACCACTTAAATTCTTTTGTCCGGCGATCATACAAATTCAATCCTCCTCCTTCCGTAGCAATCCAGAGTTGCCCTTCTTCTCCTTCAATAATAGTCCCTACAATGGGAGAACTAAGTCCCTCCCGTTCATTCTTAGACAATTTATAATGAGTATATATCTTATAATCGGGATTAAAATAGTTGACTCCTCCGAAATAAGTACCTATCCAAAAGGTTCCCTGATGATCTTTGAGAATACTGAATATGGAAGAATCACTCAAGCTGCCGGGAGCATCCGTAGTAGTAAAATGAGTAAAGACTCCGGTTTTCTTATCCAGTTTATCCAGTCCCCGTTCAGTACCTATCCAAAGATTCCCCTGATCATCTTCACAAACATTACGGACGGAATTGTCAGCAATACAGTTTACACTTCCCGCCTCCCTTTGATAATGGGTTATCTTCCCATTCCTGGAAATACGGTATAAACCATTATCCCACATACAAACCCATATATCTTCATTGGAATCCTGATAAAGATTATAAATATAAGTACCCGCAAAAAGATGTTGTTCCTCTTTACCCTTCGGATCCATAACATAGAGGCCATCGTTGTAGGAGCCAATCCAGAATCGTCCGGACTTATCCTTCAACAAACAATTAGGCAATACCTGTCCCGGAAAGTTACAATAGGGCGTTTGTATTCCGGTTGTTTCCTCCCTTTCATAGATCCTGCCATACGTACCCATAAACAATTTGCCATCACAATAAGTAATAGCGGTCATCCACTCTTTCTGTTTGTCGGAAATGTGAGTGAATGTTTCGGTCTTCATATCGAGTTCGCTGACTCCTTCTGTAGTAAGCACATATATCAGCCCCTTTCCGTTGCCGCAGATTCTTCTGACAGTACGTCCCAGTAAAGTGGTCGGGTTCCCTTTTTCCTCCTTATAAGTTTTAATGCGATTACCATTATAAACATTCAGGCCATCCCGGGTTCCAATCCAGATTTGTCCCCATTCATCATTATAAAGTGCATATACGGTAAATTGCGAAAGTCCGTTATCGGTAGTCAGATAATTGAAAGACATATCCTGTGCGTAAGCCGAAGGAAAAACGGCAAAGCAAAAAAGAAAAAATAGCCGGATTATGATCGTCCTATTCCTCATAATGGTGTATTCATATAAATTAGTATTAGTTATAAAGCACTATATCGCCCCGGTTCTGTATGCAAAATTAGTTTTCTTTCTGCATAATTCTCCGATAAAATTAGATATTTTAGGGCGAAATT
Organism: Bacteroides sp. AF32-8BH; assembly: GCF_003435205.1. NCBI lineage: Bacteria > Pseudomonadati > Bacteroidota > Bacteroidia > Bacteroidales > Bacteroidaceae > Bacteroides > Bacteroides sp. AF32-8BH. Next base: position 75,761 of record NZ_QVLZ01000005.1, on the reverse strand, counting down.
GCAGATTTGTACGGAAAATGCCACTCGTTTGTACGGTAAGTAGAGACGGACGGACGATTAGTGACGAGATTTGCGTATCATTTTAATCGTAAATTTAATAATCATGAAAATGCATGTACCAGAAAGCAAACGAATCATGTCGTTATTGATCATGCTGCTAACTACATCTTTTGTCTTCGCCCAAGTTACCGTCACAGGTAATGTTCGAGATGAAAGAGGAGATGAAGTCATTGGAGCTACCGTATTACTGATCGGTAGCCAGCACGGAGTGATCACAGATGTTGACGGGAATTTCAAGCTGAATGTTCCCAATGCAAAAACAGCCGTTTTACAAATTTCGTATGTCGGCTATGAAACACAAAAAATTGCCCTTAAAGGCAAGACTAAAATCAGTGTAACCTTGGCAGAAGTAGCCAATGCACTGAACGAAGTCATGGTAGTGGCATACGGTACGCAGAAAAAAGAGACACTGACAGGTGCTATCTCTTCTGTTAAAACCGACGGACTGCTCCGTTCTCCCAATGCAAGTATTGCAAGTTCACTAGCCGGACAAGTAACCGGATTATCTTCTGTCTCTACCAGTGGACAACCCGGAAAAGAAGATCCTTCTATTTATATCCGTGGAGTAGGCTCGTTGACAGAAGGTGCTTCTTCTCCTCTTATACTGGTAGACGGAGTAGAACGTTCATTCTTCCAGATGGACCCGAACGAAATAGAAAGTGTCACGGTATTGAAGGACGCATCAGCAACAGCTGTATTCGGAGTACGCGGTGCCAATGGTGTTATCCTGGTAACCACCCGTCGTGGTCAGGAAGGAAAGGCTACAATCTCTATCACTTCTTCCGTCGGTGTCCAACAACCTACCCGTATATTAAAGATGGCAGACAGCTACACTTACGCCACCTTATTTAATGAAATGAATGATAACGACGGAAAAAGCAAACATACCTTCGATGACTATGCACTGGAACGCTTCCGTCTGGGTGACGACCCCATCATGTATCCGAATATGAACTGGAGAAAATATATCATGAAAAACTCGTCCATACAGACACAGCACAATCTGAACATAAGCGGAGGAACTGACCGCGTGCGTTACTTCATTTCCATGGGTTTTTTATGGCAGGACGGACTTTTCCGACAATTTAAAGAACTGGATTACAATAATAATTATAGCTATACCCGATATAACTACCGAGGTAACCTCGACCTTGACATCACCAAATCTACGTTGCTGAAAGTTGGTCTAGGAGGTATCGTCGGTATCACTCACGAACCGAATGACCAGGATTATCCTTACGGATTATTCTCTCTCATCAATATGGCACAGCCATTCAACAGCCCGGGTATCATAGACGGCAAACTCGTACTGACCGACCCGGGAAAATATGACGGTGTCCTGATGGACAACAATGCATTGGGACGCTACTATGGACAAGGATATGACCAGGCAACCAGCAATACCATGAACATGGACTTGCAATTAACCCAAAAGCTTGATTTCATCACGAAAGGATTATCCGTAGAAATGAAAGGGGCCTATAATACTTATTATGTGTTTAAACAGAAACGTTATGGCTCGGTAGAAACCTATACTCCGTATTACCAATCGGCTTTGGAAAGTCCGGGACTTGATATCAATGATCCATCTTACAACAAAACGATTGTCTATCGTGTATCCGGCCAGAACAAACGCTTGAGTTACAGTGAAGATAACAACACAAGAGGGCGTGACTGGTACTTTGAAGCAAGTTTGCGTTATAACCGTAAATTCGGCGGACACAATGTCGGAGGACTTTTACTGTATAATCAAAGCAAAAAATACTACCCCAAAACTTTCACGGAAGTACCCACCGCTTACGTAGGATTAGTGGGACGCCTGACTTATGATTACAAATCCCGTTATGTAGGTGAATTCAATTTCGGATACAACGGTTCCGAGAACTTTGCACCGGAGAAACGTTTTGGTTTCTTCCCTTCCGGTTCTATCGGTTATGTAATCTCTGAAGAAGCATTCATGAAAAAACAGAAAGTAGTGGATTACTTGAAACTGCGCGCTTCCATCGGTCTGGTAGGTAATGACAATATCAGCGACAATCGTTTCCTTTATCTATCCAACTCCTGGCTGGTAGACCAGCTACCCAGTGAAAAAGATTACTGGAACGCTTACAAGAATGGCTACAATTTCGGTTTTAATAATGGCAACATGATAAAAGGAGCAATTGAAAGTCGTATCGGTAATCCAAATGTCAGTTGGGAAACAGCTTTGAAGCAAAACTATGGTATTGATGTCAACTTCCTCAACAATCGTCTGAAGGTTAGTGCCGACATTTTCTTCGAAGACCGGAAAGATATTCTCATTAAAAGACAGACTATTCCTATCACTACCAATCTGACAAGCGACAACTTGCCGGTAGTAAATATGGGACGTGTCAAAAACCATGGATATGAAATAGATCTGAAATGGGAAGATGTCATTAAAGGCAAACTTCACTACTATATCAACGCCAATGTTTCCTATAACAGAAACAAGATTATCTTCCAGGATGAAGTGGAACCCAACGAACCCTACCAATGGAGAACCGGACAACCCGTCGGAACTATTTTCGGCTACGTAGCAGACGGATTCTACAATGACAGCGATTTTGAGAATGGCAAACTAAAAGAAGGACTTCCGAAACCAACCATGGATGTATCTCCGGGTGATGTGAAGTATACCGATTTGAACGGCGACGGTCTGATTACTGATGACGACCAGCGTGCCATTGGTAATCCTACACGTCCTGCCTACACCTGGGGGTTGAACTATGGAGCGGACTATAAAGGCTTTTTCTTCTCCATGAACTGGACGGCTGCCACGGAACGTTCACTGGTTCTTGACTATTTCTTCCGTAAACCATTCGGAAACAATGCCAACAATGCCCTGATGCAGTTCCATGCAGATAACCGCTGGACACCGGCAACAGCAGAAACTGCCACCGTACCGCGTTTTGCCACCAAGTCAATGGACTACAACAGTTACACCTCTTCTTTATGGGTGAAGAACGGGAACTTCCTGAAATTGAAAACACTTACAATCGGATATAACTTCAAAGAACGGAAAGCACTCAAGAAACTGGGAATATCCCAATTAGGTATCAAATTTAGCGGATACAATTTGTTGACTTTCGACAGTTTCAAAATTATGGATCCGGAATGTACACCGGGGCTGACTGACTCTTATCCGATTATTAAAATCTATAATATAGGAATAAACTTAACTTTCTAAGCCATCTAAAATCATGAAAAGAAGAAACCTATTACATACAGGCATTGCAGCCGTACTACTATTGTCGACAGGTGCATGCGAGGACTTCAAATTCGGGAATGCTTTTCTTGACAAGCCGTTCACCACAGACATTACGATCGATACGGTATATGCACATAAAGTTTATGCCGAGCAGGCACTAGCCGAAGTATACCGTTCGCTACCCGACTATCTGCCCTCCGGCGGAAGATTATGCTGGGGTATACTGGAAGGCATGACTGACTTGGGAGATGCAATCAAGCCCAATGGAATACGCTCTTACTATACGGGAAATGTCAGTTCATCAACCGGCGATATGCCTTATATACTTTATGAAGGAACTTCAAGTCCTTCTTTCGGTATGTCTCCTATGACGGGAATCCGAAAAGCTTATATCTTTCTGGAAAATGTAGACCGGGTACCGGATATGACAGAACGCGAGAAGAGTATCCGAAAAGCGGAAGCAAAGATGATTATAGCTTTCCATTATTCCCAGATGTTACGCCACTTCGGAGGAATGCCTTGGATTGACCACTCCTATCTTCCCGAAGATGACATGACAACCACGCGTATGACTGTGGAGGAAACCGTACAAAAGATAATCGGATTATTGGATGAAGTAGCAAGAATACTTCCGTGGAAAGTAAATGCAGCCGACGAAGGCAGAATGACAGCCGCCGGAGCGTTAGCTTTGAAATCACGCGTCCTGCTATTTGCCGCCAGTCCTTTATTCAACAATGAAAAGCCTTTTATGGCTGGAGAAGCTGCCGACAAACAGTATGTATGGTATGGGAATTATGCGGAATCCCGCTGGCAGGACGCATTGGATGCCGGACTGGAAATGCTTCGGGCAAACCGGGAGAACAATAACTTCTACCAACTGGTAAACACCGGAAAACCGAGGGAAGACTTTGTTTCTGCCTACTTTGACCGTTATAACGGCGAAGTGCTTATCTCCTCGCACCGTTGGACCAACTACACCATAGGCACTAATTCTTTCGGAGAATTGCTTTATGGTATGGGTGGAGCCAGTGCCAACTATGCCGATATGTTTGAAATGGCAGACGGAACCCCGTTTGACTGGAACAATCCAGTACACAAAGCACATCCTTTCTTCGATGCACAAGGAAATCCGGTACGTGATATTCGCATGTACGAAACTCTCTATGTAAACGGCGATCAGTTCCGGGGACGTGAACTCCGTATTGCCAAAGGAGAAAGTGAAGGATGCGATGACATCTCCCCCGTACTGTTCCGTCTAACCTACAACGGATATGGTATGCGCAAGTTCCAACGCGACAGAGCCGATGAAGTGAATGGAAAGTTCTATTCCTGCCCATTGATCCGCCTGCCTGAAATCTATCTGAATATTGCCGAAGCAATGAATGAACTGGGAAAAGCAACCACGAAAGATGAATTCGGAAATGATGCATACGATTATATCAACATGGTCCGTAACCGAGTCAATATGCCGGATCTGACAACAGCCAAGGCTGCTCCCGGAAGAGAACTGCGTGAAGCTATCCTGCACGAACGTGCCATCGAATTCGGCTATGAAGAGGTACGTTATTTCGACCTGACACGCTGGAAACGCGATGATTTATTCAAGACTCCTATCGAACGTCTTTTTATCACGAAAGACAGTCAGGGAGTTTTCACCTACACCAAAGACAGAAAAGTGTATAACGAAAGAGGTTGGATAAAGAACTGGAGCGACCGTTACTTCTTGATTCCTATTCCTTTGGAGGAAATCAACAAGAAATACGGACTGGTACAGAATCCCGGATGGTAATAAACAATAAAAAGATAAATTTAAATCGAAAACGTATGAAACGTAAATATATAGTAATCAGTATGGCTTTACTATCTGCTGTGTCTACCTGGGCACAGGAGATAACAGGGACAGTGACAGATGCCTTAGGTTCACCTGTTGCAGGTGCTAAGGTACATCTGGTCAACACTCCGAACGTCTCTGCCATCACTGACCGGAATGGAGTATTTGTATTGAATGGAGAAGAAGGTGACTGGATGGTAGTTTCCTATGCCGATGCCATTGGCAAGCGAATCAGGGCTACCGGAAAATCTATTCAGATAAAACTAGATCCACAGGACAGAATAGTCAATATGGGAATGGCAAACCGTACCGCAGACCGGCAAACGCAAGCTATATCTATTGTCACTGCAGAAGAACTCGAAAAAAACGCAACTCCCAATTCTTTTAACGCTCTCTATGGATTGGTTCCCGGACTGGAAGTAATGCAACGTACCGGCTGGACCCAGAACCCCACGACTTTGCTACGCGGCAGCGATAATCCCTTGATTGTGGTAGACGGTTTTCCACGTCCCATCGAATGTCTCAACACGGTAGAAATAGAATCGGTGACCGTACTCAAAGACGGACCGGCTACTGCTCTTTGGGGAGCCCGCGGAGCTAATGGGGTGATTCTCGTAACTACAAAGCGAGGACAATATAACACCAAAATGCAGGTGAACGTCAACTATAAATACGGGATGGACTTCCCCATCAACCAACCGGAATTTGCCAATGGCTATGAATATGCAGCAGCCTTGAATGAAGCCTTGTACTATGACGGACTGGAAATGCAATATACCCGCAACGAACTGGACGCTTTCAAAAACGGCAGCAACCGGGATTTGTATGCTAACTCTGACTGGCTTGGCGAAGGATTGAGAAAACATACCGTCAACAACCAGCTCGACATCAACTTCCGTGGAGGAGGAAAAAACTTACGTTACTACACGATGCTAAGTTATAAGAACGACTACGGAATATTGAACGACAAGTATGCCAAATACTCCGACCGTTATTCTGCACAGATGAGAAAATACGAACTGGACCTGCGAATGAATATTGATATTGACATCACTCCTTCCACACTTGCACAACTGACCATGCTGGGTTCATTGCGGGAACGAAAACGTCCGGCAACTTATGAGGGCAATCTCTTCCAAGGAGTGTTCAATACTCCTTCCGGTGCTTTCCCGGTGAAAACCTCTAATGGAATTTGGGGCAGCAACTCTGTATTAAAAGACAATCCGCTTGCCCGTATTGCAGACATCGGTTATTTCAAAGAAAATCCCAGAATGTTGCAGGCGGACATGAGAATCCGGCAGGATTTGTCATCGCTGACTCCGGGACTTAGTGCTGAAGTAGCTGTTGCGTACGATAATAATGCAGTATTTAAAGAACAGGGAAGCAAAAACTTTCAGTATGCAGTCAACACACCGATAGTCAATGTTGTCACCGGGGAAAAAGAAGCCATGTCTGAAGTGTATGGAGACAACAGTGCACTGACTGTCAGTTGCTGGGGAATGACCGAGCAATATATCAACGCTAGTCTGGAAGCTCAAGTCAAGTATGACCGCATGTTCGGAAAGCATGGAGTAAGCGCCACCGCTCTGTATCGGCAGGAGTCGGAAAGGGCATTGGGAGCCAATAATGCGTACAAACGTATGTATATCACAGGCATGGCAGGATATAATTACAACAATACATACCTGCTGGATGTGGTGTTCAACCAATACGGTACTAGCGTATTGCCCGAAGGCGACAAGTTCCGCAGTTATCCGGCAGTATCGGCAGCCTGGGTGTTATCCAACGAATCATTCATGAAAAAAATGACTGCTGTAAATCTTTTGAAGATTCGTGCTTCTTACGGACGTGCCGGATGGGATCAGATTCCCTACGGACTTACTCAACAATACTATATCTGGGGCGGACAGTACTACTTTGGCGATGCCAATAACGTGGCCAGCGGTAACAAAGAAGATAAACTGGCTATGAACAACCTGACTCTCGAAGTTTCCGACAAATACAATGTAGGAATAGATATGCGTCTCTTTAACAAATTAAGTGTCACATTAGACGCCTTCCTCGACAAAAGAAGCAATATACTGATTGGAGCAAACAACCTGATTTCTTCTGCCATCGGTATCAGTGTACCCCAACAAAATGCCGGTAAAGAAGAAAAGAAAGGACTGGAAGTAAGTATGGAATGGAAAGATTATAGCCGCAAAGACTTTCATTATTATGTAGGAGCCAATCTGACATATATCAAAACCAAAGTCGTAGAAAACGGAGAAGGTTATAAGCCTTGGAGTTACTTGTCAGGCAAAGGACTAGCTATCGGACAAATATTTGGTCTGGAAGCAATCGGTTATTTCCGCGATGAGGCAGATATCGCAAACAGTCCGAAGCAACAATTTTCGGAAGTACGCCCGGGGGATGTGAAATATAAAGATATGAACAACGATGGTATTATCGACGATAATGACAAGCATGCCATCGGATATTCAAGTAGTATTCCCGAGATTTATTGTGGTATCCGCCTTGGATTTGAGTATAAAGGTTTCGGAGTAGACGCTTTGTTCCAAGGAGCGACACGTTTCAGCAAAATGCTGAATACAAGTAGTGTGTATTGGCCATTACGCAATAATACCAACATATCCAATTGGTATCTGCACGATAAGATCCGCTGGACGGAAGAAACAAAAGATATAGCCAATGTACCCCGTTTGTCAACGCTGAACAATGCCAATAACTTCCAAAACAGTACACAATGGCTGGTAAATGGTGAATACCTGAAACTGCGTAACCTGAATGTATATTACGACCTGCCGAAAAACTGGATATCGAAAATTAAGCTGGAACAATGCCGCATCTTCGCCAGTGCGAACAATGTTTTTTCGCTCGATCATGTCAAATACATGAACTGCGAAGATTTCAGCGTCAACTACCCGGATATGTTCTCTGTTTACTTCGGAGCCAGTATTAAATTCTAATATCGAAAGCATTATGAAACTAACTAAATATATCACAACAGCCTGCATAGCAGCTCTCTTCACCGGATGCGATTATCTGGATTTCGATGAAACCACCGGAATGACAAAAGAAGAAATGTACTCCTATTTCGGCAACGTAACAAGCCTGTCTACTTTTGTTTACTCTCAATTACCACAAGACTTCGGTGCAATAGGAGATGCGCTTAGGGATGCCGCAACAGACAACGCTGTATATACATGGAATCAAAGCAGCGTATATAATGTATATAATGGAACTTGGAGCCCGCTCAAAACGGTAGATGATGTATGGAGCAACTACTACACCGCTATCCGTGAAGCCAATTCATTCCTGGAGAACTATTCGCTCGAGGTACTGGAACGTTTCAAATGGAATGTGGATTACGAGATTGATGTGGAAAAAGCTAAAATGCGCGTACATGAAGTACGCGCCCTCCGTGCTTTCTTCTATTTGGAACTAGCCAAACGTTATGGTGATATCCCCCTGTTGACACGCACTTATCAAATAGATGAGATTAATTCCGTAGAAAAGACTCCGTTTGACAAAGTGATTGATTTCATTGTCGATGAATGTGACAAGGCAGCACCGGAATTGCCTGTCAGCTACAAAGATTTCTATAATGAGACCGGACGGGCTACACGAGGAATGGCCATGTCCGTCAAGGCACGCGCTTTATTGTACGCGGCCAGCAAACTACACAATCCTTCTCACGACACTGACAAATGGAAGAAAGCTGCCAAAGCATCTTATGACATTATTAAAACGGGATGGTACACTTTACCCAATATTGATGTGGATCCTTTGTATGACGTGAATGGAGGAAACGTAGTTCTCAACTCGTCCCAACTGATTTTTGAACGCCGTAACAATGACGACAATGCTTTCGAATCAAGAAACCTTCCAATCGGTTTCGAGAACGGAAACAGTGGCAACACTCCAACACAAAATCTGGTCGATGCTTACGAAATGGCGGACGGCACTCCGTTCAGCTGGGAAAATACCAAACATGCATCCAAACCATACTCCGGACGCGATCCGCGTTTCTACAAAGCTATCCTTTACAATGAAGCTTCCTTCATGGGTACCAAAATAGAAACATTCGAAGGTGGCAGAAATGCATCACCCATTACAGGAGCCACACTGACCGGATATTATCTACGCAAATATATGAATGAAACAGTTTCGCTGTCTCCAACCAATCCGATCAAGAAGCCTCATCACTTCATCCTGTTCAGATATGCAGAGACATTGCTGAACTATGCAGAAGCCATGAACGAACTTGGCGGACCGGACTACACCTCCGATGCCGATGAGCTGCCGATGTCAGCACGCACAGCCCTGAATATGGTTCGTAGTGCGGCCAATATGCCTAATATTACGGACAATGGAGATGACTTCACCACTCGTCTGCGCAACGAACGCCGCATAGAACTTGCTTTTGAGGATCATCGTTTTTGGGACATCCGCCGCTGGATGATCGGAGATGTAGTGAAAGATATCTATGGAGTAAAAATCACTAAAAAAGGATCAAAATACAGTTATACTCCGGTGAAGATACAGACACGCGTCTGGGAGGAAAAGATGAACCTTTATCCTATCGCTCAATCGGAGATTTATAAAAATGGCAACTTAACACAAAACGACGGCTGGGAGTAATGACTACTCCCGCTGTCTCCCCCTTATATTTTAATATTTAAAAGGAAAAGCTATGAAACAAGTAATAAGCATTTTATTGTTATGGATTGGAGTATTATCCTGCCAGTCGGAAGACATCAATATCTATACACTACATGCCAAAGACGAATCAAAGGCAATAGACGGCTGGAAATTGATCTGGTCGGAAGAGTTTAATCAGGAAGGTCCCCAATTTGATGCAGACAAATGGATTTTTGAGCCGAAAGGTAATTCTCCGTGGAACAAATATTTAACGGGAAGTACAGAACAGGCTTATGTACAAAACGGAAGGCTCATTCTACGTGCAGAAAAAAAAGACGGTCAGTACATGACCGGAGGTATAAGCACACGTGGAAAAGCGGGGTTCAAGTATGGAAAGCTGGAGATATGCGCCAAGTTCAACAGTTTCCAAGGAGGTTGGCCGGCTATTTGGTTACTACCGGTACAACGTCAGTATCCCAATCCTCCGGGAGCAAATGAGTATGGAGGAGAAATCGATATTATGGAACAAGTCAGCCTTGAAAAAGTAGCCTGGCATACAGTACATAGTCACTATACGCTGGATTTGGGTCTGGACAAAAACCCGCCACGTGCCGGAGGCGGGGCTTATAAGGAAAACGAATTCAACCTTTATACTCTCGAATGGACTCCGGAAGAGCTGACATTCCTGATTAACGGTGAGGAAACATTCAGTTATCCGAATATGCATCTGGAAAATGAAGCGGAAATGAAGCAATGGCCGTTTGATGTTCCTTACTATCTGATTTTAAACTATGCTCTTGGTGGTGAAGGCACATGGCCGGGGGAAATTGATGACTCCGGGTTGCCGGGACAAATGGAAATCGAATATATCCGTTATTATCAACAGGAAGAAGAAAACAAACCGGATGACGGAGATGATGAGGAAGAAGAGGATCCGTCTGCAAACTTGGTTGAAAACGGAGACTTTGAACAGGATTTTGCAGCGGACAAGAAACCGGGTATATGGGCGGCCTGGCAAACACAAGGCAGCAACACGTTGAATTATCTGAATATGTGGTTTGCAAAAACCGGAGACGCTTTGGTGGTAGACGGTAGTACAGGAGCAAATGGTAGTAGTAGTTCTCTTAAATATGCTGCCAGTGTAGCAAACAGTTGGGACGTAGACTTGTCATATCCTATGCAAGGAGTGGAAGCCGGCAAATATAAGTTTAGTTTCTACGTAAAAACGAATCAGGATGATACGCCTTTCGTCACCAGCATCACACTATGCGAAAATGATGAAGATATAGCCAAAGAGGCCAAATACCAGAAAGCAATCGTTCTTCAAAACGGTAAACAAGAGATAAAGATCGGCGAAAACGATATTTGGGGCACACAAATCAACCGGACAGGAAAAGAATGGAAACAATACTCCATGATCGTGAATATCCCGAATAACAAACTGGTGAAATTCGTATTCAAGCCTTGTGCGGGAGATAATAACAGTTTGAATGGTTACGACTGTAAGAAAGCGGACAATGTAGTTTATTGGTTCGACAAAGTAACCCTCGAACCGACCGACGAAGCCGGACCGGGAGAAGGCGAAGAACCTGCCACCGAATTAGTAAAAAACGGAAGTTTCGAGAAAGACTTTGCAGCAGATAAACAACCGGGAATATATGCAGCCTGGCAGACTCAAGGTAATAATACCCTGAATTTTCTAGATATGTGGTTTGCAAAACCGGACGTCACCAATCCGTCACTTTCCATAGATACCAGCACAGGAGCTAATGGTAGCAATCGTTCTTTGAAATATATCGCTGAAAAAGTTGATAACACCTGGGGAGTAGATTTGTCATATCCATTGCAAGGAGTAAATCCCGGTAAATATGAACTAAGCTTCTATGCTAAAACCAATCAGACGGAATCTCCGTTTATCACCAGTATCACTCTTTGCGAAAATAATGAAGATATTGCCAAAGAAGCCAAGTTCCAAAAGGCAATTGTATTGCAAAACGGAGTGCAGACGATCGAGTCAGGTGTAAACGATATTTGGGGAACAGTTATCAATCAGGCAAGAAAAGAATGGAAAAAGTATGCTGTAACTGTGGATATTCCTACCAATGTACTAGTCAAATTTGTGTTCAAACTATGTGCAGGCGCCAATAACCAACTGACCGGTTACAATGCTACGGCAACAGACAATGTTATTTATTGGTTCGATGATGTTTCTCTGAAACTGGTTACGGAATAAATAATCGCATATCACATTTGTCTTGAACAAAAAAGGAACAGTTCCACCAATAGTGGTCTGTTCCTTTTCATACATTATAGTATGAAAGTATTGTACTTAAATCGAAGAAAGTATCTTCGGTAAACTACCCAAATAATAAAAAGGAAGATTTATCAATCGGAAACTCTTTCCGGCAACCGTCTTCACATCATCAATAGAATATGGACCACTCCAAATACGGACAGCTAAATCACCGCCAGACAAATCCATGAAAGAATGTAACGAACGGAGATGCGCGTTCTTTCCGCATTTCACCTCGATCGGAATAATTTGTGTTCCCTTTTGCCATACAAAATCTGTTTCGGCATTGGAGCCTTGTTTGTCACGTACCCAAAAATGCAAGTCGGAAATATACTGTTCATCAAGTAATACCTGCAATTGTTGTGCTACAATATGTTCGGCGATAGCTCCTTGCCACGTATCCATCAACGTACGGTCATGCAGAACTTCAGTTTGGATATTTGCAGCAAAATTAACTAGTCCTGTATCCAGCCACATCAATTTAGGAGCACGTTTTAGAGCAGGCAGCGCCGGTGCGTGCATAGCTGTAATAGGATAAACTAAATGTAGTATAAAAGCTTTTTCCAAAATATTGAAAGCTTCACGCACTTCCTTTGAGTTATAGGTTGACTCTCCAAAATTTCCCAGTTTAATAGTCTGTCCTGCCTTGTTCCAGCCCGTCCGCAATATATGCCGGATGACATGCGTCTGCAACTGGGTCGGTGCATACTTTTCAACATCCTCGTTATAGCCTTTCAATAAAGAATTATAAATAGACTTCAAACGCACCAAGTCTCCATTCTCCGCATAATCGGCTACTACTTCGGGCATACCACCAATCAATGTATATCTATGAAAACGAGACATTGCCTCTTCATGCAACGCAGATGGCAAACTTATTTCATCTATAGCAGTACGATAATGCCCCTCGCCCATAGCAGTCAGATATTCTCCGAAAGTACAAGGGGAAAGTTGCATATATTCTACTCTACCCACCGGAAAAGAGATACGTTCTTTCAACAATGACTGTAAACGTGAACCGGCAGCGATAACATACAAATCAGGCATATCTTCATAAAAATACCGCAACAATGCTACCGCCTTAGGCACATTCTGTATCTCATCTATAAATAGCAACGTCCGCCCCTCACGCAGAAGAATATTCTTTTGAAAACAAGCTATCTTCATTATTTCCTGTACTTTATCCGTACTCTGAAACAGGCGCGCATCTTCTTCACGCTCCAGATTCAAATGAAGATAATTCTCAAAGTTCCGGGCAAACTCATTAACTAACGTCGTTTTTCCTACCTGACGCGCACCACGCAACACCAAGGGTTTACGCCCTGTACGTTCGGCCCACTTTTGCAACTGATTATAAATATCTCTTTCAAACATAAAAATCATTGTTAATCAGCTACAAATATACCATTTTATTCTAAGAGCATAGGCAATTTAACGAAATAACCGCCTAAAAACATAGGCAAAATGAAGAAAATATAAGCAAAAAACATAGGCAAAGTAACCCATGATTTCTGCAATTACTACTTAAAGATAATCATAATCTTTTCATCAACACCTTTATCAGGTATTCTCACACTACAGACACCTGTTTCTTTATCCCAACTCCACACCACAGATTCCGTGTCATTCTCCAGATTTTCTTCCAAACGTTCCGGTTTAGTTTTCTTTATCTTCTTTCCTTTGACAGTTACCTCTTTCGGGGCTTTCGCAGAATAAATACGGAACAACAGATTTCTCGGACCGGGGACAGTGTATCCTTTTCCTTCACGGGCAGAGACAGTCAATTCATATCCATTTGCCAGAGTGCTGCAAATAATCGGTGTTTTGACAAATTCATCACGCTGATACCCTAAGTTTTCTCCTTCATCTTCGTAAAGAGTAAAGGCTGCCTGTGCATCTTCCTGTGCGGGGAAGATTTCAAAAGTAAGTGGATATACCGGTTTCTCATGGGTGTAGTTCATTACCGGCATGGTAGGGATGATGGAACCTTGCTTCACAAATATAGGAACAGAGGACAAGGGAGCGTCAACGGTAGTCCATTGCTCTCCGGTGTAGACCGTCTGCTTGTTGTTGTAGTCTATCCATGTACCTTCGGGAAGGTACACGTTCTTTGTGCGGGCACCTTTCTTCACCACAGGAGCTACCAACAATTCACGACCGAACATGAATTGGGCATCCGTAGAAAATGTTTCCATATCCATTGGATATTCCAGAAACAGAGGTCGCATGATAGGCAATCCTGTATCATACGCTTCGCGGGCGTAAGTGTAGATATACGGCAACAAACGATATTTCAGTTCGATAGCCGCTTTCGCGTTCTTTTCCGCTTCCGGTCCGAAAAGCCACGGTTCCACCGGATTATCTCCCTCATGATGAATACGGCTCAAAGGATTGAATGCACCAAATTGAATCCAACGGGTATAGAGTTCCGCCATAGCCGGATAATCCTCAATATCTCCACAGTAACCGGTGATATCACAGGAAGAAAACGGGATTAATCCCAATCCGGCGGAAAGCATTACAGGAATCTGATTGGCTAATTGTCCCCACCCTTGCAGTACGTCGTCTCCGTTTCCGCTATCACCCGTCCAGCCAAACGTATAACGTTGCAATCCAGCATAAGCAGCACGAGTCATTTGGAAAACACGACGGTTCGGATTCCTCTTTTCAAATTGCTCTTTTACCACTTTGTCCCAAGTCAGGCCATAGACATTATGGATTTCATCGTGCATACCGAGATGGTGCTTCATCACCAGGCGTTCCGTCTGCTCCTCGTTACTCCAGGCAGGTTCGCCCATGTCTGTCCAGAAGCCGGAGACACCATCGTCAATAGGTTTCTGCTGATAAGTTCCCCACCAGTCGGCTACGGCAGGCAGGGTAAAGTCCACCACTCCGCAGTTCCCACCCCACGGCCAGGGCATATCGTAGCTTTTACCGTTCGTATTGTCCTTTACAAAATAGCCCAGGCGGTCTGCTTCTTCCCATTGTTTTTTGTTGGCTTGTGCAATTACCGGGTCTTGAGATACAACTACCTTAAAACCCATCTCTTTCAAATCCGAAAGCATCTTCCTAGGGTTTTCATAGTTTCCTTTGCGCCACTCGAAATCCTGCAAGTATTCTGTCCAGCCGATATCCTGATAGATAATATCACAAGGGATTCCCCGTTTCCGGTAGCCTTCGGCTATTTCACGACTTAGCTTTTCACTTGTCAACAGACCGCGGCATTGAGCAAAACCCAACGCCCATTTCGGCGGCATGATAGGTTTTCCGGTCAGTCCGACGTATTGGCTGATGATTTCTTTATAGTCTTTACCGAAGATAAAGTAATATACCATTTCCCCGTTCGGCGCTTCAAAGCTGTAATAATCACGGCTTTCCGTTCCGAATTTGAATTCTGTCTTATAGGTGTTATCAAGGAAAATACCATACCGGTAATTGCTCATAAAGAAAGGAATACTCTTGTAAAGAGGATCTTCTACCACACTATAACAAGGTTTGTCACTATTCCACATCTTATAAGACTCGCCACGACGGTCCATCTTTCCCGCTTTCTCACCAAGTCCGAAGAAGTGCTCGTCACGACGAAGCACTTTATATTCCACCTTCTTCGTTCCTTCACTGACATGGCCTTTATCGGCATAATCACTAAACAGGAGTTTCTGATATTTATCGAATATCTGAAGACTCATCGGAGATTTATTCACCCGGATACGCAACTTCGGAGTAAATATCTCGTAACAGGCCGCCTGTTCATCCACATGAATAGTTCCTACCTCTTCCAGTTCTTCATTAATCACTGCAAACGAAGCATTTCTTCGTTGCAATTGCCCGTCGGGTGAGAACCAGATTTTCACGACGGAAGAGCTGCAAAGTTGCAATTGTAAGGCGGCACTGTCCGCCAGGTGAAAAGTCACCTGACGTCCCTGCTGTGTAAAAGAAGTGCATGTACGTGTCTCATTTTCCGCCCAAACCCATGTTGGAAATACCAGGCACAACACCCATACCCATAATCTATATCTAATCATCATACCTATCATTTTAGTTATTCTGTAGCAGCCGCTTTATTCAACCACAATCATTGTCCAATATTTCAGGGAAGGCAATGTAAATGAGACAACCCCGTTCTCCTGTGTAAAGGTCAATTCCTGCAAAGCCCCTCCGTGTGCATCCGGCGACGCTACCCACAGCTTATTCACCTTTGCCGACAGATTCATCTGCAAAGCCGCTTTTGTAATCAGAGCCGGTTCCGGCATCGTACCGTCCACATCTCTCCAACTAAGGCTGTTCGCTTGCGAGAAATTAAGAAGATGTATCACTTGCTTGCCACCTACCTGCTTGGCATAAGTAGTAACTGATCCCTGTTGAGGAGGCCAACTATTCAATCTCATTTCGCCATTGGTACAATTCATGGAAACACTATTCTCCGTACCACCGTCACGAAGCAGATTTTGATAAGAAGTCAGGAAATCATAATAACGAACCATCGCTGTTTTCAGTTCTTCGCTCATTGTCAGGTTCTCATTCGGAAAGTACTCTTTGCACAACATGTGATCGCCTCCCAACTCCAGGTGCGAACCACCCAAAGCAAACATGACAGCATCCGTCAATAAGACACCCGGCGTATTAAATTCTCCCCGATTATCCGCTTTATTATAATTCATATAAGCTGCAAAAACCGTATTCAACTGATAATTACCATAGACTCCATTTTCATAAAGAATGGCTTTCAGATTGGTAAAATCAGCCTCATCCGCCCACACTTCATTATAGAAGAAATCAACTTTACCTGTCTCTCCTATCTGACGGGCACCGTAACGGCTGACCGCATTCATCACCAAACTCTTGTCCGGATGAGCCTGCTTCGTCGCTTCAATAAAAGAAGCATATCCCTCACGCAGATTGACCGGAATACCGTTGTAATTGTAAAGCGTGCTGCGTCGTCCCAACTGGTCTATCTGATAGCCGTCGAAGGCAAAGTTCACATATACATCATCATTCCTCTCGTTCAAATATTTCTGCCATTCCTTATTAGAAGGATCTACCAGATAAATATTACTTTTCCATCCGCCCGGCAGATCATGACTGTCTTTAGTAGTGTGAGAAGCATCCTTAAACAAATACCATTCCTCCTTCACCCCGTCCGTAGCGGCATCCTTCAACGCCCCGAAACAAAGATTGTAAAACATAGACTTCATACCGAAACGATGCTGCGCTTCAATGTAATTTTTCACCGAACTTGTATAAACCTCCCGGTTAGCGATGTCCATATACACTTCGTCCAACTGTGTGCGTGTACCGCCCAACGGCCAGTGATGCTTATTATGCCAGTCCTGAAACTGTACCCAATTGATGTGATGACGATTCAGATACGCCATCTCTTCCTGTGTCTTTTCAGCCGTCTTCTCCCGACTGAAATCAGCGACAAAACCATAACGCGGAAAACGTGCCGGATCACTGGATACATCTACCGCAATCGTACCGACAATCACATCTGTACCATTCTCCTGACGGTACAGTTCCGCCATATATCCTTTGAAATCAGTAGTAGGCGGTTGCCATGTCCAACTGGTACCATTTACCGACTCTTCTCCGACAACCTCCCCTAAAAGACGATAACGAACTTTAATTCCGGCAGGCAACGCGTCATCTGCTGTAAATACCACTTTCTCCCCCGGTTTATAGAAAGCCTTATCCGTAGATAGGTCCACACTTAAATCCGATGTTACCGGAGTCACTTCGGTGACACTGCCCGAAGCTCCTCCATTCTCCTGGTTCGACCCATGATCGTCACTGCAAGCCATACACAGGAAAGCAGCCACCAAATATATTATTTTCTTCATCTTGAATTCTTGTTTTATTGTTTCACAATCGAAATCGTCTCTTTCAACTGGTCAATCGTAATCCGATAAGAACCGGCTTCCTGAATATTCCATTTATAATCCAAACTACCCAAATCTGCATCCGGATACATACTGCTCAACTCCGCATCCGACTTAGCAACAAACAATGCCGTTTCTACTTCTCCCGTCGGAGCCTTGTTGCTCTTATCCGCCATAAACCAATCCCCGTTCCAGTCTGACTGTTTATCGCAGGATATCTTCATCTCACCTGTTTTCAGTGTGCCGCTCCAGGTAAAGATGTAAGGACTGTCGGCACTCTTCGTCATCGGAGTAGCATTGCCTAAATCCCATCCGTTTGGAGTTGCCTCACCCACCAGATACAGCCCTTCGTAAGGAGTGAACGGACGCATCAGCATCTTTTCTTTTCCTTTGCCTGTATAGAACCATACTTTATAAGGCTTGCCACATTCGGCTTCCTTCATCTGCCATTTATTATCGTCACCTCCAAGCACTACGGATGTCGAAGTGTACGGAGCATTAGCCATGGTAGGATGGAAGAAAGCATCCGCCTGACCGAAATCTGTCACAGAAGCGAATTTAAATTCTCCGTCTGCCTTCCAGGGAATCACAGCTCCATAATGGAACAGATCCATCTGAACAGCATCTTTAGACAGTGCTTCAAATCCCCAACCATTGTTACCCGTAAACGAACCGACAATGAAAAACTCCTCATATCTCCAGCCAATATCTTCCGTTTCGGTAAGTGTCAATGTCAGGTCGAGCAGGTTTGCTTTTACGATATAAGTTGCTTCTTTACTGATTGTGAACTGTTCGTCCGGTTGGTCACCCGATGTACGGTAGGTCAGTTTGAATCCTTCTTCGGCAGTAGCATCACGGTTGTACGACGGCAGGAATTCTCCTAAGGTCGTTATAAATTTAAACGATCCGGTATTCAGCTTTCCTGTCCATGTAAATTGTCCGTTATCCGTACGTTCCATTGCCGTTGCGTTATCGGCGCTCCATCCGTTCGGAGCAGCATCACCAATCAGGTAAAGCGTGGTAGTAACCGGCTGGTAGGTAGTCACTGTAAAGGCAGCCGTCGCAATCTGCTTCTGATCTTCCATTCCGGCAACGACGGCTGTGATACGTGCTTCCAACTCCGCTTTCACGGCATAGCCGATACCGAACTGCGTATGCAGAAATTGGTTGAGTTCTTCCACTTTCTTAGTCCATTGGTACGTTCCCGTACCCAAATCTACCGAATAAGGATTCGCAAAGTCCGTTCCGGCTTTCGCCAGTTCCAGCGTATAAGAGATACGGTTACCGCTTCCATAATTCGTTCCGGTAGTCCATGAAAGCGCCAGCGCCTCCTGACTATGGTTCTTTTCGTTCAACACCAACTCCTGCTGATTCACCGAAAGGGTGAGGGTATCATGTCCTTTATCTGTCTCCATATAATCCTCGGCACAGGCAACCATCGTTCCACCGATGAAAAGAGAGCATAACAATTGATATATATATTTCTTCATCATATTATTTGTCTAAATGAATGATTATAAAACGGATTAATAACCGGGATTTTGAGTCATCAGGTGATTGGAGTCCATCTCCGTCTGCGGAATAGGCAACAAGAGACGTTCTTTGGTCACATTATTCTTACCGATAGATTTCAGGAATGTCAATGCATAATTTCCATTATCAACCCGGATCATATCGAACCAGCGATGTCCCTCAAAAGCAAGTTCCATCCGACGTTCGTGAATAATCTTTTCTCTCATTTCGGTCTGCGTCAGAGTAGTCGGCAGCTCTGTCAGTCCGGCACGCTTACGAACGATATTCAATGGTTCGGCAGCCTGATCAGGATGTCCCTGCTCATTCAAAGCTTCCGCTTTCTTCAGTAAGACATCCGCATAACGGTATACTACAAAGTTGTTGGGG
The DNA here is from genome assembly GCF_003435205.1 of Bacteroides sp. AF32-8BH. Lineage (NCBI taxonomy): Bacteria > Pseudomonadati > Bacteroidota > Bacteroidia > Bacteroidales > Bacteroidaceae > Bacteroides > Bacteroides sp. AF32-8BH. The sequence continues at coordinate 55,926 of NZ_QVLZ01000005.1, read as the reverse complement.
TTGGTATTATACTCCGAAGAGACGTCTTTCGACACAAGGAACTTACGTACGTTATAACCCGTATTGGACCAGGAACGTTTGTATTCCATACCATCAAAAGCAGGACAACCCTGATACAACACAGTGATATCTTTCCGCAAATCACCGTCTTCGTATTGCTTGACAAACTCTTCCGTAGGCAAGTTCCATCCATAAGCACCGGCTACCATACCCGAATTACGTGGTCCCATGAAAGTAGACAACCAGGACGCTTGATTATCGCCGCCCCAAAAGTCATATTCCGTACTACCGGAGTATTGCACTTCGAAGAGAGATTCCGCACCATTATTGATCGTCGCATTAAAGTTATCGGCATAATTGCATTGAGTCAGATCATATCCCATTGCAGCAATGTTATTGCACAAGGTCACTACTTCATTATAATAGTCACGATGATTGGGAGCCAGTGTCAGGTAAATATCCGCCAGCATCGCCATTGCAGCCTCTTTGCAGGCACGTCCCCTGTCAGCATCTCCATAACTGCTTTTCGGAGGAAGCATATTCACTGCATTTTTGCAGTCGGAAAGAATTTGAGCATATACCTCATCTACCGTATTACGGGCAATATCCGCAGATTCTCCCGGTTCAAACGGCTCCAAGCGCAAAGGCACCCCTCCGTACAAACGAACCAGAATATAATAATAATGTGCACGCAGGAAATAAGCCTCACCCATGCAACGGGTCTTTATCTCATCGGAGATAGATGCTGAAGGCAGATTGGAAAGCACGATGTTGCAACGTCCGATCCCAACCCACGGAGAACGCCATACATACAAGGCAAAGCCGTTGTCGCTCTGGGCTATGAAATTGGAAGCCTGAACAGTCTCCAAACCGTCAGTACCTCCTCCGGCTCCTACTTCACTGTTGCCTGCGATGATGTCGAGGCTCCAAATACGCTGGTTATACATATTAGATGACTGAAGAGTCTTGTAGCAGGCAGTAGTCAGTGCCACAGCAATCTCATTCGTCACTTCCGATTCGGGATCGACGCCATATTTGGGATATTTATCCAAGAAATCGTTGCACGATGTCAATGCCAGCACGGCAGACATAAATACCAAAGTTATTATCTTTTTCATATTCTTTCTCCTGATTTAAAAGTTAAAGTTCAAGCCCATACTGAAAGTACGTGAAATCGGGTAACGGCTGCTGTCGATGCCATTAATATCCACTTCCGGGTCGAAGCCGGAATATCCGGTGATAGTTGCCACATTCTCGCAAGAGAAAGAGATGCGGGCATTTTCCAGTTGAATCTTTTGCATCCACTTTTTAGGCAGTGTATACGAAAGCGTGATGTTCTTCAGACGGAGATAGGAACCGTTTTCCACAAACCTGTCGGATACACGGCAGTTCTGGTTCGGGTCTCCCCAAATGGCGCGGGGCATAGAGTTGCTGGTACCTTCACCCGTCCAGCGGTTCAATACGGCTGTGGTTTGGTTGTAAGCGGCTGCCATTCCTTCGTTGTCAACATTGTTGGCGTTATAAATCTTGTTTCCCGATACGCCTTGCAGGAAAACGGAGAGTTCCCATCCCTTATAAGAGAAATTATTGCTTAAAGAGAAGAACCAGTTCGGATTCGGGTTGCCGATAACGGTACGGTCTTCATCGTTGATGACTCCATCGTTATTCAAATCCCGGAAACGGATATCCCCCGGAGCTGCTCCCGGTTGGGTGGCGTGGCGGTTTACTTCCTCCCAGTTTTGGAAAAGTCCGTCGGTCACGTATCCGTAGAATACATTGATCGGATAACCGGCTCTAAGCATAGTCACGTATGAGTTACCCATCTGATTGATAAACATCGGGGTTTCGCTGTTCAGATCCAGAATTTCATTCTTGTTATAGGTGGCCGTTAAAGCAGATTCCCAAGAAAAAAGACCTTTCAGGTTGATGGTGCGCAGGGTCATTTCCACTCCTTTGTTGCGCATCTTGCCGGCATTGGTAAAGGTTTCAGTAGTATCTTCAAAACCGGAGGTGATAGGGATGGAAGCTTTCACCAACATGTCTGCCGTCTTTTTGATGTAGGCATCCAGCGAAAGGTTGACACGTGAATTGAACAGACTCATATCCACACCGAAGTTGGTTTGGCGTACCTCTTCCCAATGAATATTCGGATTGGAAAGGGTGGTAGATACCAAAGCGGTGGAGTTGTTGTTGCCGAAAGGATAAACTCCCGTATTATAGGAAGCCACAAAGCCGTAGTTACCGATTTCCTGATTACCGGTCACACCGTATCCGATACGCAGTTTGAGGTCATTCACCGGAGAGTTGTCTTTCGGGAACCATTCTTCCTGCGAAATACGCCATGCCAGAGAAACGGAAGGGAATGTTCCCCAACGGTTGTTCTTACCGAAGCGGGAGGAACCGTCACGGCGCACAGTGGCTGTAAGCAGGTATTTATCTTCGTAAGAATAGTTGAGACGTGCCATCAGAGAGAGCAGTGCCCAATCGCTCTGGCTGCCACCGATGCTGTACATCTTCTCGCCGTTGTCCATTTCATGGATATTATCAAACATGAAGATATTCTTTTGAGCATTCAGGTAATCGTAGTTGTTCCACTGGGCGGAAGAACCTGCCATCACACCTACACGATGTTTTTGGGCGAAAGTATGGTCGAATACAAAATAATTATCCCACAGGTAGGTAAATGATTTGTTGTCACTCTTATAGCGGGAAGATTCTTCTACCGGATTCGGTTTCCAGTCGTAAGCCGGAGTAAAGTTGTCGACAAACCAGAATTTGGCGTCATAACCGAAGGTGCTTTTCAACTTCAACCATTTGGTAAAGGCAATCTCTCCGGTGATGTTTGCCAGAAAGTTATATCCTTTCGTCTCGTTCGTCATCATGTACAACGTACCGATCGGATTGCGGACACTTCCATACCATTGCGCTTCCTGTCCGGGACCGCTCCAGCTACCGTCTTCATTCTTCACCGGCTGGGTGGGGAGTGCTTTCATCGCATCTCCGATGCTGTAAGTTCCTCCTTCTTTCACGTCCGTACTGAATGTCAGGTTAGTAGTGAACTTCAACCATTTATTGACCTGGGCATCACTATTTGCCTGAAAGTTGAAACGACGGTAATTAACGCTTTCCACGATACCGGACTGATCGAGGAAACCGCCGGATACATAGTAATGTGCCTTTTCCGTACCACCGGAATAGCTAACCGAATAGCTTTGTTTCACTCCCGTACGTAACATCTCATCCAGCCAGTTCGTTCCTGTTCCCAATAAAGAAGGGTCTGCCCAATAAGGGTTTGTATTATCATCATTATTAGACAGCATATCATTGCTCAAGGCGGCATATTGCGCAGCATTCAGCATATCGGGCACTTTAGTAGCGTTCTGAATAGCCCAGTTTGCGTTTACCGTTACTTTTCCGGCACCTTCGGCACCACGTTTGCTGGTAATCATCACCACACCATTTGCACCACGGGAACCATAGATAGCTGTTGCCGAAGCATCTTTCAATACGTCTACCCGTTCCACATCAGCCATATTCAAGGAAGACAATCCCAAGTCGGTAGGAATTCCGTCAATGACAATCAGCGGGTTACTGTTATTGATCGTACCCAAACCACGGATTTTAATGGTGACATTATCACCCGGCTTACCGGCATCGATAATCTGCACACCGGATACTTTTCCCTGCATTGCCTGACCGATATTAGCTACCGGAGAGTCTTTGATGTCCTTCACTCCGACAGAAGATACGGCACCAGTCAAATCGCTCTTTTTCATCGTTCCGTAACCTACTACAACAACCTCGTCCAATACTTCCGTATCTTCCTGCAAGGTTACTTTCAACGAGTTTTTCCCGTTCACCGGAACAGTCTGCGTTTTATAGCCGACAAAAGAGATAGTCAGCGTGCTGTTAGCCGGAACGCTTAATGAGAAATTACCGTCTACATCGGTTATCGTACCATTCGTTGTACGTCCTTCCACCACACTGGCACCGATCACCGGTTCACCTGTGGCATCTACTACATGTCCTTTTATTGAAATCTGTTGTGCGAATGCACTAAGAGATAGGAACAAGCCCCACATTATTAATAAGAGGCGGCGTTCAAAGCCTTTCGACTTCATACTCTGTTTCATGTACATTAATTTAAAGTTAATATTAGGGTTACTTTTGTTTTCGTTCTCTGTGTCATTGCTGAAATGACCGTGAAACAAAAGTATCCACATTTCATACTGCTTCTTAAAGCAGATAGCAAAAATATAGTGATTTATACAGTATCTCACAGCATAAACCACTAAATATAAGAACGTTATAAAATAGAAGTCAGACTAAAAAAGTAGTAATTTTCTTATTCTTCCACCTTCCCTATTTGCATTACTTTAGTCTCAAATTCATCTCTTTCTCCCAAAGCTTTGTTACGGACACGGGTCCGGTAATTATAAATGGTAGTCACGGAATAACGGAGGAATTGCGCTATCTTGGTACTGTCCGTAATCCCCAGCCGGATAAGGGCAAAGATACGGAGTTCGGTGTTCAACAGTTCTCCCGGTTTGGGTTGCATGGGTTCTGTGAGCAGCGCATTAAATTCCTCCACAAAATTGGGGAAGAGTTGCAGGAAAGTCATGTCGAAGTTTGCATAAAACTCTTTCAGTTCTTCGTCAAGGAATTGAGAAGATTTAATGGCTTTATATAGTTCTTCCACTCTTCCGGCAGCAGCAATTTTATTTAGGGAACGACGGTATAAATCCATCTTGTCGAGATAAGTGGAGCATTGGTCCATATATCGGCCGATATATTCCTCCTTGATATAATTGGCTTCCGAAAGCGTATGGTTCATCTCTTTCAGTTGCGAGTTGGAGTCGTGAAGTTCTTCGTTCAGTTCTTGCAACAACGTATTGGTATCGACCACTTCGCGACGTGCGGCAGCAACCTTTTTCATCTGCTTGTAAACGAAGAAAATGGCAACCAACAAAAATACGGAAAGCAAACTGATACAAATCAATGATACTTTCATCTCCTGCTGCTGCCGTTTGGTTTTCAATTGGTAAGCCTGGTCAATGATAGGAAAGACTTGCGAGATTTCTAACGTACGAAGGCGGGCATTGCAAAGAGTGGCATCCTCTAAGGAGCATTTCAGGTAATTGTAGGCACGGTCAATATCCCCTTCATCGTAGACAAGGGAAGCGAGTTTGCGCAAAGATACATATTCCTTTACTGCCGATTTTAGGTCGGCAATAGCCGAAAGGGCCAGGTAATGTTTTTGCCCCTGCTTGTCGCCTTTCAACCGGTAACCCTCGGAGAGAGTATAAGTAAGCATTGCTTTTGAATGGTCATCCAAAGAAGGTTTGTTGTAATATTCCATCAGCATACGGATGGCTTCATCGTATTGAGCATGTACGATACACTTATCCGCCATCACCAATACGTGCCCCAAAGAGTCGGAAGCGTTGACCTGCAGAAGAGAGTCACGATACAGATCCGTCATTCGATAATACTCTTTCTTGACTTTCTCCGTAACGGCATAATCTCCCATCAATCCGTAAATAGTGCGATACAGATGATAATAGTAACCATAGAGATAATCGGGCAACGTTTTCTTATCAATCTGCCCCAATAGTTCCAACGCTTCTTTATACATTCCGGTAGTTCCCATCACTTCCGCCATATTCATGGCAGCATCATCCAGGTAATCCAGTTTATCCATGCGATGCGCCAGTTCCTCTTTCCGTTGAGCATAGACAAAAGACGAATCCAGATTATAAGCCCGGTATTCATCGAAAAGACGTCCGCAAAAACCATATCGTTGTTCATCGGAAGTAGCCTCCGCCAACAATTTCTTCAGGTCAGCGATACGCGCCTCCTTTTCCGCTCCATAAGTCTGACGATTTTTAATGATACCATCAATCTCACGAAGTAACGCATCGGTACTCTTATTATCTTTTGCATAAAGCAGACCGGAAAGGACGATTGTCACAAAAATCAGAATCACTTTTTTCATAGTGCCGTATGTATTATAGTTGCAAAGATAAAAGTCTTTCAGAAACTTCCGGCTTTCAGGAGAAAATTATTGCAGACGGAAAACCAATGTTTATTAAAACAGGAAGCATTACAAATTTATTATGAACATAATTATTATATTTATAATAATGTCATCGTTGGAACAACCATCAATATACAGATAAATTCAAAAGTATGTATTCACAGCAAATTCAAACTGTTCTATAAATATTTTCTTAAATGGATATATATTATTTTGTTCATAGAAAACTAACATAGCTTTCTTATAGTCGATAGAATCAACTGAACGAAATGATAAAGGACAATAACCGTTGGCTATAAGTATTGCATTACTTGTTATACGGGCAGTACGTTTATTACCATCAGCAAATGGCTGAATATAAGATAACAGAACTAAAGCTAGGAAAGCTTTATCAAAGATACTCTCCTTATTATTGATTAATTGACAAGTGTCTTCCATAGCTTCTCTTATTTGATATTCATTATCAAGTGGACGATAATTCGTACCCGTAATACCAACACGCCGAGAACGAATATGACGCTCAACTCCCAGTTCTTTAATAAGGATACTATGAATGTCTTCAATCTTTCTTATTGATAAATACTGAAGATAATCAGGATTATCTAAAATAAAATCAAGAGCTTCCTTGTGATTTAGTAGCATAATGGCTTCTTCTTTAGTTTTACCTTTTGCTTCTTCTTTTTCCAGCAAAAGTCTTTCCGTTTCAAGAAGATTATATGTGTTCCCTTCAATTTGAGAAGACTTCCAACTAAGATCCACACCTAACCTTTCCATTTCTTTCCGGTACTCTCCGTCTGTCATTTCTAATACATTTCTTCTAAACGTTTCTTGAAGAGCCGTTAAATGTTTCCGTTCATCCATCGTGAAAGGGTCAACATTAGGCAATATATCAGGAATAAGGCTGAAATTGAAAGCTTGTTGAATTTCACGCTCATCAACTTCTTTCCGAAAGTATGATTCTAAGTCGAAATAACTTGTAACAAACGTTTGTGGTGTTAGTTTATAACAGGTGGCAGGTCCTTGCCCTATGACTTCAATACTTCCAGCGGAAATCATGGCAGCTAATAAACGCTTGAATGTGGCGACACTTACTTTAGTATTCACTCCCTCCATTAATTCTGACCTAGAAGATAGAGGATGAAAACGAAGATATTGTTGAATTTCTTCTTCCATTGCTATTTAATTGATTATATCGGCTCAAAAATACATAATATTATTAATATATCGGCTCAAAATGAGCCAATAATTACAGTGTATAGGACTCTTTTGAGCCGATATGAAAATCTTCAGCTACCTGTTAGTAGTCTCATATTGTTTCTGCATTGCTTTGATCTATTCTTCAGAATTCTTATTTATCACAGCAATTTTATCCTGTAATTCTTTATTCTGGATTTCAGATAATCTCATCTGTTCAGTATGGATCTTCTGACTGTCCTCTGTGGTGAAATAGTTCATTTA
>NZ_QVLZ01000005.1:0-48421 GCF_003435205.1 Bacteroides sp. AF32-8BH | reverse complement strand
ATCTTCTGACTGTCCTCTGTGGTGAAATAGTTCATTTACGTACGGGTTTGGCTCATTCTCTGTACGGTTTTGAATAAAATAATGGAGTATTCTGGAAACGTTGTGGTAAATCTGAAAAAGATGATTGAGTTTTTAAGATTCCCCGTTATCTTTTTATTATAAGATATGGGTCCAGGTGAGGGGTGGTGAGGGTAGATTTATAACTTTCGTATTTTTTTTTTAGGATAAAAAAGGAGATAGTATAGAAAATAATAAAATAAAAGGTTATAAATCTACCCTCACCACCCCTCACCCTGGACCCATTCATTAGCGCACCGTTTAACTCGTTTCTATGCACTAATGAGGTAAATACAGTTTTTTGAAACGCTATCCAATAGAATGATTATATTTGCATTTTGATATAAGAAACAAATTACAAACTATTAATCAGTAAACCATGAGATTCAGCAACGTAAGATTATTAGTGAAAGACTTCGCCAAATGCTTCAAGTTCTACACCGAACAACTCGGATTAGAGCCATCCTGGGGAGATGAAAATAGCGGATATGCCAATTTTAAAGTAGCTGACGGGATAGAAGGCTTCACCCTTTTTGTATCCGACTGGATGGCACCTGCGGTAGGCAATGCAGATAAGCAACAGCCCGTTGCGATGCGTGAGAAATTAATGGTTTCATTCAGTGTAGATAACCTCGACGAAACTTTTGCCGATCTAAAAGCAAAAGGCGTGACGTTTATCACCGAACCTGCGGATATGCCCGATTGGGGGATGCGTACCCTATACCTGCGCGATCCCGAAGAAAACCTGATAGAACTCTTTACCCCTCTAGCACCGGAGCAATATAGCCAAGAGCTCCTCGAAGAAGATAAGAAATTTCAATAAGAAAGTTTGTTATAAAGAAATGTGCCCATACGAGTGAGCCGGAAAAATGATAGTTAATGAGCCCTATAGTGACATCGCTATGGGGCTCATACATTAACTTGATATTGCAGATATTCACTTGCCTTTCAACTTTATAGCAAGAAACTCACAAAGTAAAATATGAATCTGATTAATAAGCCCTCAACCCATAATCAAACCTCATCTTCTTGCTATCTTTCACTTCAATTTTCAACAAATTACTTCCTTTTCGCAAGTAACGGCTGTAATCGCTGATATTGTATTGATTATATTGCCTGGTCTGCTTTGCCTCCTGCGCAAAGACTTCTACACCATTCAACCACACTTTTGCTTCTCCGGCAACATTCAGCCATAAAGACAGATGACTGAAATCCTTATCCACCTTAAAAGTAGCTTCTGATACTACCGTAGAACGAGGGGGACAGTCGAAAGGCAAAGAAGTCATTTTCAGCTCCTGACCGTTCAGACTGACAAGGCGGGTATTCTTGCTTCCGTTTTGACTGTCTGCAATCAAAGTAACAGCTTTCGCAGGGGTGATTTCATACAAACGGTTGTGCATCAGGTGCAACAAGCCTTCCGGTATTTTAGTTACTTTCCGGTCGTAAGTAATCAGGCCGTTCACTTCTCCTTCCACATCAGTGGTTTGTGTATAAACAGCCGCACTCAACCCTTGGGCAATCAGCGTTTCCAAATCATATACCAGACGGCCGTAACTATCAATCAGAGCCATTGCTCCGTCTATATTCTTATACCCCCAGTTCCTCATATTCGGATTCCAGATATGTTCCTTGATCGCCCAGCCATAGCCGCCGAATTCTCCCAGTACGGAAATGCGGTTGCCGTTGTTCTCCGGCAGAATCATGGAAGTGACAGGATAATTATGTACGTCGTACATATCGCCTACGCCTCTGTCCGTCCAGCCGGTCACTCCGTTTATCAGGCGTGTATCGTCGTATTTTATCACTTTATTTACGATTTCCACCGTGTTATGCTGTCCCCATCCTTCATTGAAAACCACCCAGGTAGTGATACAGGGATAGAAACGGAGACGGTCGATCATCTCGAACATTTCTTTTTGCCATTGGCGGGTGTGTTCTTCGGGGGCGTTCCAATCAGTAGTAGCCAACGGATTGACGTGCTCCTCCTTCTTCCTTGACGTAGCAAAACCGGAAACCATGTCTTGCCACATCATCAATCCCAGAGAATCAGCGTAATAATAATATTGCTCCGGTTCTACTTTGATATGTTTACGGATCATATTGAATCCCATCTTCTTCAACTGCACCATGTCCCACAACATCGCTTCCTCGGAAGGAGGAGTCAACAATCCGTCGGGCCACCAGCCTTGATCCAGCGGACCGTATTGGAAGATGGGTTGGTTATTCAGGCAAATACGGTTGTATCCACATTCATCTTTACGGGCATCTACTTTTCTCAAGGCAAAGTAACTCTTTACCCGGTCTAAAACACGTCCTCCATTGGATAAGACAATATTCAAATGATACAGTTTCGGAGATTCGGGAGACCATAAGACAGCGTTCGGAACGTCTATCTCCATCGCATTAGTCAACTTCTGTTCCACCGTCTTGATTACTTTGCCATCATCCAACACTTCTATTTTCACTTCTTCATTGCCTTTGGCTCCAATTATATCGAAAGCCAGCTTCACGGATTTTCTCTCAATATCAGTGGAAGGAAGTACCTGACGAATATAGGTTTTATTCACCGCTTCCAGCCACACAGTTTGCCAAATGCCCGATACAGGCGTGTACCAGATACCTTCCTGATTAAGTTGTTGTTTCCCTCGGGAAATAGATTCCGTGTCCGTCGGGTCGGTGACGGCTACTTCAATGCTTTGGGGGCCACTCTTCTTCAAGTATTTAGTAATATCGAACGAGAACGGGTTGTTTCCTCCTTTATGCGTACCGACCAACCGGTTATTCACCCATACTTGACATTCATAATCCACTGCTCCGAAATGCAGGACAGTAGACTTATTCTTCCAGGAAGGATCTAAAGTGAACTCACGTTGATACCATAATTTATCCGTAGGAAGAAATGTTTTCTGCACTCCGGACAGTGACGATTCAATCGCAAACGGGACGAGAATCTCTCCCTCAAAGGAAACATTCTTCCGGGACGTGTTCTGATCCGTTACGGCATACTTCCACAATCCATTCAGATTGATCCATTCGGCCCGTTGCAACTGCGGTCTGGGATAACTTTGCCACACATTTTCCGGCGTCACCTGTTCAGCCCATACTGTTTTGATTTTATCACCTTTAGGCTCCCATGCATGGGCAAACACCTGCGACATGGCTCCTAAAGCCAGAGTAAATAAGATTCTTTTATCCATAAGCATTAGCGGGTTTTATATTCTTTAAAATCTTTCCGTCGATTCTTATTGTAGGTATTCCACATTTTTTGGAAATACAAGACATCGCTCTTGTCTGCCCATTCGAAATAGGCCGTTTCCAGTTCTTTTGCCATTTCAGGATATTTGCCGATCAGGTTGTGCTGCTCGGTACGGTCTTCCCTGATGTTGTACAATTCCCATTCATCTCCCTTAAAATTGGCCGAAACCAGCTTCCAGTCACCTTTACGCACCATGCGGTTGCCTTCATGCTCTGCATAAATATACCTTTCGGGCATCTTCTTCCCTTTCACAATCGGGAGGATGGATTTACCTGCCGTAGGCAGAATCGCTCTTCCCTGATATTCTTTCGGATAAGTGGCTCCTGCCAGTTCCACACAGGTAGACATGATATCGGAGAATTGTGCAGGCTGATGATCCAGTCCGCCTTTGTTCTTCACCTGATTCCCCCAGGAAATGATACATGGGGTTGAGATACCTCCTTCGTGAGCATAATGTTTATACAGCGTGAACGGTGTGCAACAAACATTCGCCCAGCCTGTGCCGTAATGATGATAAGTTCCGGGTAAGCCCATCTGGTCGAGTTCGGCTCCCGTATGCGTATGATATTCGACTCCGGTCTGTTTGTCAAAACCAAATTCGTGCCATTCGGCACAAGCTCCGTTATCGGACATAAACATGATAAATGTATTGTCCAACTCACCGTTCTTTTTCAACTCATCCACTACCCGGCCGATATTCGCGTCCATCACATCCACCATCGCTGCAAAAATGGACATACGACGTGCCAAGTCGGTCTGCTGATCTTTCGTCAATGAGTCCCATGCCGGTAACGGATGCGTTTCATCTTCAAACAGACTTTCGGGAACCACGCCGCGCGGGCTAAGTTCCGGTTTGCCTTGCATCAGTTTCAGGTCAACAATCCGTTTCCAACGTGCGTCACGAATCTTGTCCCATCCCTGCATATAGAGAGACATATATTTATCGGTCACTTCTTTCGGTGCGTGCAAAGGAAAATGGGGAGCATTATAGGCCAGATACAGGAACAGCGGTTTCTTTTCCTGATGTGCCTGGTCGATAAAGTCAATCGCATAATCCGTTATCACATTCGTTGCATAGAAAGTTCCTTCTTCATAGTGTCTGGGGGTACGGTCTTTCGGCAAACGGGTATATACTTCCGGATTCCAGAAAGAATTGAATCCGCCCAATAAACCGTAATACTCTTGAAACCCACGAAGAATAGGATTCGACTTATTCCCCAGATGCCACTTTCCTGACATAGCCGTAAAATATCCGGCATCTTTCAGGACTTCTGCAATCGTGACGTTGTCCGAATTGGAACGGAAACCGGAATATCCTTTCGGCCAGGCAGGATGACTGCCGTCCATGTGTCCCAATCCCGTCTGATGCGGATAAAGTCCCGTCAACAGGTTGGCACGCGACGGACAACTGCGTGCACTGTTATACATCTGCGTCATACGGACGCCATTCTTTGCCAATTTATCCAGTACCGGTGTATGAATCTCACCACCGAAGCAGCCGAGATCGGAGAAGCCCAAATCGTCTGCCAGTATGATAATAATATTCGGTTTGTCCTGCGCATACGTCATCGGAACCAGAGCCAGGCTGCCTGCTATCAATAAAGAAGTTTTCATTTGGTATTATAATTAAAGTTGGGTTTGAATTTACCATTCTCATAGATCATCGGAATTAATCCGGGACGGCACGTCACTTTATACTCCGCCGCCTGTGCCCCACGCGGATTGAAGAACATGGTAGCCCACCAGTTTCCATCCTTATCCTGGAAAAGATTGTTGTGTCCTCCTCCCGTGATGGCATTGTAGCGTTCGCTATAGGGACCATACACATTATCGGCTGTCGAGATGATGCAGTCGTAACTATAACGTGTCTTCGGCGAGGTTACTCCCTTTTTCTCAATATAGGTATCTCCCTCCGACGTACGGTGCGACCATATAGCTTGTACGAGGTGATATTTGTTATCGTATTTGAAGATAAACGCTCCTTCAATATACGGTTCCGGATTATATTTTTCCTCTTTCAATGTTTTCAGTTCCTCGGCAAATCCGCTCATATCCGGTTTCATACGGGCGATATAATGGTTGTGCCCGACAAAGTAGACAGTGCCGTCCGTATCTTCGAACAAACTTCCGTCGATGTTCGGGAAGATGGCTTTGTCTTTATTACCTTCGATATTCTCGTACGGTCCTTCCGGCTTTCCGGTCTTGCTCCGCAAAATGAAAGAACCTCTCCCACCTGCCGACTCATTCATGCAGGCAACGATAAACCAGTTCTTCGCGCTTTTGATATAATGCATTTCCGGAGCCCACACTGCATGAAAGCGGTTGTCCATCGGATCACCGTTGATGGATTTCTTCTGATATTTCTCTCCTGCTTTATATACTTTCGGCTTCTTTTGCCAGGTTCCGTCTTTTTCCATCGACCATATTTGTCCTCTGGCTTCCCAGGACTTCATATCTTTGGAACGCCACAGGTACAAACCGTCGTTCCAGTCCCAGCAATGTCTCTGTCCCGGAAAGTAACGGTCGGGGGTAGAGGTCGTTCCTGTGATATAATAATAACCGTCGGGACCCAGCGTAGCCCAAGTGTCCCTCATCCAATAATCAAATGCCGGCTTTACGAATTTCGGAACACGTAGCTCCGGAGCGTTTGTATTTGCCGTTCCATATAACTGCGCTGATGCTGTACAGATGGAAATAAATCCTGTAAGCAAGATCAATCCTAATCGTCCAATCAATTTCATATATTCCTGTTTTATGTTTACGTATTCTTCCTATTTAAGATAGTTAAATGGATTCTGTTTAAAATGATAGCGTCTTTGCGGAAGAGGTAGTGGGTCCTGCAAACGTAATTCCCATGCCAGCAACCGGGTCAGAAGTTCCGTTTGAATTTCGCTATATTTCTTCTCACCAAACAGATTATGAACTTCCGAAGGGTCTTTCTTCAAGTTATAAAGTTCACCGTTTCCATAATGATTCATTACCAGTTTCCAGTCATCCTTTCTTATCATGCGTGAAGTGCCACTTTGTGTCCAGGTGTTCAGTTCGTCAAAGTGGGCTATTTTGCCGGGAGTCAATGCTCCTTCCTGTTCGAAAGTCAGGGAAGCGTCCAGTCCGACGTCAGCTCCACCGAAGCCTTGTTGAACCACCATGCTGGAGAATTCTTCTTTGGGATAAGCCTTCCCGGTCAACATCGGCCACAAGCTACGTCCCTGAACGCCTGCCGGTATTTCGGCACCGATGGCAGAGCAGAATGTAGGGAAAAGGTCGGCTATCGACACGTGGCCATCCATAGGTGCAGGCTGATTCTTGATCTGATAGCCCGCCCATACCATCGGAATACGTGCCAGGCTTTCGGAAAGTCCGGCTCCTTTACGGATTAATCCGTATTCTCCCCAATAATCACCGTGGTCGGAGAGTACAACAAAGATGGTATTTTCATATTGTCCGCTGGCTTTCAATGATTCGATCAATCTTTTGATCTGATCGTCTATCAACCGGATCATTCCGATATAGTTGGCACGGATTCGGGGCAGGTCCTGTTCCAGGTTGGGGCAGGATGCATCTTCCAGTTCTGCCAGAATACGGTATTTCTCTCCTTTCTTTGCCAAGTCCTTGCGTGATGTCTTCAATACGGGAAGTTTGTCGGGCGAGAACATGGAGTAATAGGGTTCGCATACCTGATAAGGGTTGTGGGGTTCCGGAAAGGATACCCATACGAAGAAAGGATTTTCTTTCTGTTTCTCAATCCATGCCAGTGCTTCGTTCACGATTTTGGTGGGATGCTGCTCTTCCAGGAAGATTGGAGAGGGTTCCAGCCATTGGCCTCTGGCTTGCTGATTCAGGAAACGGGCAGTTTCTTTCTCGGCGGGAGTCGCCTTTTTGTTCTTTCCCCAGTGTCCGTATTCAGACCAAAAGTCCAAGTCGGCAGGTTTCAGGTAAGCATGATTCTTGCCCACCAATGCTGTCTGATATCCGTTTTCTTTCAATACTCCTACCAAATCCTGTTGATAGAAGATGTCGGGAATATTGTGGTTCGTACGTACGTGAGTGGCAGAAGGGAAACGTCCGGTGAACATGGAACAACGAGCCGGAGAACTGGCCGGCATCACAGTATATGCCTTGTTGAACCATACATTCTCCTGTGCCAGTTGGTCTACATAAGGAGTCACTTCCAAAGGAAAACCCTCCCTGCCGCACAAGTCGGCACGTTGCTGGTCGGTCATAATGACCACAATATTCGGTTTGCCGGTTTGTGCCGCGGCTGACATAGCCAACCCCTGTATGGCAAGTCCTGTAATACAAAAGAGTGTATTTTTCATTTTTGCTTCTTTTAATTTCCTATTTATGTAAACCTCATATTCTTTTGTTTAAATCTCTTATATCCGCTTATTGAATCTTATGGTTCTCCTATTTAAAACGGTACACAGTCATAGAAGCGGCCTCCAGTTCGAGCGGTTTGTTCAGGTCCAGTCCGACTTCGGTCTCCACCGGTTCGACTTCATTCGGAGTAGCCGGTGTGTTTTCTTTTCCCGGAACCAGTACCAGGCTTGTCTTATGAGCCTTGACCGGACGTTTGAAACCGGAGACTTCCGGCTGCAAGGTGACTTTCTTATCCTGCAGGTTTATCAGTTTCAGGATATATTGCTTACTGCCCGTATCATATCCCATTGTTACAAAGATATTCTGCATACCTTCCATATCTTTAATCGCTGCATCCAGGCACACATCAAACGTGTGATCCCTGAACATCTTCGCCAGATAGAAGAAAGAAGTCTTTACGCTACTGTCCACTCCGTTAATCAACATCGGCAGGAAAATACGGTGTTCCAGGAAATCCCAATGCCTCATCACCGGACGTTCGGCAAACAGAGGATTCAAATCGCCGTTACGCTCTATTGACATACGGATTGCCCCGGTAGCCAGCAAATTATAAGGATATTTTCCGCTGATTCCCAATTCGCCGATAAATAAATCGGCAACACCCCGTTTGTAATTATCAAAGCGATAATGCTGTTCGCAAGCCCATTCAATCGAGTTATAATAATGTTCATCGAACACTTTGACATTCTTCGGGTTGACAAAATTGGGAATATCTTTCCGTTTGTCGTCATTCTCCCTCCCCACTACCCGGATAACGCTATTAGCGATATAAATCAAATCGGGATATTTAGTGGACAATGCCTGATAGATCTTTTCATAACGTTCCCAATATACAGGTCCGAAATCTTCATTTCCAATCTCGATATATTTTAATGGGAAAGGGGCGGGATGACCGTTCTTTGCACGTTCGGCTCCCCACTTCGTAGTCGTATCGCCAATAGCATACTCTATGGCATCCAACGCATCCTGAATATACGCATCCAAATCGACGTCAATATGCCTGAAGTTCCATTGCGGACTTTGCTTTACCCAACCGCTGCAAATCATGCCCGTAGGCATGACATACATCGCATCAGCCCCCACATATTCGCACAATTCATAAAACTCATGATAACCGATTCCGTCCGTACGGTAATAAGGCGCCCATTTACTCCACTGTCCCGGACGGTTTTCGATCGGTCCGAGCGTCTTCTTCCAGTGGTACATCGTTTCTTCATTGACTCCGTGTACGATGCATCCGCCCGGAAAACGAATGAAACTGGGAGCAAACTCTTTCAGATTTTGAACAATATCTTTACGGAATACGGATTTCCCCTCATTCCAGGTATCAGAGGGAAACAGGGAAACGACATCTATCTGAAATTGTCCTTTCGACATAGGCTGAATAGCAAGCATTCCGCGCTGGACGTTCTTTTCCGGTTTCAGTTCGCCCGTATATTTTGTCCAGTCCCGATTCTCTATATTCACTTCGATCACATTGCTCACCCGCTGTCCCAGTTCGTCAACTAGAAATACACGCAACGGGGCGGAATAATTCCTGCTTTTCAGAAACAAGGAAAGGCGATAAGACGTATCTGTTTTCAGATTCATTCCATAATATCCACGGTTGAGAATCAGAGCATCCGGGTGATTCGCAATATCTTCCGTAACATTCACCAGCATCGAATACTTATTTTCCTTGCTCATCGGATTTTCCTCCGTGCGACTGATAAATACAGGAGTATAAGATAGCGGATAAGTCGCCCATCCAATCAGCGGATCGGCCTGAAATACTTTCTTCTCTTTAACACGGGGAGCCGGAACATTTTCATACAGCCCGTTCTTTACTGATAATCCGGCAGGCGGTGTAGCTTCTTCAAACGAGCGGTTACGGATCAGTTCAGCGTGTAGAGCACCCTCGCCCATCATTCCTATTTCCTCATAATGGAAACCGTACTTTACGGGAGCCACTTTACGGGTTTTCGATTTATTGATATACAATGTTCCATCGGATAAAGACGGAAAAGAACTATTCGCATATACCAGAGGTAATGTGAAAAACAGACCGATACCCAACGTAAGGGATTTTAATGTCGGATGATTCATAGCATTGTGTTTTTAGAGTTTCACATTGCAAATGTGGTCTTTTCTATCCAAGAAAAACAGAAAAATAATGCTTAATACCTGCAATCATGTATAAAAATCAGCTGCCGGACAGCAAACTGAACATGAGTGCTGTCCGTTTGAACAATTCTACGACTGTTCCAAACAAAAAAAGACGTATCTTTGGTCATGAAATTAAATCCGTAAAGCCATGAGAACCACTGCCCTTAAAATCGTCCTCTCCTTTAGTCTCGTGCTCTTAAACGCCAGCCTGTCGACAGGACAGATACAATATAATAATATACGCTTCAAACAACTAAGCATAGCCGAAGGACTCCCGCATAATACTATCAATGCGATTACCCAAGACAATCACGGATTCATCTGGTTCGGCACACGCAACGGCTTGTGCCGCTTCGACGGTTATAATATTAACCTGTTTGCACACAATGAGGCCGACAGCACCTCGCTCTGCCACGACTTTATCACCCGTCTGTATAACGATTCACTCCGCAACGTTCTATGGATCTCCACCGATCAGGGTATCTGCAGCTACGACTACCGGACGGAAGATTTTACCCGTTACCGGATTAAAGGAAATACCAAAGATGATGTTTGTTTCCTGAACACCAGTGACGGGATGCTCTTGGCGGCCTGTAGTAACGGACTCTACCACTACAATGAACAGGACAGCCTGTTCGTTCCTTTCCTTCTCAATGAAGAGAAACCGCATGTGAGATATTTTGCAGAAGACGGAGATAAAACCCTATGGATTGACACCAACAAAGGACTGATGCGATACAGTCTGGAGAAGAAACAGTTCGTTTCGCTCCCTACCCTAATCCAGCCTTTTGCACAGCAATGTAACAATGCCGTGTTGATCTCGTCCAACCAGCTTTTATTCAATACCAATAATGATTTCTTCGTTTACCATATACAAAGCAATACTCTGTGCAATCTCTCCAAAGATCTGGAAGTAAAAGATTTCCGGTGTGCGTCAACCGACCATACCGGGAATATATGGGTAGGAACGGAGTATGGCATCTTCGTGTTCAACAAACTCTACCAACTGATTGCACACTACGAACAATCCGAACGGGATTTAAGTGCCCTGAACGATTCGCCCATTTACAGTCTTTATCAGGATAAGGCCCACAACATGTGGGTGGGAACCTATTTCGGAGGGGTCAACTATTATATATTCGGCTCCGACCAGTTCCGGATATATCCATACGGAGGCAGTTTCAATCATTTGAGCGGAAAAGCAGTCCGCCAGATTATCAATGCGCCGGACAACGGATTGTACATCGCTACGGAGGATGGCGGATTGAATTACCTGAACAGTAAAAAAGAGATTACCCGCGCCGAACGGCTTCACAAACAGATGCAAATCTACGCCAAGAACATACACTCTCTATGGCTCGACAAAGATAACAGCCTATGGCTCGGACTGTTCCTGAAAGGAGCTCTTCACTATATACCGCATCTGAACCGTACGGTGGACTATAATCTATTGTCGGAAGAGGTTTCGTCCGGCTTCTGCATCATCGAAGACAAGAACGACCACGTTTGGTACGGAGGCCCTTCTGGCTTATTCCTGATCGACAAGAAAAAAGCCAATGCCCGTCCGGAAAAGATTTCACCGCTCCGTATTTTCAACCTGGTACAATTCAATGACAGCATACTTTGGGCAGGAACCCGGAAAGGCAGTATGTTCCAGATAAATACCCGTACGCTGAAAGTTACCTCACTCCCTATCTTGCCGCACACCGATCTCTATGTAACCTATATCTACCCTGATTCACACCAACGGATATGGATAGGGACAGACAACAACGGGCTTTATGTATCAGACCGCAACGGAAGCATCATCGCTTCTTACAGCAAAGAGCAGCTGGGCTCGAATGCCATTAAAGGCATCATAGAAGATGAAATGAACAACATCTGGGTAGGAACCGGAAGCGGGCTCTGCTGCATCAATCCACAGACGGAAAATATCGACCGTTATACCACAGCCGACGGACTGCCGATTAACCAGTTCAACTACTCCTCCGCCTGTAAGAAGCCCGACGGAGAGCTGTATTTCGGAACCATCAACGGCATGATTTCTTTTTATCCGGAACAGGTACGCTCCGTCAATCCTCATTTCAACATTGCCCTGACTGCTATATGGAGCAACAGCGAATATATGTCGCCCAACAACGAGAAAGCGTCCATTCCTTCCTCCATCTCCGAACTGACAGAGATTACCCTGACACACGACCAGGCCCAATCCCTGCGTCTCGAATATTCCGGACTGAATTATCAATATACCTACAACACTCAATATGCCATGAAAATGGAAGGTATCGACAAGGACTGGCAGTTTGTGGGCAACCAGCATCAGGTACGCTTTTCAAACCTGCCTTCAGGAAGGTATATTTTAAAGATCAAAGCCAGCAAAGACGGTATTCACTGGGACGAAACGGGACAAAAGGACCTTGCCATCAGAATCCTCCCACCCTGGTGGCTATCACCGGGAGCGTATTTTGTATATGCATTGCTCTCCTTATTAATCATCTACGCCGCCTACCGATATACCAAAACGCGTATTATCCTGCTCATGCGACTGAAAACGGAACATGAACAGCGTGTCAACATGGAGAACATGAATCAACAGAAAATAAATTTCTTCACATACATCTCCCATGATCTGAAAACACCATTAACCCTGATTTTATCACCTCTACAACGATTGATCCAGCAGCCGCAGATTAGTAACAACGACAAGGAGAAACTGGAAGTTATCTACCGCAACGCCAACCGGATGAATTATCTGATTAACGAACTATTGACATTCAGTAAAATCGAAATGAAACAGATGCATATCAGCGTCCGTAAAGGAGATATCATGCACTTTCTGGAGGAACTCTCCCATATCTTCGACATCGTAGCCGGAGAACGGGAAATCGACTTTATCGTCAGTCTGGAAGATACCAAAGAGGAAGTCTGGTTCTCGCCTTCCAAACTGGAACGGATTCTTTATAATTTGCTCTCGAACGCATTTAAATACACACAACCCGGCGGATACGTCAGATTGAGCGCCAAACTGATTAAAGAGGAGAAAGAAACCATGGTTCAAATCTCCGTCAAGGACAGCGGCAGAGGAATTCCCAAAGACGTTCAGGAACAAATATTCGAGAGCTACTACCAGGTCGAAAAACGCGACCACCGCGAGGGATTCGGCTTGGGACTTTCGCTCACCCGTTCGCTCATCCACATGCATAAAGGAGAAATACGGGTAGAGAGCGAGGTCAACAAAGGTTCGGACTTTATCGTCACCCTGAACGTATCGGAGGATGCCTACGCACCCGACGAACGCTCTTCCGAAAACATCACGACAGAAGAAATACAAAAATACAACCAGCGAATCAAAGAGACAATCGAACTCATCCCCGAAAAGCTGACCAACAAAGAGAAAGACTCCGGCAGAGAATCTATCATGATTGTGGAGGATAATAAAGAGATGAATGATTACCTCGCCAGTATATTCGGTGAGAAATATGACATCATACGTGCCTACAACGGAGCGGAAGCCTGCAAGAAGATAGCCAGACAACTGCCGAATCTGATTATATCGGACTTAATGATGCCGGTGATGGACGGACTGGAATTCACGGAACGCGTCAAGCAAGATGTAACGACCAGCCATATCCCCGTTATCCTCCTGACTGCCAAAACAGATGAGAACGACCATACAGAAGGCTATCTGCGGGGAGCGGACGCCTATATCACCAAACCTTTCAACGCCAAGAACCTGGAGTTGCTGGTACAGAATATCCAAAAGAGCCGGAAACAGAATATCGAGCACTTCAAACAGGCGGAAGAACTGAACATCAAGCAAATCACCAACAATCCACGGGATGAGGTATTTATGAAAGAACTGGTAGAACTGATTATGGCGAACCTCACCAAGGAAGATTTTGGAGTAACTGAAATCACAGCCCATCTCCGCATCAGCCGTAGTCTGCTGCACATGAAACTGAAATCACTCACGGGATGCTCCATCACACAGTTTATACGGACCATCAAGATGAAGGAAGCCAAAACCCATTTACTGAATGGCATGAATGTTTCCGAAGCCTCATTCGCTGTCGGTATATCAGACCCGAATTACTTTACAAAATGTTTCAAAAAGGAATTTAATATCACTCCGACAGAGTTTCTCAAGCAATTGAAGTAATTCGCCGGAACTGGCACTTGTAAATCTCCTTATACTCTACAAAGTTTGAAAAAGAATACGTAACTTTGTAGTAATTATGAGTGAAAGTCAGAATATTGAATATAAGGAATCGTGGAGAGACGAATATCTAAAGTGGATTTGTGGTTTTGCAAATGCACAAGGTGGACGTATCTATATCGGTATAGACGATAACCAACAAGTGGTTGGTGTAGCAGACACCAAACGACTGATGGAAGACATTCCTAATAAGATTGTTAACTATCTGGGCATTGTAGCTGATGTAAATCTTTTGCATAAAGAGGATAAAGACTACATCGAGATTGCCGTGCAACCGTGTAATTTGCCTATCGCTTATCACGGTATATATCATTATCGTAGCGGTTCTACCAAACAGGAGTTGAAAGGTGCAGCCTTGCAACAGTTTTTGCTTCGCAAAATGGGGCATTCGTGGGATGATATTGAAAACGAAAGAGCTACATTGGATGACATCGACCGCCAAGTTATTGATTTCTTTTTGCGTAAAGCCGTCGATGCCGGACGTATGCCTGTAGATTCATTGAATGAAACTACGGAAAAAGTACTCTCTAATCTGAATCTTATCGGTGGGGAAGGTAAGTTGCGCAATGCTGCTTTACTTCTATTCGGCAAAAATCCTGCAAAGTTTTTCACCAGTGTGCAATTTCGTATTGGGAGGTTTGGTCGTGATGAAGCCGACCTGATGTTTCAAGATGTAGTAGATGGAAATATCATTCAGATGACCGATCGCGTGATAGAAGTATTGAAATCCAAGTATCTCATTTCACCTGTCCATTATGAAGGATTGCAGCGTATTGAACCTTTAGAAATTCCAGAAGATGCATTGCGGGAGAGTTTATTCAATAGTATTGTGCATAAGTTGTACACGGGAGTACATATACAAATGAAAGTGTATAATGAC
The DNA here is from genome assembly GCF_003435205.1 of Bacteroides sp. AF32-8BH. NCBI lineage: Bacteria > Pseudomonadati > Bacteroidota > Bacteroidia > Bacteroidales > Bacteroidaceae > Bacteroides > Bacteroides sp. AF32-8BH. The sequence goes on along the minus strand of NZ_QVLZ01000005.1, from coordinate 33,487 downwards.
CGCATCCGTCTTTGGAATCCGGGGACACTTCCCGAAGGTATGACTATCGAACAATTATTAGGTGACCACGCTTCACAACCCCGGAATCGCCTTATCGCCGAAACTTTTTACCGTGCTGGATTTATTGAATCATGGGGACGAGGTATTCATAAAATTTATGAGGGTATGACGAAAGCAGGGCTCCGCAAACCGGAGTTTATAAATGAAGCCGGTGGCGTTACACTTATCATATATAGACCCAACATAATTAAGAACGATGACCCTTTAAATGACCCTTTAAATGACCCTTTAAATGACCCTTTAAAACTATCATCATTAGAAAAAGATATATTAAAATTGATAGTAAAAGATAATCAGTCAACATATGATAATCTAGCCATATCTTTATCTGTTTCCAGTGCTACGATCAAGAGAGCATTTCGCAACTTAAAAGTGAATGGCTGCATTATTCGAAAAGGCTCGAAAAAGATAGGTTATTGGATGATAACAGAAAAAGGAAAATCTATTCTAAAGTAGATCGTAAGCTAATTTAAGCGATATAAACCTAACAGAATGTCTAAAAACATCACCGGTAATCAGCCTGCAACATCGTTGATTCAGCTAATTACCGGCGACAGATAGACACCTATAATCGACTAATACCTATTCTACCATTCCTGGAAGCGTAAATCAGCTTCCGGATTCTGACGACGAATCAGTTCCTCGTCAACCTGATAAGTGACGCCACCTTTCGTGTACTTATAAGAAAGCGTAAACTTTGGCTGCTTTCCTACAAATTCCAACGATTCGGCTGCAGGATCTAATGAGGCGGACGCATCTATGATAGCAACACTTCCTCCGGCTTCGATAGTAACGCTTCCGTCCGGATTGACTGTCAGATTTACCGACTCATTATTTTCCAATGTGTTTCCAAAACCCGGTCTGCGTACTTTGTTTCTACCTAACGAAACAAAGTCGCGGGTCATATTCTGACTCAAATCCTTGTTACTGTATTCAGTAACCTGCTGGGTAGACAAATTGGTAACCTTTCCTTTCACAAAGTAGGTGCCGTGATACTGGCTGACAAATTTGACAACTACAATACTGTAATCCTTCAAATTACCATTCACATCAGTACTAATTTCATCCTGATTATGATCGACCAACCGGAAAGGGATTGCATAGTGCTTGTTCAAAGCAGCATTGTCTTCATAGAAAGCATCGGAGAAAGTCACTTTCACATCTGCTATTGCCAGATTCGGATTGCTAATTGTCATTTTGTTCGGATTAGCCAACTGATAATAGTTTTCCGGCATTAGTGTCAAGCCCGTACCATCCAATAAAGACGGATCGATCTCGAATGTAGCCCAATCATCGGTATGCACTTCTCTTTTGCCGCCAATGGCCACTCCTACCTTTATCGACATATCTGTGTCGGCTACCAGTGTCCGCAAAGGTTTTTGCGAAGCAAAGTACACAGAACTCTTATCGTAGTCCTTTTCATAATCGTCATAACAAGCAGTCATCAGAACGCTTATCAGCCCTATCCATAATATATTTAGTCTTTTCATTGTAAATAAGTATTTATATCAACAGCACGTTATTCCCAACCCTGATTATTCATTAGATTCTTATTCTTTTCCAGCTCTGCATACGGTAATGGCATGAAATAGTTTTTCACTTCATATTTCCGTTGTTCCACTTTCTGTACTTTGAAGCTGAATGTGCCATCTTCATTGCGGGTAACGGCAACACCCTCCACCTCTTCGTTCAACGGTAATACCCAACGACGCATATCAAAATAACGATGATTCTCGAAAGTAAATTCCAAGCGACGTTCGTTCTGAATCAGCTTTCTGAACGAGTCTTTACTTTGAGCCATTTCATCCAGATAAAGATCAAAGTTGATACCCCCGGCTTGCGAACGGATTGTTTTCAATATTTCGTATGCAGAATACAGGCATCCTTCGGCTTTCACCGTCGGGTTGCCCCAAGCCTCATTGGCTGCTTCGGCAAAGTTAAGAAGAACTTCCGATTTCCGTAACAAAGGATTGTAATGAACCGAGTTTAAGGTCTGAATCGGATTCAGCATAGCCGATTTCTTAGAAACGAATTTAGCCAGATAATAACCCGTACGTGTAGCATTCTCACTAAACGAAGGAGAATCTTTTCCACCCTCGGACATATCCAACGGCTGACCGGAATCGCCAAATGTAGCACTATGATAGTAGACATTCAGTGCAAAGCGATTATCCAGTACGGCATAAAGCTGCGTCAGATCGAAATCAGGATCAGACAGATCGACACCGGAACGGACATCGGTTGCCGGATAACCATTCTTCGCATAAAAAGCCTTTACCAGATTATGAGAAGGAGTGGCACGGGCACTTCCGTAGTAGAATGGCGGGAAATGGTAACCTTCCAATAGGTTATTATTAAAATATCTGCGGAAAGCATAATCGGAACTTTCCGTCTGAACATCGGCAATGGAAGAAGCCGTAACAGGAACATAAGTTCCGAAACCTTCCATGCCCAGAATCTTATTGATCTCTTTGGCTACCGCTTCCCATTTTGCCTGGTAAACCGTAGGGTTCAGTATTTCGAATTGTCCCATACCAGTGATCTTCGTCACATCATCATCCTGCATGGCAGGGCTTGCGCTATATAAAAGCGCACGACTTTTCAGAACAGCTGCCGCCGCTTTCGTGGCACGACCGATTTGTGTATTACCAAACTCCAGATCATCTCCCTGATACACGTTCGGCAATAACTCGATGGCATTATTCAAATCGTTGACAATAAAATCGACTGTTGCCTGATAAGTAGGACGAAGAAATTCACCGTTCTGCGCGGCCTCATCCTGCGAAATAAAATGATCTGCCAACGGAATACCCAACGCTTTTCCATTCTTCGCCTTTCCGCCGTACATCTTCAATAGCTCAAAATGCCACCATGCACGCAGGAAATACGATTCACCTTCCAGACGCAGCTTGATTTGCTTGTCCACTTCCGGGTCGGTGCGGTTGTACTGCACCTGGTCGGTCAAGCCGTTTTCGAGGAAAGAGTTTACATAGTTCAGCATGTTGTACGCATTGCTCCAGTTTCCGATCGGGTTGTTAAACGCTGTCATCCCACCCATATTTAATTTATAGACAGAAGAGCTGCGCAGATTAGTCACTGCATTATCGGTAGCACAATCCAGAAAGTTATCTTCAAAACAATCCGGGCGGTTGGCTATGCCATTATAAGCTTTATATAGTACGCCTTGAGCAAGTTCCGGCACTCTCCAGGTATCAGAGTCTCCGATCTGCCACGTCACCTTTGTATCCAATGTGTCGTCACAAGCACAAAAGAGAAACAGACCTGCTAAAACGCAACTTCCTAATATATGTTTCATATTGCCATCTATTAATTGTTCAAAATTAAAATACAAAAGAGACTCCGCCTGTAAAAGTACGCGTCACCGGATAGTTTGTAACACCGGCATTCAGCAATTCAGGATCCAAATCTTTCACGGAAGAAAGAACAAACAAGTTTGCACCACGAGCGAAAACCTTCATCTTCTTCACTACCGAACTTGGGGAGAACTGATTGAACGTGTAGCTCAATTCAACATTCTTCATACGGAAGAAGCTTGTATTCTTCAACCAGAAAGAAGAATTGCGGAAATTGTTCTCACCGGCAGTGGTTGTCAGGCGCGGATAACTTCCGGTCGGATTATTTGCTGGATGATAACGATCTAATGCCAGTTTAGAGTATTTACCTTCTCCATTGTTCCAATAATAAGCATTTGTTGCCCAAGTGTGAACGCCCAGTTCGGAATATCCCTGAAGATACAATCCCCAGCCTTTGTAACTTACATTGAAATCGATGCCCAATGTAGTACGTGGGAATGAGTTTCCGAGTTCCTTTACGTCACGACCGTCAATGATCTTATCGCCGTTCAGGTCTTTGTAGGCGATGTCGCCTTCCTGATAATCGGCAAACGTCTGGGGGGCATGTCCGTTGATGGCTACATCTTTGCCAAATAATCCTTCGGCAACCAGTCCCATCATAGCATCGGTAGAACGCCCCACTGTATAACGGTATTCTTCACCATGTTTCACTTGGTTCCATTTCAATACTTTATTCTTAGACCATACGAAATTAGCTCCTACCGAATAAGACCAGTCGTTGATACGGTCGCTCCAGGTGAACATTCCTTCTATACCATGATTCAAGACGGAGCCCATGTTATCCTGGTAGGTAAAGTTGCCAGTATAATCCCCGTAAGAGGCATCAACAGAACCAATGATATCCGTATGTTTCTCACGGAAATAGTTTATTTCGGTATATAAGCGGTTGTTCAGGAACAGGCCTTCCACACCGATGTTCCATTCTGCTGCCTTTTCCCATTTCAGGTTCGGATTGCCTGCACGGACAAAAGTGGAATAGTAAGCCGTAGCACCGTTGTTCGTTGTTCCGAACCGGAAGCTGCCGTCTTGCGACCAGGCACGTTCATACAATAAATGTTCCGTGCTTCTGTCATAGCCCAATATACCGGCGCTGGTTTTCAGTTTCAGGAAGTTCACGTATTCATTGTCTTTCAGGAAATCTTCATTGCTTAGAATCCAGGCAAGGCCGCCTGCTGCCGAGAAGAAGTATTTATTTCCCGATTTGAAACGGTTGCTTCCCATCAATGCCATGTCGGCTTCCACAGCATAGCGGCGGTCATACATATAGTTCAAGCGCAATGCGTAGTTTGCATTGATGATGTCCTGGGTCACTCCCTGATTCGTTGTTTTCGAGTACATATAAGTCAGGCGTGCCGATACATCGTGTTTTTGGTTGAATGTATTCTCATAACCGGCAAAAGCATTCCAACCCAATGTCTGTTGCAAGGTAGTCGACTTCCGGCTTTGTGAAGTGGCTACATCTGTTTTCTTCATCTGGGTGTACATAATTTGTTCCTCACCGGCAAAGTCACAATATGTCTTGATGGCATACGTCGGATAGACTTTGCTCAAAGAGAGTTGCAGGTAATCATAGTTGTCGAAAGAAAGGAAAGCACCGGCTTTCAATCCTTTTGTCAGCATATCAAGATCAAATTTCAAACCGATATTGGTCTGGCTGCGTGTATAACGCTCATCCGTATATCCTCCGTACATCGTTTCCGCATATGCATTCATCGGACGAAGCAGACTTGCGCCAAACAAAGGAATTCCGTCCGAGCTGGCTAGTCCGGTTTCTTCCGGTGACATAGTCAGCGGGTATTCATTCGGACGATGCGTAGACAGGGCCGTAAATACCTGACCACAGTCCAATTGCCCCCATTTACGCATTTCCATACGTCCGGCAACGTCTGCGGATATAGTCAGGAAATCCGTTACATTGAAGTCGAGGTTTCCGCGAAGAGTCAGGCGGTGCAATTGCGGAGTATAGGTGACGTCTTCAAATCCGCTACCTCCTACATATCCGGCAATCAGGGCATAACGCACTCTGTCGGTACCACCCGTCATATCGAACGATACTTTCCGATAATTGGCATTTTTGTTCAACAACTGATCGTACAGATCGACGTTCGGATACAATAGGTCATTGACTCCTTTGGAGTTTTTATATCCTTCCAGTTGTTTCTGATTATAGTAAGGAGTCAGTCCGTCGTTTGCACGCGCTTCATTATACAGATTAGCATACTGATAAGAATTCAGGAAATCAGGAGTACGCGTCATCTGTACCACACCTGCTTCGGCGGTTGCGTTATAAATGCGGCGGTTGGCCTTTCCTCTGCGGGTAGTCACCCAAAGTACGCCATTCGCAGCACGTGCCCCATAAAGAATCTTGGCAGTGGCATCTTTCAGCAACTCGATACGTTCGATTTCTTCAGGAATCAAATCCGCTGCCGGACGTTCCACACCATCGATGATAACAATAGCTGTATTCTCCGACATGCCATGCTGGCCACGGATAAATAAATCAGGAGTATTATTACCCAATCCGCTGACTGTGGAGCGAACTTGCAGACCTAACATTTTACCTTGCAGCATATTAGTCAGCGTCAAATCAGGGAAGGTTCCAAACTGTCCGTTCTCCAGTACGCTCGTTGCGCCTACTTCATTCCCTTTATATGTCTTGCCACCATCGGCTCTATTCACCAGCGATTCTTCGGTCAGGAACAGAGGCTCTTTCTTCAGGACAATCTTTTCAGGAACGATATTGCTGCCTGTCAGCTTATACACTTTATCTTCATATCCCAAAGCCTCCACCATGACGGTTGCGTCATTCTCGACCTTCGTCTGAAAACGTCCCTTTGCATCTGTATATAGAACGACTGCGCCTTCTCCACAAATGATAGAAACATTCTTCAACGGGCTACCTTTCTCGTCGGTAACAATAGAAACTACTTCCACCAAAGGCTTCTTCGCCGACTTTCTCTTTGATTTATTTTGTGCGAAAGTCAGGCTAGAGCCAACGATAAGGACAAATATGAGCCCTATCAGTCTTATATATCTAATCTTGTTTCTCATATACTTTTCTTTATTTTAGGTATCACCATCCGGGGTTCTGTTGAAGATTATCCAAAGCCGCCACTTCATCCATCGGTAGCGGATACCAATAATTACGCTTGTTAAACGTCCGCACGGCTGTCCTCACCGGAACATACTCGTAAGTAAAGTCGGTCAACTTATAAGTGCAGGCTTTTTCCACTTTCAACTGGTCGGCCGTATAAGAATGATTGATCGGGGTTGCTTTGACACCCATGATCGGATATTCACCCTTAAACAGGTCTTCAGCAATCATCCAACGGCGGATATCATACCAGCGGTGTCCTTCGAACATCAATTCCACACCACGTTCCCGCCGATAAGCTTCTCTAAAGTCAACTCCATCCGGTAGTTCGCCAATTCCGGCTCTTACACGGATTTTATTCAAAGCCTGACGGGCCGACATCGTACAACCCGTAACGACTGCATCCGGATCACCTGTCGCTTCGTATGAAGCCTCTGCCATATCCAGATAAACTTGCGAAACACGAATGTACACAGCCACCAGACGATATAATTGGAAACCAGCTTCGCCAAACAAAGGCACACTTGCTTCCGGCCAGATGAACTTCTTACACATATATCCGGTCTGTTGAGAGCCTCTCGTAAACTGATTGGTAGAAATGAAGTTCTCGGAGTAACCGCCCGAATAAGTAGTCAGATAATAGGGAACACCCTGTAAATTCTTCCCCCATTGCTCACCGGGCACGAGGATATTATTCGTGAAGCGAGGGTCTCTATCCGAGTAAGGATTGGTAGTCTTTACCGCATCATAACCGGAACGCGGATCAGTGATCGGATAGTAGTTGCCGTCGGCTCCCTTACGTTCGTACATATCTACCGCATTTTGTGTCGGAGCATTATAAGGAGTACCTTCGGCACCGGTTTTATTATCGTATGGTTGTGTCAGCCACTGCGCTCTGACGAAAGCAGACCAGTTGCCATGATGCCAACGCAGGAACCATAAGTATTCCGGCTGTGCGTACTGATTGGAATTAGGCATTAACTGAATACTACGATATTCATCGTGATTCATCAAGCGGTAATATTCGTGACTTTCGATAGCATTAATCGCCTTTTGCGCACTACGGGCAGCTTCGGCAGCCATGTCTTTTCCATATCCTTTGTTTTCAATAGAATTCAGGTCATTCTGCATCAAAGGGCTGGCAGCATACAGCTGTGTCATCGCTTTTAATGCCATGGCGCTTACTCTGTCAGGCCGTCCATGTTCCTCGTCAGGCCAGCTTATAGGTAAATATTCAATGGCTTTATCCAAGTCAGTCTGCATCCAAGCATTGGATTCCTGATAAGTTTTACGAGGAAAGTCAAAGTCGTCCGATGCTCCCCAAAGCTGGTCAAAGATGGGCATTCCGCCATATCGTTTGATAATCTCAAAATAGAAGTAGGCACGCAGGAAATGAGCCTGTCCCAACAGTTTTCTCCTTTGGTCGTCTGTGATGGATTTCACTTGATCTACTCCACTAATTACACGGTTCACGATACGAAGTCCGGTATAAGCACGAGAAATAGCACTTTTGAAATTCGCTCCATCACTTTTACTTCCGATTTCGAAACGTGTACTAGCATTCTCCAGCCAGTTACCTGCATTGACAAACTTCGACGGATCATTATCGCGGACAGATGCATATTCGTCCGATAAATTACCTACCGTTACGTATGTATTCGAATAAGAGTTGATACCATGTGTAAAGATTAATATATCACCATTTTGAAAGATGCGATCCATGAACCCTAACAAACTGCTATAATCTTTATAAACATCATCTTCGGAAAGTCCGTCATCGGGAGAGCGGTCCAGATAGTCCTCACAACTTCCTACAAACAGACCCAACAGAATGATCCATATCCAATTCAACTTATGTTTTCTCATATCAGTAAATTTAAAGTGTCTCATAATCCTAATCTAAAACCAATGTTATAACGTCTCACCATCGGATAAACATTCTGTCCCGAATGTTCGGGGTCACGGCGGGAATCACCTTTCGAGAACGTCAACAGATTGCTGCCATTAACATATACTTGCAATTTTGTCAGACGTAAAGGCTGCAACCAACGTTTCGGAATCTGATAATTCACTTCCAGATTCTTCAAACGAAGATAAGCATGGTTGGTATATGTGTATGTACTGGCTACCGAATTATAACTTCTCTGAACATGAATACTGGGGCGAACCGGACCGCTTTGAATCGGAGCATCGGCTGTCCATGTATTCAATGTATTCGGTTGAGCCTTGATATTACCTTCCGGGAAATCCCATAAGTAAGATGGTATTGCTTCTTTATAAACATCCATAGCACTGTACCACAACATATTGAATCCGATTCCTTTGTAAGAACCTCCCAATGTAAATCCGAGGGTAGTGGTCGGATAGTTCAGGTTTTTCATCGGAACCATATCCTTAGCATCAATCATACCGTCTCCATTATAATCGATGTAGTACAAGTCTCCCGGAATCAATGTGTTGTGTGCACCATTGGCAATAGTGGACTGTGCCGAGTTATAAATATCGTCCAACGACTGGAAGTTTCCCGTTGCCAGATATTTATTCACGTATCCGATTGATTTTCCGGCTTGTTTCAGATATTCGCTCTGATTTTTCGGGTCATCAATAAAGACAATACGATTCTCACTGGTTGCAAAATTAAACTTCGCGTAATAATTAAATTTTCCAATACGGTCATTCCAAGTAACATCCAACTCAAGACCATGATTTTTAGTCTTACCCAAGTTTACTTGCGGGAAAGCAATACCACTATCGGCCCATGACGGAATCGTGTTACGCGTCATCAGAATGTTATTACGCTTTTCATCGAACAAGTCCACAGTAAAGTTCAGTTTACCCCACAAACCTATTTCAATACCGATATTCTGTTTAACAGACTCTTCCCAAGTAGCATCAGGGTCGGCCAGCTTTCCTTCTTTGTACAGAGGTCCCCAGTTACTGGTTTGATATTTACCAAACTCTGCATTGGCAGATAATTGCTCAAACTTCTGAATATAATTGAAACGTGTGGCACCTTTATCATTACCAACTACCCCATACGAATAACGTACTTTCAAATTAGTCAGTACTCCTTTGGTCAGTTTCTTTACCCAAGGCTCTTCACTGATACGCCAACCGATAGAAGCGGACGGGAAGAAACCAAAACGACGTCCTGGAGCAAACTTCTCCGAACCGGTATAGGCACCGTTAAACTCGGCAAGATAACGCTCTTTGAAGTTGTAAGTGACACGACCTACCCAATCTTCTTCGTAAGCCGGGAAGTTCATCACATTCTGATTTGTCGATTCGTTCATCTTACGGTTAAACACAAACAAGGCACTTACATCGTGATCGCCAAACTGGCGGTTGTAATTCAATGCTAATTCGTAATAAAGTTTACGCCCGTAAGCCTTGAAGCCGTCATAAACCCCACCAACAGGTAAATCTCCGGGAGCGTTTTCATCCGGATAACGTTTCTCGGTATAATTATAAGTAATTGTTCCATCAGCATTGTAAATAGGATTAGCGTAATCATACACACGATTCATACGAATATGCGTACGCTGGGCAACCAGATCGTCTTTACCCAAAATCTTACCCGGCATGATCTGGGTGGTCCATGATGAAGAAGTAGTGTAAGACAACGATGCTTTCAATGATAACCCCTTTGTAATGAAGTCCAGCTTTTGATTCAGGATTACATCGTAAAAACCTTGATGCTGTTTAATATTACGACTACCTCCTTCATTCATCAGACAGGCTATATTCTGATCGGAGCTTAACCCGTCTCCCCATATTCCATTACTATATTTAATCGGAAATTCATTACTTGGAGCCGTGAAAAACGTTTTAAAAAAGCGTTCATCCGGAGAATCGACATTCTCATAATAAGACGGTTGGTTCTGATAACCCATCTTACCGGCCACATTGAACGACAGTTTAGTGGTACTTGTTATATTGAAATCGAAATTACTACGCCAGTTATAGCGACGGTAGGAGAAGGAAGGATCGAAATCCTCTTGTTTGGTAGTATTAAAAATATCTCCGTCATGCAAATAACCCAAGGATACGAAATAACTCATTTTCTTCGTACCACCGCGTACATTAAGATTATAAGCCTGTTCATAACCTACATTCTTTACCAGTTCTTTCCACCAGTCCACTTCGGGAAAGACATCGTTATACGGACCGTAATTTCCGGTAGCATACGCATTTTCCCATGCGGCAATGGTAGACTCGGGAACCATTGCTCCCCAGTTACCATCATTAGCCTGTGCTCTGTTATACTGTTTCATAGAGGTCACATAGTCAGACCATTCAGGAGCGGCAGAAGGTTGTTTAAAACCGAAGTTAGCAGTGAATGAGATTTCCGGTTTCTGTTCGAGTCCGCGTTTGGTTGTCAGCAAGATAACGCCGTTCGCACCTTTCACACCGTAAACCGCAGTTGCCGAAGCGTCTTTCAGTACGGAAATAGATTCAATTTCGTTCACATCGACATCATTGAAGTCACGTTCGATACCGTCCACCAATACTAACGGAGCAGCTTCTCCCCAGGTAGACTTACCACGAATCAATAAAGAAGCCTTATCAGCTCCTGGCTTTGAGGTGGAGTTAATGGCAACCACACCCGGCATCTGACCTTGCAAAGCTTCGGAAACGGAGTTCACGCTACCTATCTTTAATAAATCATCTCCTTTTGCAGTAGCAATGGAACCGACACTGGACACCTTTTTCTGTACACCGTATCCAACCACTACCACTTCTTCCAGGGTCTCCGTATCTTCTCCTAAAGAGATTACGCCTAAAGTCGTTTTATTCTTTAAATCCAGTTCCAGAGTTTTATAACCCACATAAGAAATGACAAGTATGTCTCCTTTTGATGCCTTCACAGTAAAATTACCGTCAAAATCAGTAATCGTACCGCTTCCCGTACCTTTCACGCGAACACTGACGCCAATCATCGGTTCACCAGATACTGCATCCTTCACTTGTCCCTTCCAATAGTCTTGTTGTGCCTGCACGTCCAGCGCACAAAACAAAAAGCAACAAAGACATAAGAAAGAAAAATAAAGTCTGTCTCTTTTCATAAACATTATTTTTAACTGTTAACAAATTCTTTATCTCAAGACACAAATTAAGCGGGAAAATCTTCAAATGAAAGGGAAGAATCTCCTTAAAACCCGTACAAATGTGCAAAATAGATTTCTCTACTACATTTCTGAACAAATCATTTCCACATTGGCTTTATGACGTGCTCTTTGTCTACGGTGATATTGTATATGCCATCGTTTCCTTTCTTCAGGATGAGCGGAACAATACGTGTTTTACGAGGAGACACGGTGGAATCCGAACGATGAACGTGGTAAACATAGTAATATTTTCCATCCAGCCCTTTAAATACATCTCCATGTCCTGATCCGTTTTCTCCTACGAGGCTGCGATGAATGATCGGACTGTTCGGGTGCTTCTTCCACGGACCGAAAGGGGAAGAAGCAGTAGCATAGCCTACCGAATAGTCGATATTCATAAAATGATTGGCAGAATAGAAAAGATAATATACCCCGTCCCACTTCATAACAGTCGGTCCTTCCATCACCGGTGCAGACTTATAGTTCGGAGTCTTTTCCCAAGACTCCGTACAGTCCATACATTGTTTCAATGTTTCCGGTTTGATACTTCCTTTCTTTATGTCAAACTCGGCTACCCAAAGGTAATTACCTTTATTAAAGCGGACATGATATAGGTAGTACTTCCCATCATCATCCTTAAATAGGAAAGAGTCTATATTCTTAGCGGAAGCGTCTATCGGCTTGACTTCCTTCTGCCGGAAAGGACCGAACACCGATTTTGAGGAAGCAATTACTGTTTGCTCATTAGCGGTATAAGTGAAATAATAAGTTCTTTTATCCTTAAAGTATTGAGGTGCCCAGAAGCCTTTTTCACCATACGTTTGATCTCCTTTCCGCAGAATCAGTTGTAGAGAAGTGCCATCAGGCACCGTCCAATGCTCCAGATCGGTCGATTCGAGGATAGCAAAGCCCTGTGGTTCCTGATTGCGTGTGCCGGTGAGGTAATACTTGCCGTTTTCCACAAAGATAGTGGGATCGGCATACATAATTTCTTTCCAATCATCAGCATACAATTGGAAGGCAGACATAAATGTCACTCCCAGAACAAGTGTTACTCGTGATAAGATTTTATTGAATGTATTCATCAGTCTGTATCTTAATTGTTATACCATTTTTATCAATTCAGTTCCCATGCCAGACGAGGTTGTTCACCGTTAAGATTCCAGATAGAGGTATCCCAGTCGAGAGCACGAATAGCTTCCATCAGGTTATTGATGGTAGTCAGACCGTTATAACGATCTACCGTAGTGATTGTACCTACGTTTACACTGGCCTGGTCAGGCAGTGCAGGATTGTTCGGGAACACACATTCCATAGCCGGGTTAGCGTAACAGGAATAAGCCACATTCTGACTGTACCGTCCACATACCCTACCAGATTTGGGTGCAGCTTGAGAGAATAAATATGTGTTCCATGCTACACAGTGATGAACAGTAATACCAGACCCTGTTGTGTTATTGGCGTTACCCATGATACCTCCCACCTGATTTTGTGCAGATACATCGCAGTCGCTCCAGCAATAGGATATGGCAGAAGTAGTAGAAGCACCGGAAATAGGTTGTACCCATCCGGCAATACCACCGCCCGGATTAGCCACAACCATAGGAACTGCTTTCATCACTCCATGAGAATAACAATGAGAAATGGTGCTTCCAAGCAACCGGCTGGCAATACCGCCGACGCACGACTGGGTAGTAATATCACCTACATGATAGCATTGCTCTATAGAAGCTCCTTCACGCACTTCACCGCAGATACCACCTGCCGACCACAATGCAGTAATCTTCGTTTCCGAACCACATTGATAAATCTTGCTGTCTGCCCCGTGAAGTCGCCCACAGATGCCACCCGCTTGACCGTCATCCCATGCAGCATTGCCCGAAGTCAAACTGATAGTACCCGATACCCGAACATTCTCCACGATACCCACACCGGAAACATTACCTGCCTGACCGGCGACAATACCCGTAAGTTTTTTATTGGCAGTGACTTGTGCATTTGTAAAAGTAACATTGGCACATCGTCCCGTCAACATACCGAAAAAACCTTGATAAGTAGACGAAGACGAAGTTATTTTCAGATTACTAATGGCGTGTCCACAACCATCAAAGTCCACCGGTTTGGCGGCAGTGGCTTCCACAGGAGTCCAATCCATGCCTTGCAGATCGATATCTGCACCCAGACGCACATAGGTAGTCTGCCCATCCTTGAGATATTCACCGAGCTTGGCCAAATCTTTGGCCGCAGTAATGATATACGGATTACCGATACCACCCTGCTTTTGTTGCAGATAGAAGGTCATAGTACTCTTCTCTTCGTTAACGGCTAGGTTATCGGACTTCAGTTTCAGACCAAGCACATATTTTTTGGTATTGTCCAGTGTAGTAAGATCGTGGAAACGCAGACCGACAGTGTGCAACACATCGTCACCCTTGAAATTGAGACTATTGACATCAAGGTCGTAGTTAGCCGCGGGTAATAGTGTGTATTCCTCGCCAAATGAGTGAGCATCAACTACTGTAAATTCCGCTTTCGCTTCCTTTTCACAATGGCTCTTTTCTACCATAATGGTATATTCATATTCCGGCTCATCCAGATACAACTCATACTTACCTGTTTGATAAAGTGACAAGGTTATATCCGAATAGGTAACTTCAGCCTTTTCCGGCTGTGTCAGGTCCATGACTTCTCCACATGAAATCAACGAAAACGCCATTAACGACAGGGCAATAGGAATATATCTTTTCATAATTCAATTCTTTTAATGATTAAAAAGCAGGAACAATCACACCCACATTGTCTCCTGACAACCAAACTTTATCTCCATCTATACGAACTACCTCCATCTCCATCCCTTCTTTGAGGAAAGAAACTCCTTGGAATGAGAATTCAGTCTTCATCTTTTGACCGACAGCCGTGGGCTTCCCGTCAAACTTCACATGAATGTATTTGCTTTGATCCGAATTTTGCAGGCGATAAGTCAACCGTTTAGGATTAATTGCAGCCTGAAGTTGTTCCTGCTCTGTAAAAGTACAAATACCATCCAAACTATAAAACCCAACTTCGGTATATCCTGTTATATTTTTCTTATCAACCCCGTTTTCGGCATATTCCGTCTCCGCACAAGAGGTGAAAGCCAACAAACATACCAACACTACATATATTACTTTCATAAGCGAATAAATTTAAGATAATTACTTTCTAATAGTTGTCGACAACATTTCTACCGATCCATCCTTATAAGTCACTTCGGCGGTAAGTATTTGTCCGTTCAGGTTCTTATTCACTATATTGATTTCCTGTCCATCCAGCTTTACTTTATAAGATGAGACATCATCCGGCAAATTTAATAGTTGTACCAACATATATCCATCCACTTGTTGATATTTCAACAAAGGAAACTCTCCTGTTACAGACTTGGTCTTAACATCATCCTTCCACAACACGGCATCATCCGATTTCAGCAATGCTACATGATAAGTCGTTCCGGGAACAAGATTTTCAACCAATGTATAGTCATTCTCCGAATCAAGCGACCGACGTACTACCTCTGTTCCATTTTCATCTGTTACTGACAATATACCTGTTTTATCGGCTCCATTCCCCCAACTTATGAACAATTCCCGTTGTCCTCCGACAAGGTTGGAAACTGCCAATCCATCCCGGGCAGCAATAAAATCAGGATATAACAATGGATTGGGATTGTAGAATCCGTCTGCATCAAGTCCTAAATAACGGGAAAAATAAATTCCTCCAAGTTCCCACATTTCAGTCTTCGCATCGTAAACAGCTCTCGCTCCACCGGGAACCACACTAAAACGTCCGGTAATGGCATACGTATCATATTTCTTGAACACCTCATAAAAAGTTTTATACCAATTCTTCGGATACCAGGAATAACTCTCAAAAAGGCTCTTGAACTCGGTTGCACTCACCGGTGTACCGGCGTTAGCTTTTTCGGCTATCAGATTAAGATATTCGTAAATTTTCATCCCGGCCGTATAACCATGCTTGGTTCCCCATTCTCCCAGCGCATCCGCCACATGAGGATTTAAAGCACGCACCATAGAGAATTCCGTGCAAATCAGTTTCTTTGTTACACCATATTTATCGCGGATAATACGGAAATCATCTTCCGCCTGATTGATTTTCAATGCGTGAACGTGCAAGTCGAGCCCTACAACATTAGGATTGTTATTAACCACAGAAACTACTGCAGGTACCGTTTCGCTCTTCGGCAACTCGGAAACACGGTTCAATGCTCCGGCATAAATATCAAATGTCCAGCCATTAGCCTGTTTCCAGGTAGTCAGCCGATTGGCAAACTCATTCAGAAATGCCCGATAATCTTCACCATCCGCATGACAGAGATCGGTATCCAATGCATTCTCCCATTCCGGCTCGTTACCCATGACAAGTATTTCAATATTCTTCGCCATATCATAGGTTTTCAGTAATATTTCCGTTGCCTGAAATATGTACTCCATCTCCTTAGTTCCTACTTTGGGAACCGTATCGGTATATAATTCAAAAGGTATTTTCAGACTCAAGATGAATTTCACACGGTCGCCCAACGCTTTCTTGGCCTGAATAAATTTCAATGTAGGAATATGTGTCCTGATGGCATTTTCTTTCACACCAACAATCTTCCCGTTTTCATTCTGAAGAAACAGATTGGGGATATTGATAAATCCTCTCACCCAACTCACTTTCGACTGTTTCAACATCTCTATTTCCGTAATCGGGTAATCTATATTTTCATTATAGTTCGCCCCCAAATCCTGCGCCTTTGTTCCCATCGAACATAAGAACAGCAATACAAACATTAAAAAAGCTTTCATTTTCATATACATATTTCAAGGTTAATTGTCCGACATCGAACAGAACAAAGGTAGAGAAATAAACTCCGGTAGAATAGAACGATTGTTTTATCAACGGGATTTATGTTCAGAATAAACATTTGACCTTATTTTAATGGTTCTTCTTCTACTTCGCTGCGATAATAACCATCCACTTCAGCAAAGAAATTCTGCTTCAGGGAGTCCAGAAGTTCGGGCTGTTGTGCCGCCATATTCTGGTATTGAGTTCGGTCGGCTTTTACATTGAATAAACCGTATTCACCCAAGTTGCCTAATTCATTTCCGGTCAGGTTTCGTTCGGAACCTTTATAAGGAGGCATCATAATCCAGTCGCCTGAACGATAAGCCATACGTCCCTGCGCTTCCAACACTACATCCTTGCGGGCAGTCTGCTCTTTTCCGAAGAAAGCATCCAGATAGTTCCGACTATCCAAACCTTCCGGCAAATCGGCATGTATCATCGCCCCCAGAGAAGCAAGAATATCTACCTGGCAAACCAGTGCATCGGACACAACCGGCTGAATCTTTCCTTTCCAATAAACAAACAAAGGAATATGCGTACCACCGTCGAACAAACTATATTTACCTCCGCGCAGACCTCCGGCAGGAAGATGATCGCCTGCCAGTTCGGGAGCACCGTCTTTGTAACCGTCATTCAGAACCGGCCCGTTATCACTGGAGAAGATAATCAGTGTCTTTTCCAACAATCCTTCTTTCTTCAAGTGAGCAAGCAGTTCGCCGACACACCAGTCTGCCTCAACGATGGCATCGCCACGAGGCCCCATCGTTGTTTTGCCCACAAAGCGCTGGTGGGGAGCACGAGGTACGTGAGGTTCGTGCAAGCCATAATACAGGAAGAAAGGAGCATCTTTGTGTTCAGTCACAAAGTTCTTTACCTTATCTACAAAATAGTCGGCCATATCCTCGTCTTTCCAACGGGCTTTCTGTCCGCCTTTCATATATCCGATACGGGGAATTCCGTTTACTATAGAGTTATTGTGTCCGTGTGCCCACTGCATTTTCAGCATCTCCGGATGAGAAATGGCAGTCGGTTCGCCCTCAAAATTATGCTCGTAACTCACTTCGATGGGATCGGCCGGATCGAGTCCTACTACATCGCCGTTTTCCACGTAAACCGTCGGGACACGGTCGTTGGTTGCTGCAATCAGGCAAGAATAGTCGAAACCAATTTCTTTGGCACCCGGTTTGACGGTTTCGTTCCAGTTGACATTGCCCTCTCCCATCCCCAAGTGCCACTTTCCGATAGCTCCGGTCACATAACCGCATTGCTGCATCATCTTCGGCAAGGTAAACTGATTTTCATTAATGATAAGAGGAGCATCTCCCGGCAGGATTTTTGCATCTTTATTTTTCCACGGATACATTCCGGTCATCAAAGCGTAACGGCTGGGAGTGGAAGTTGCCGAAGTGGCATATCCGTTCATGAAACAAACTCCGCCATGAGCCAGACTGTCGATATTCGGAGTATGAATCGTAGTAGAGCCGTAAGCGCTGACATCACCAAATCCCAGATCATCGGCAAGAATCACAATCACATTCGGCTTTTCTTCTACGTGCTGTGAGGTACAACCTACTAAAGACAACGTAGGAACTAGATAGATTATCTTTTTCATAATATTATGTAGTTAATAACGATGCAAATTTAGCCACCACTTATTTATTTATGTAGAACAAATGTTTAATAATGGGGAGAAATGTCCATCCTGCAACTATTCCAGAGAAATAAGGTATGAAAATGCGTGTGATGAATTAACTCGAAATGATAGCATAGGCCTGTCAATGTTCTACTTTTAATATTCTACAGGAAAATAGCCAGTTAGAAAGTAGCAAACTAGAAAATAAACTGTATAAATAAACGCATGAGCATACAAAAAACAGTCTAATATTGCATAAAGCCAAACAAGATATACATCTTTCTCTATTCGGGAACCGTTCATTGCCTTAAAACCAACGAAGTGTTCCTCGGTGTGCATCGACTTGTTCCTCACCGAGGAAGCTATCGTTCTCCGGTGAAGAAGATAAAAATGGACTATTAAGAAATATTTTCTCCCTAGTTTATCATAATATATTGGAAAGGAGAAAATAATAAAATGATTGGTTATTCAGGTATCTACTCTCCAAATAACAAAAAGAATTAAGAATCTATCACAATTCGATTAGTATATTCTCAAAACAGCGAAAATAGAGAATCACGTAATTACAAATGCATGGCATTTTCCGGTTTTTCTTTACCAAACTGCGATTTATGTCCTTCTCCGATGATTAAATATTCCTTTTTTAAGAATCATCGTTTTTTAAGGGAGGCTATATAGTTTGGAATAGAGGTTGTGCTTAACAATAAAAACTGTAATAGTATACAGGAACAGCCCAATAAGATATTACCGGATTCTGACAAGATTAGGTAATGTCTTATTTTTATAATGAGGAAAATTGTTACCTTTGTATATATCTTATATTCACAATTAAGATTAAACCTAATTTTTCGCTTATGAAAATAGTTAAGGCTACCTACATCGTTATATTATTCATTACCGGACTATTAGCCGGAGTGTTCTTCTCATCCTCTGTTTCCGCCCAAGATATTTCGGGAACCTGGCACGGAAAACTTTCCATTCCCACCGGTTCATTGACTATTGTATTCCACATCAGTCAAACGGAACAAGGCGCTTATGTGACCACACTGGACAGTCCCGACCAAGGAGCCAACGGTATCAAGACACAGACTACTTCTTTCAATGATTCTACTTTAATTATCCAGATACCTGTGATTCATGCTTCGTACAAAGGAAAGCTGAACAGTGATAACACAATCAACGGAACATTTACACAAGGGATGCCCCTTCCGTTGAATTTGAAAAAGGGAGAAGCCAGCCGCCCCAAGCGTCCGCAGGAGCCTCAACCGCCTTTCCCTTACAGAAGTGAAGAAGTCACCGTGAGGAATGAACGCGATGGAATTAACCTTGCCGGAACATTGACTCTTCCCGAAAAAGGAACTAAATTTCCGGCAGTGGTAATGGTGACGGGAAGCGGTGCGCAGAACAGGGATGAGGAAATCATGGGACACAAACCTTTCTTTGTCATCGCCGATTATCTGACCCGAAACGGAATTGCTGTGCTTAGATGTGATGACAGGGGTACTGCCGCTTCACAAGGTACTCACGCAACAGCTACCAATGAGGATTTTGCCACAGATACGGAAGCAATGGTGAATTATCTGCGCAGCAGAAAAGAAATAAATGCAAAGAAAATCGGAATTATCGGACATAGTGCAGGCGGAATCATTGCATTCATCGTTGCCAAAAAGGACCCATCCATTGCATTTGTCGTTTCATTGGCAGGAGCCGGCGTGAGAGGCGACAGTCTGATGCTGAAGCAGGTAGAGTTAATCTCTAAATCCCAGGGAATGCCGGATGCCGTCTGGCAAGGGATGAAGCCTTCGATACGGAACAGATATGCCATACTGCAACAAACAGACAAAACTCCCGAAGAGTTGCAGAAAGAACTGTATGCAGACGTTACAAAAACAATGTCTCCCGAACAATTGAAAGACCTGAATACCATCCAGCAACTATCCGCACAAATCAGTTCGATGACTTCTCCGTGGTATCTTCATTTTATGAGATATGACCCGGCCCAGGATTTGAAGAAACTAAAATGTCCGGTTCTGGCTCTGAACGGAGAAAAGGATATTCAAGTGGATGCCGCCATGAATCTTGCTGCCATTCAGGAAAGAATCACCGGAAATGGAAACAAAAATGTAACAGTCAAAGCCTATCCGAACTTAAATCACCTGTTTCAGACTTGCAAAAAAGGAACATTGGCCGAATACGGGCAGTTGGAAGAAACAATCAATCCGGAAGTATTGAAAGATATCATTGAATGGATAAGGAAACAATAAGTCTATTAATGATATTACTTAGCAAGTACACATTTTTCAATATCACATTCTTTTCTTGCTAATTCTTGCAAATTCTTCAAATATTTGCAAGAATTGGAAAGAAAGTAAATGGCTACAATTTACATATACTACATAAATCTCCCATCATCAGCTTACACCAACATTGTCTAATTTGATTTAAATCAAAATCTATCTCATCGAACTCACCCTGAAAGATTTTGTTTTACCTTTGCAGCCGAAATAAATAAGCGGCAAATAATAGTAAGGTAAAAAGGTAACAGGTATTAAGGTTAAGTTTTGTATGAAGAAGAGTCTTATTGCATTGGCGTTCGGCACACTAGGATTAGGTATTGCCGAATTTGTAATGATGGGAATTTTGCCCGATGTGGCAAAAGATTTAGGTATTAGTATTCCTACCGCAGGGCATTTCATTTCTGCTTATGCATTAGGCGTCTGTGTCGGTGCACCTGTATTAACATTGGCTCGCAAATATCCGCTAAAACATATTCTGTTAGTATTAGTTACCTTAATTATGATAGGTAATATCTGTGCGGCTATGGCTCCCAATTACTGGGTGTTGCTCGCTGCCCGTTTTATCTCCGGCTTGCCTCATGGTGCATACTTCGGAGTAGGCTCTATTGTTGCAGAGAAACTGGCCGACAAGGGTAAAGGTTCGGAAGCCGTCTCCATCATGATTGCAGGAATGACCATTGCCAACCTGTTTGGTGTACCTTTGGGCACTTCCCTAAGTACCATGCTTTCCTGGCGTGCCACTTTCCTGCTGGTCGGTATCTGGGGAATTGTTATCCTATATTATATCTGGCGATGGGTTCCGCATGTAGAAGGCTTAAAGGATACCGGCTTTAAAGGACAATTCCGCTTTCTTAGAACTCCGGCTCCGTGGCTGATTCTCGGTGCTACGGCACTAGGTAATGGCGGTGTATTCTGCTGGTATAGCTACATCAATCCGATGCTTACCAAT
Source organism: Bacteroides sp. AF32-8BH (assembly GCF_003435205.1). Classification (NCBI taxonomy): domain Bacteria; kingdom Pseudomonadati; phylum Bacteroidota; class Bacteroidia; order Bacteroidales; family Bacteroidaceae; genus Bacteroides; species Bacteroides sp. AF32-8BH. The sequence goes on along the minus strand of NZ_QVLZ01000005.1, from coordinate 12,091 downwards.
GTGTCCGGCTTCTCCGCAGAAAGCATTACGCCTTTAATGATCCTTGCCGGCTTCGGTATGGTAGTGGGAAACCTGATTAGCGGACGTCTCTCCGACCGCTACACCCCCGGAAAAATAGGGACTGCCGCTCAAGCACTTATCTGTATTATGTTATTGCTCATTTTCTTCCTTTCTCCCTATAAATGGGCAGCAGCCCTGTTGATGTGCCTTTGTACGGCAGGACTGTTCGCTGTATCCAGTCCGGAGCAGATATTAATTATCCGCGTATCAAAAGGAGGAGAAATGCTGGGAGCAGCCTGCGTGCAGGTTGCATTCAATCTCGGAAATGCCATCGGTGCTTATGCAGGCGGACTGGCTGTTAGTGGTGGATACCGTTATCCGTCCCTGGCGGGTGTACCATTTGCTCTAATTGGATTTACTTTATTCCTGATTTTCTATAAGAAATATCAGGCAAAATATTAAATAACTAGTAAAAGCTACCCTACTTTCTGCTGCAAGATAAAATTCACTTTAAAGTCTTGTAGAATTATATTTTTACTCATACTTTTGTAAGGTCTGTTAAGTCTTGATAAATGGGAATGAGGAAAGATACACTTATCACAATTATTATGGGAGTAATTAGTATATTTACTTCTTGCAATCCGCATCCCAATCTATCAAAGGCTGACCAACTAATAAATTTTTATCCTGATAGTTCCCTGACATATTTGAAAGCTATCCAGCATCCTGAAAATATGTCCCCAAAGGATTATGCAAAATGGTGCCTATTAGTAGCTCAAGCAAAATATAACAATGCTCAAAGTTTAGTTCCGGACTCATTTGTTTTTAAAGCTTTTGATTATTTTTCCAAAGACACATCTGACCCGATACTAACAGCAAGAACATATTTTTATACTGCACTTATCAGTAAAGAAATAAGAAACATAGAAGAAGCTGCTCAATACTTATTAAAAGCAAGAGATTTTGCGGAAAAAGCAAATGACTACAATCTAGCATTCAAAATTTCCCATGACTTGTGCGACATCTACTCTAAACAAGGATTATTTGATTATAAGTTAACAGAGGCATGGAGAGGATATAATTATGCACAGATTTCTAAAGATAGTCTGTCTATTTATTATGCATTGGCAGATCTGGGACATGCTTATTCCACCAAAGAGCAAATCGATAGCGCACTTTATTTTTTCGAAAAGGCATTCCCTATTGCTCAAAAAGTACATCCCAAAGCCACCTCTTCTGCTTTAAACGATATATGTTATGCATATATAAATAAAAAAGATTATATTTCCGCACTAAAAATCTGCAATGAGGCCATTGCATGTGAAAAGGATTCAATTGACCGATATAACAATTACATTATCAAAGGAGTAATCTTTCAAGATATACAACAATATGATTCTGCTATCCATTATTTTACCCTAAGTAGTAAAAACCAATATATATATGCAAAAGCACTCAGTTATAGCTATCTGGGAGAAATTTATGAAAAAAAAGGGAACATTCTTAAAGCGTTAGAATTTATCAAAACCTATGAACTATTAAGAGATTCGATAGAAGATCAAAACCAAAGCGTGGCAATTATTAAAATGCAGAATCTATTTCAAAACGAAAAACTGCAGAAAAACAACAAAGAACTATCTAAAAAGATGGAAGAAATTAGTTCTCTTGTATATAAAATAAGTGCAATTGCAGCTTTCGCGTTACTAATTACAGGATTATGCTACTTCATAACCTACAAAAAGAAGAGTGAACGTATACGAAAACAAGAAAGAGAAATATCTCAAGCCAAAGATAAACTACAACAGCAAGCTATAGAAAATCTTCAAAAAGAAGAAAAACTATCTTCACTACAAGCAGACTTTTTACGCAGATTAGTGGCTATCAACATTCCATCTCTAAATAATAAAGCAAACGATCTCGTTATCAAACTTTCTAATGAGGATTTTGCTAATCTGGAAAAAGATATTAATGCTACTTTTGATCAATTTACAGTAAGACTAAAGAAAGAATATCCACTACTCGACAAAAATGAAATTCAGTTCTGCTGTTTAATAAAAATACAATTAGATTTAAATACCCTTGCCAATATCTACTGCAGAAGTAAAGCTGCAATTAGCAAAAGAAAACTTAGAATCAAACAAGAAAAACTAAACATTACAGATAAAAACATCTCTTTAGATGATTTTATTCAAAGATTCTGAAATATCCCTTCTTGCATTAACATCTATTCATAATAAAAGGATTTAATTGCCATTTGTCCAATGGTGATCTATACCTATTTACATTAACACATTAATTATTAGCGATTTATATAATATCTATTGTCCAATGCTTTTTTTGTATTCATAAATCATATTCCATAACTTTGCAATATCAAACGTAAGCAAAATCAGATTCTATAATAACATCTTGATTAAACTATTAATATATAATATAAAATGTGATATAGCAAAAAAATCAATATTAATTATTTAAAACTAGAATTATGAAGAACCTAATTTGGCTTAGCGCATATCTTATCATAAGCGCAATTTTCAGTTCTTGTTCAAAAGACGACGAAAACACCTCTATTATTCCGGAAGGAGAAAAAACAAATGTAAATGTATCATTAAATATTGCTCCTATCAACGCAATGGAAACCAATATAAATGATAACAGAACTTCTATTGAAAACTTTTGGTTATTAGAATTCGATCAACAAGGTAAGAATGTTGCAGTTATAAAAGAACTACGATTCAGTATCAACTCTGCAGAAACAGTAGAATTAGTAGCAGGGGCTAATATGAAACTGGTAGTAATTGCTAATGTAGATAAAAGCATTGTTTTCCAATTAGGAAAACAAACCTATGAAGCACTAAAGAATACTATTTATACATTACCAGTCAATTCATCTAACGCAATTCCGCTAGTAGGAGAGCAAGTAGTTTCTATTACCAAAGAAAATCAAACATTAGATGCTATCACATTAGAACGAATTGCAGCTGAAGTAAAATTCACTATCAATAATACCTCTTCTGACTTCCAGCTAACTTCCATAGCATTAAAGAATATATATAAAATGTATTACTTTAGTAAGGGAACATTATCCCAAGGTAATATTGCAGACTATAGTGAAATCCCATGTACTATCGGTGAAGAAAATTATACCCATTACATAGCGGAGAACCTGATGGGAACAAATTCTAATATCACAACAGACAAAGACAAGGTAACAGATAAACTAGCGACTTTCATTGAAATTGTTGGTGAAAGAATGAGTGAAGGCAATAAAGAAATAGCAACTTTCAAAATGTTCATTGGAGAAAATGAAAAAGATTTCAATGTAACAAGAAATAATGCATATAATTACAATATTAATCTTAATCTGGCAGATGCCAGTGATAAACGCATCACTATTGAAAAGATTCCATTAGAAGGCATTGCAGCTGAAGCTAACTGCTATATACTGAATCCAAATTCAGAACATGAGCTACTGGTTCCTGTGAAACGAGTAAATGCATTTTGGGGAACAGAAGAAGGCGGCTTCAAAACAGATCATATGTTGAATGACGGAAACAACCAAGGAAAAGTAACTAAATGGATTGCCCGTATCATAACAAAAGATAGTTCCAAGGAATTACTGAAATTCACCACCCAACAAGGAAGCTCCGCCAATGATTATATAGGAATCAAACCTACAGGAAACGAAGGTAATGTATTAATAGGTATTTACGACGCAACAGCAGGAGAACCTGCTCAAGACGCTAAACCATTATGGAGCTGGCACATTTGGATTACAGATTATAATCCGGGAGGAGATATTAATGGAATAATTCCTGCAATTTCTCAAAACCCTGGAAAAGCAGATGTTACAGGAGGAGCTATCTACCGTTTTGGGGGAATTGATAACAATCAAACGAAAGATGGGTCCACGCAGGCAATGATGGATCGCAACTTAGGCGCACTAAGTGCAACACCAACTGACGGTGCGAAAACGATCGGTATGTATTATCAATGCGGTCGAAAGGATCCGATAATGACTGATTGGAGCCAAATCACTAAGTTAGGAACCAGCTCTTTAGGGGGAGACGTTTACTCCATTCATATCAAAACAGCAAAAGGTCCCGTATCTAAAGAAACAGCTGTGAAAAACCCGGATACCTATTTCTTGGGAGATGCAGACCATTTTACTTATAAAGACTGGTTAATTGAAGGCAGTGGTAGTACAGAATTATGGTACAAAAAGAGTGATGAAAAAACCAAAACACTATACGATCCATGTCCGGCAGGCTGGAGAGTGCCTTATAAAATGAACACTTATGATGAAATAAACGGAGAAGACATTGACAATGGTATATATCTTTGCCCTAATAATAGTTCCATAAAAATATTTTACCCGTTTGGAGGACATTTAAATGCCATTACCGGTCAATATCCGGGAGGAAGTTTGTTTGAATACAAAACTGCACAAAATGGTTGGCTAGGCAGTTATCCGGACAATCCTAATAATGCCTATAGTTATCATATATTCTCTGCAACATTAGTGGACGAATATGACGGACCATTCTTTCCCATCATGCCTAACAATGCAGACGGCAGATACTTAGGTTATAGCGTACGTTGTGTAAAAGAATAAATCACCAAAGAAAACAGGTACATGAATAAACACATTATTCTATTATTTATCATATTGTGCATTGGCCTTACAAGGGCCAGTGCACAACATAGTATTACCGGCAAGGTGCTAGATGCTACTAACCAGGAGCCTATCCCATTTGCCAGTGTTACTATAAAGAACGTCAAGAGCGGAACAACTACGGACAATAATGGTAATTTTACCTTAAAGGTCAATAATAACGATATCCTTATCGTCAGTTTTATGGGATACGAAACTAAAGAGGTTAACATTGGAACACAAAAGAAAGTAACGATATTATTATCAGAATCTTCTGTTTTATTGGATGCGGTAGTAGTCACCGGGTTTCAGAATCTTAAAAAAACAACCTTTACCGGCTCTTCCGTTAAAATCAAAGCTGATGATATTAATTTGCCCGGTGAAACAGACATAAGCCGTATGCTGGAAGGCAAAGCAGCCGGAGTATCTATTCAGAATGTATCGAGTACCTTTGGTAGTGCCCCCAAAATACGTGTACGTGGTGCCACGTCTATCAATGGAGAAAACAAACCTTTGTGGGTAGTAGATGGAATCGTATTAGAAGATGTGGTAAATGTATCTAACGACCAACTAGCAAGCGGTGACCCTACCACCCTGTTAGGCTCCTCCGTAGCAGGTATCAATACTAACGATATCGAAACAATTGACGTACTAAAAGATGCTGCCGCAACAGCATTATATGGAGCCAGAGCCATGAATGGAGTAGTTGTAATTACGACTAAAAGAGGAAAAGAAGGAAAACCACGTATTCATTATAGCGGAAACTACACAGTACGGACCAAACCACGTTATTCTGAATTCAATATTATGAATTCAGCCGATCAAATGTCTGTGTATGCAGAAATGGAACGAAAAGGCTTATTAACTTCGGACATTGTAAATAACCAGTCTTCCGGTATTTATGGAATCATGTATAATAGAATCAACACATGGGATGAATCAAAGCAACAATACCTTTTAGAGAATACATATGCAGCCCGTCACAACTTTTTAATGGAACACGCAGCAGCTAATACAGACTGGTTTGATCTGCTATTTACTAATTCCATAATGAATGAACATACATTAAGTGTATCAAGTGGTTCACAAAAGTCGAAATCCTACATTTCATTAGGCTTTTTGAACGATCCGGGATGGACTGTTGCCGACAAAGTGAATCGAATCACAATGAACTTCCGAAATGACTACCAGCTAAATGACAAAATCGGATTTAGTTTTCAAACGATAGGTTCTGTCAGAATGCAGAACGCTCCCGGTTCATTAAGTCGTTCCAGTGACGTTGTAAGCGGTATTTCTTCACGTAATTTTGATATAAATCCGTTCAATTATGCATTAAACACAAGCCGTGCATTACGAGCATACGACTCAAATGGAGAACGGGAATATTATACACTCAACTTTGCCCCATTCAATATTTTAGAAGAACTCGATAATAACTATATTAAATTGAATGTGATAGATTTAAAAGCCCAAGCCGAATTTAACTGGCAAATTTTTAAAGGATTGAAATACAATTTTACCGGAGCTATCCGCTATGTACGTTCAAAGCAAGAGCATGAAATACACGAAAATTCTAATATGGCAAATGCTTATCGTGCAGCTGGCAATTCTACCATTCGAGAAAACAATCCCTACCTCTACAAGGACCCTAGTGATCCGTCAGCCGAATCGATTGTTGTTCTCCCCAAAGGGGGATTCTATAATACTGCCGAAAACTTATTATTAAATTATGATATAAGAAACTCTGTTAGTTTCAGCAAAATATGGAATGAGAAACATGAGTTCAACGCATTATTAGGACAACAAATCAAATATTCCGATAGACAAACGAACAGCAACACCGGCTACGGATTCCAATATGACATGGGAGGCACTGTTAGTATGAACTATCTTATAATGAAACAAATGATCGAGCAAAATTTTGATTATTATTCAAGAGCTTTGACATACGATCGTTTTGCCGCTTTTTATGCAAATGTTGATTACACCTATGACAGACGATATTCCATCTCCGGAACAGTACGGTATGACGGCTCCAACACAATGGCAAATTCCAGTTCAGCCCGCTGGCTGCCTACCTGGAATATCAGTGGGAAATGGAATATAGGTAATGAGACGTTTATGAAAGACTTTGTCTGGCTGGATGTATTAGCGCTACGTGCCGGCGTTGGATTAACAGCCAGTATGCCTCCATTATCAAATGCAACACCTATTTTTATAAATTCTAATACTACGCGCCCAAGTACGGACATCGAATCAGGCATTGAAATTTACACATTAGGTAATTCTGATTTGACATGGGAAAAGAGTTATCAATCTAATTTTGGTTTTGATGCCACTTTCCTTAAAGGAAGACTCGACTTCTCTTTTGACTATTTTATCCGAAACAGTTTCGACTTGTTAAGTGTAATAAAAGTCTCCGGAATTGGAGGAGAAAGATATAAATGGGCCAATAGTGCCGACTTAAGCGCCTCCGGTTTCGATATAACATTGTCAGGAAAACCTATTGTAACAAAAGATTTCATGTGGTCAAGTTCTTTCACTATGGGATATTCCAAAAATGAAATCAAGAATTCAATGCAACAACCACAAGTCAACACGTTGGTAGGAATCACAGGAGGAAATAAAAACGGGTATCCGGTGAACGGGCTTTTCTCTATACCATTTGCCGGTCTGAATCCGGAAAATGGTGTACCGATGTTCTATGATGAGAATGGCACTATCACCAGTGATATCAATTTCCAAAGTACTTCAACAGATTACTTAAAATACGAAGGACCGACAGATCCCAAATATACAGGAGGATTTAACAATTCCTTTACTTGGAAAGGTATCTCATTAGATATTTTCTTCACTTTCCAAGCCGGAAATGTAATCCGGTTGAATCCTGTATTTAACAGCAGTTATAATGATTCTCAAGCAACCCCCAAAGAGTTCTTTAACAGATGGGAATTCAGAGGAGATGAGAAACATACTAATATCCCTGCAATAGCTGATAAAGATCTGATATCAGATTTGAGCAGTACTTATCCTTATTCAGCATACAATTATTCAGATATACGGGTAGCAAAAGGAGATTTCATCCGTCTTAAATCATTATCTGTAGGATATACCATTCCGCAGAAGCTTTTTAAATCGTGGAAGTTGTTCTCTGATATTCGTTTACGAGTAACCGGCAAAAACTTATGGTTACTATACTCTGATAAAAAATTGAATGGACAAGACCCTGAATTTGTCAATACCGGTGGCGTAGCCCAACCGATACAAAAACAAGTTATTTTTTCATTAGATGTCAGTTTCTAAATCATCCTTATACAATGAAGAGAATTAAAATATACTTATATATTGGAATCATGTCCTTTTGTACCAGTTGCTCTGACTTTCTGGACAAAGTACCCGACGAACGTACTCAAATAGATTCTCCGGATAAAGTATCCGCATTACTAGTAAATGCGTATCCTAAAGTTTCTTATGCGGCTATTGTCAATACCCGTTGTGATTACATAACCGACTTCGGAAGTGTTTACTCTGGTGCGCAACCAGGAGCATTATTCAGCTTTATGGGTGAAAATTTCTTATGGAAAGACGTGATAGAAGATGGAAATGATTCCTTCGAAAACTTCTGGACAGGATGCTATGCAGCTATTGCAGTATCTAACCAGGCGCTTATTTCTATCGACGAGTTAGGAACACCTTCAAGCACAATCAATCAAAAGGGAGAAGCACTCATGACCAGAGCCTTCTCACATTTTTGTCTTGCTTCACTCTTTGCCCAACAATATGACGAATCGACTGCATCGTTATATCCGGGTATTCCTTATGTAGAGAAACCAGAAACACAGCCAGTAGAACAATATGACCGGGAGACAGTGGCAGACACTTATAGAAAAATCACACAAGATTTTGAGGACAGTTATCCTCTTATGACGGATGGAAGCATTTATACAGCTCCCAAATATCATTTCAATAAGAAATCAGCTGCCGCCTTTGGTACCCGTCTTTATCTATTAATGAAACAATATGATAAGGTACTTGAATATGCCAATCAACTCATTTCCATACCGTCACAATTTGAAACATTGACGGATAGTAAAGGAGAACCTCTTAAAAATCAAGATGGTACACCGCAACAATATATCTCAAAAGATGATCCTGCATTTTCGTTTGTAAGCAACAACTTTCATCCTTTTGCAACAACTTACATGGATGCAAGCGGATATATTGAAATGCGTTCGTATTTCTGCAGTTCTTCCACCAATGCCAATTTATTGATTACAGAAGCATTGTCTTCAATCGCCTGGGGAGAATTACCCTTCTATTCAAGATATGGTTTATCTTCTACTGACATTGGCAAGACAATCAATGCAGATAATGTTACAAATGGCATGTGGGCTATTCCCTATTACGGTACATCCAATTTCTACTTCATACCTAAATTTACCCAATTTACTAAACAAGAATCTTTAGACGCATCCAACTTTTTGCCGTATGCCAATATTCCTGTTTTGAGAATGGAAGAAGTGTTATTAAACCGTGCAGAAGCCTACCTAATGCTTAACCAATATGACAAAGCTATCGCTGATCTAAATTTATATGCCAGCCAACGTTTTGTTATAGCAAGAAGCCCGGCATCAAGCAGATATTATGATTCTAAAGAATTATGTATTACACGCGATAAGATACTCAATTTCTATAAAACCAAACTTAATAATACTGATCACTTCATCAATAAGTACAATCAGACAGACTCTTGGAGTGATTTGAAAAAAGGTATCCTACTTGCAATACTTGATTTCAGAAGTATAGAGTTTTATAATGAAGGACTTAGATGGTATGATATTGTACGCTGGAATATCCCCGTCACCCATACCCAAGCTAACGGCAGCAAGTCCAGCTTAATGCCGGACGACGACCGAAGGGTACTACAAATTCCGGAAATGGCAACTATTTCGGGAATAAAACTTAATCCAAGAAATAACGTAAATAATACATGGGAATAAAATGAAAACAACAAATCACATTGCCAAATGGATACAAGCATATTTCATGCTACTATTCTGCATTAGTACTGTTATTTTCACTGCCTGTAATGAGGACAAACTCAATCTTGACCAAGAGATTTATGGATTGGGTGGAAATGACGAGCAAAAAAATGAACTGGATAAATGGTTATATGAAAACTATACCCAAGCTTACAATATCGAAGTGAAATATAAATGGAACAGTTATGAACTGAACACTACCGCCCAACTAGTCCCCATTATGGAACGCTTCGTAAAACCTTCTATGGATATGATTCAACGAGTGTGGTTTGAGCCTTATAAACAATTGGCAGGAGATAAATTTCTTAGAGAAATGACACCTAAGAAAATCATTTTGGTAGGTAGCCCGGAATATAATGCAGATGGCAGTCAAGTATTAGGACAGGCTGAAGGCGCTCGTAAAATTACACTATTTGATGGTAATAGCTACAATCCGAGTGATGCAGACTGGATACGTTCTATCATGCATACCATTGAACACGAATTCGCTCATATTCTCCATCAAACCAAAATGTATGATTCCAGTTTCAAAGATATATCCGCCGGAGATTATAATCCGACAGGATGGACTTCTGAAACGGAAGTAAGCGCATTACTTGCCGGATTCTATTCCGCATACGCAATGTCGGGAGTTGATGAAGATTTCGTTGAAGTGGCATCATTAATTATGGTGTATGGAAAAGAATGGCGTGACTATCGAATTAATTTGCTCAAAAGTTTAACAACGTCTCCTCCTTCAGAGGGAGAAACAGCAGAAGAAACAGCACAGCGTATAGCCCTTGCCAATCAGGCACAAACGGCTTTAACCAGATTACTGGCTAAAGAAGAAATTGTGATCAATTACTTTAAAAATGTATGGAACGTACAGTTTTATGACGACGCAATGGGAAATAAAGGATTAGTATCTTTAGTACAAGATGCTATTAATCAAATTGTAAATGAAAACACTCCAGAATAAATAATTATGAAAATAGTTTATACATATTATCTTCTAACCTGTGTAGCATTGTGCAGTATATTTTCATCTTGCAATAATGAAACCGACATTTATATGGAAAACCCGGATAAACGGATTCAAACTAAAATGCAGGAATATACTGATATACTCACAGGAGCTCCCGATGGATGGATTGCAGAAATAAATACCCAATTAGGAGGTATTCACACCTTATGGATGCAATTCACTGCAGACAATCGAGTATCTATGATGTTCGATTATGTAGAATATTACCGCGACTTGAAAGCAAGTCCGTTTGAAAGTAGCTATATACTCAAGCCACTACAAGGACCAACTATATCATTTGATACATACTCTTTCTTATCTATCTTTGCAGATCCCAACCAGCTGATGAATGGTGCAGGACAAGCAGGAACCGGATTAGGAGCAGACTACGAATACGAGATTATATCCTACAAAAACGATCAGTTTCTCCTAAAAGGAAGAAAAAACAAAATGGAAGCTACACTGACTAAAGCTACCAATGAGGAAAGAGAGGCCATCAAAAATGGCGCCTTAATGGAAAATCAGGATCAGGCTCCTATCTATCAAAAAAAATACTTCACTTTCAGTTATAAAGGACAAGCGTATGATTTTGTATCTAATGGTAGAAAAACAGGTTTCTTATCCGCTAACAATGGAAATCCGACCCTACAAATAGAAGGTTCTAAAATAGACCTGAACGGAAATATCGTAATGATGAACCCGTTAATCCTTAATGGTTACGAAATTTATCAGTTCAACAAGACATCCACCGGATACACTACACAAGTAGGCAATGATATACTTGAAATTAAAGGAGGTACTACACCAATTGTTCCTCTATTCAATGCACCTCCAGGAGCAATTCATCAGACAATGGTAGTGTACAACGATATACAAAATCAATGGTCATCCGAATATTTTGATAAACATAAAGCTGCTGTTTCGAATTTATTTGCATTCACTCAAACTCAATTCTATATTGTGTATGTTGCCATACACATGTACACAGACGGAAGTATAGTGGAGATTGGTTATAAAATATATCAAAACGGTTCATTAGGAGCCGATACTTACGGATTCTATTATACATTCAACTATCAGAAGAATTCAGATGGTTCTATCACTTTTGGAGATTATACACCGTTCGATACAAGCAATCCTAATCACGAAGAGTTCGACAAATGTCTGTCACCTATTTTAGATGGTTACTTTAAAAAACACAAATTCTTCATTAAAAGCTGGCCGGCTTTGTACAACAATTCCAGCCAATATGTGATGTCCTCGCTAATTCCTGCAGAAGATAAGACACTTGGTGTCATGGTAGGCGTACCTATGACGTTCTAAAGTTTACTTTACATTTATGAGGTTGTGTCAAAACGCTGACACAGCCTTTTTTATGCGCAAAGCCCAGAC